>CAZBDC010000146.1:0-14059 GCA_964490575.1 uncultured Anaerolineaceae bacterium | reverse complement strand
CCCACACCCTATCCTACACTCTTTCCCTACACGACGCTCTTCCGATCTCCTGGACTCTGCTGACCGCGGCGGGCTTTTTCACCCCGCTGGATTGGGTGCTTTCGGCCGGGGTGGGCGTGGCCATCGCGGGGGTGCTGGCGGCCAAGACGCGCGGGCGGCTGGCCCGCCTGAAACCGGCTTGAGCGCCATGCGCCCGATTAACCGGCACATCAGCCTGTTATTCCGCATGGGCGAGCGATTTTTGAACCGCGAGCTGGCGGGCAGCGGCATCTCCAGCGGGACGGCTCCGCTGCTGCTCGAATTACGCGCCGGCGAGAGCCGCAGCCCGGCTGCCCTGGCCGCCGCCATCGGCATCGATAAGGCTTACGTCACGCGGGCGCTCCAATCCTTGCAGCGGGCCGGGTACGTGGCGGTGGTCCCCACGGCTGCGGACAGGCGCAGCGTCACTGTGTCACTGACCGGGGAAGGCCGGGCCGCCGCCGTCAGGGTGGAAGATGCCATGTGCGCCTGGGTCGCCATCGTCAGCCGGGGCGTCAACCCGGCGGACCTGGAAACGGTCAACGCGGTATTTGACCAGTTCTTCGCCAATGCCCAGGAATACCTGAACGGCAGGTTATAAAAAAACGCCAGGCAAGCAGGTGTGGGCCGGCAACGAACTGTCAACGGATTCGGGGAGCGGATTGAGCTGATTATTCTCACGAGGCGGTCCACATGGCAAAAGTAAACCAGGTAATCTCACCTTCAGGGGGAGTTCGCGCAGCGAAAGCCGAGATTGATGTCGCGATAGGCAGGTTCCATCATCCCGCGGGTCACCGAGCGCAGGGTGAAATCTTCGTCGTGGAAACTGGCTCCGCGCATCATCTTATGATACCCACTGTCAGGCCCCTGCGGGTTGCTGCCCGGCGAGATACTGTAGTAATCGAACTGCCACCAGTCGTTGACCCACTCCCACACGTTGCCGGCCAGGTCCATGACCCCGTACGGGCTGGCCCCGGCCGGGAAGCCGCCCACCGTGCTGGTGTCGCCGGCGCAGTAGATTCCCGACCCGGTCAGATCGTAGAAATTTGCCAGGTTGCAGGTTGGGCCGGCGTCGCCCCACGGGAAGGCGCGCGTGTCGCTCGCGCCGCGGGCAGCCTTCTCCCACTCGGCCTCGGTTGGCAGGCGCCTGCCCGCCCAGGCGCAGTAGTCGGAGGCATTGTACCAGGACACCCAGATCACCGGGTAACGGGCGTAGGCCGGGTTATCGTAATATGGGTCGCGGGTATAGGAAACATTTTCTCCTGGCGGGTCGCAGCTCCCGGCCGCCACGCACTGCGCGTATTGGGCGTTGGTGACTTCGTATTTGTCGATGCGGTATTCATCGAGGTAGACGGTGTGTAAAGGCAGCTCTTCGTCCTGGCAGGCAAAGCCGCCGTTGTGGGCCGGGTCACAGCCCATTTGGAAGGTCCCGGCCGGGATGGTGACCATCTCGCCGGGGATGACGGTGGCGCTGCCGGTGGTGAAGCGCCAGACCGGGCCGGTGGTTGGAGGGCCGAGGAAATCCATGGCAACCACCTGCCAGAAGTAAGTGGTATTGGCGGCCAGTATC
The DNA here is from genome assembly GCA_964490575.1 of uncultured Anaerolineaceae bacterium. Taxonomy (GTDB): domain Bacteria; phylum Chloroflexota; class Anaerolineae; order Anaerolineales; family Anaerolineaceae; genus DSYU01. Next base: position 12,471 of record CAZBDC010000146.1, on the reverse strand, counting down.
CCGGCCGAATAAAGCGGCGCACCCAGATTTTGCGCGACCAACACATCCGGCGTGCTGTCCCCGGCTTCGAAGTAGAGATCATAGCCCACCCAATCGCCGTCCGGGTCGCCCCCGGTCCAGGATAGGGTGGGGGTGATGCTGGCTGTGGCGTCGTTATCAGCGGGCGCCGGGCTGGCGGGGAGGTTGGGGGGCTGGTTTTCGACGGAATCGGCGCAGCGAAAACCGTTGACGCTGCTGTGACCGGTGGGGAGGTTGTTGATGCGGTGGACGACGCGCTGGGTGCGCTCGACGTGGCCCCAGCTGCCCCCGCGCACCACCTTGTTCGTCCCGGTGGCGGGTCCCTGTGGGTTGCTGGCGGGCGAGACGCTGTAATAATCGGCCTGGTACCAGTCGCCGACCCACTCAAACACGTTGCCGGCCATGTCCAGCGCGCCGTACGGGCTGGCCCCGCCCGGGTAGCTGCCGGCCGCGCTGGTGTCGCCGAGGCAGTATTGAATGGAGGATCCGTCGCTATAGGCGTGGTTGGCCAGGTCGCAGGCCGGGTTGGCGTCGCCCCATGGGAAAGCGCGCGTGCCGGCGCTGCCGCGGGCGGCCTTTTCCCACTCGGCTTCGGTCGGGAGGCGCTTGCCAGCCCAGGCGCAGTAATCAGACGCATCCTGCCAGGAGACGTAGATGACCGGGTAGCCGGCGTAGGCCGGGTTGTCATAATAAGAGGAACGCGAGGCGGATATGACGTAGGCCGGCGGGTCGCAGCTCCCGGCCGCCACGCACTGCGCGTACTGCCCGTTGGTCACTTCATATTTGTCGATGCGGTATTCGTCGAGATAGACGGTGTGTAAAGGCAGCTCGTTCGTGTTGCAGGTGTAGCCGCCGTTGTGAGCCGGGTCGCAGCCCATCTGGAAGGTCCCGGCCGGGACGGTGACCATCTCGCCGGGGATGATGGCGCCGCCAACCGCCTGGAAGTTCTGTTGGGCGGCGTCTGGGGGTAAAGTGACGCTGCGCGAGGCCGGGGTGAACTGCTGCCCGGCCTGCACGGCGGTCAGCGTGTAATCGCCCGCGGGTAGCCCCGCCAGGGTGTAGTAGCCGTCCGCGTCCGTCAGGGCTGAGTAGGTTGCCGATAACGTTACGGTCTCCGGTTGGGCCAATGGTGGCGCTGGCAATGCAGTGCCGCGAAGGATGATTGGCAAATAAACCGACCGGTCGCCAATAAATTGTTTGTACGAATACGGGGCCGTTTCATAGAAAGGATCGGTGGCCTGGATCAAATTCGTGGTTTGGGTTTCATCCAGGAACAGGAGGTTGCGCAGGATGTAAGGGCCATCCTGCCTCAGGGCAGCGATGGCCCTGCCCGAGAAGCGCAGCCTGGCCGTCCGGGATCCGGGTGCCCAATCTTCAGTCACCCTGGCCTGGTCAATAAATTCCCCACCCGCATACATCTCCCCCGAAAGGGTGTAGGTTCCGGCGGCGTTCACCGTCACGGGAATCGAGATTTCCAGCCAGTCGTAAACTCCGTCGAGGTCTTCGTCGACGCCCTGGTCGGTATAATCGCTGCCCAGTACGGCGCTGGCAGGCGCGATGAAGAAAGCGCCGGAGGCGCTGCGCGTGTAATCTTCGCTGTTATACGTGCCAATTGCCGTGAAGGTGACGCCATAGCTGCCGCCCAGGCTCGTGCTGGCGTACGTACCGCCATAGGTGCCGTCATTGGCGGCCCCGTCACCGTGGCTGCCGTCGTCCAGCAGGACGAGACTGCCCTGGCTGCCGTCGGGGCGGATGATTTTTGCGCTGACCGCTGCCCCAGCCAGCGGGGTCGTCCCATTGGCCCGGATGGTGGCCGTGAGGGGGACCGAAGCGGCATTTTCCAGCCACTCGGGCAGCGTGCCGGTCACGGAAACCGGGCTGGAGGGAACCAGGAACAGCCGGTAGCCGGCCGGCTGGGGCAGCGCTCCAGTGGTGATTTGGTATGCCCAGGAACCAGGCTGGATGTCTTCAAAATGGTAGATGGTCGTCCAGCCTATGCCCAGCGTGGTGGTCAGGATGGTGACGCCTGGATCGCCTGCTAAGATGACATGCCCATTGGGATCGGTGAGGGTCAGCGCCAGGGTCTCATTGGTCGAACTGAAATGAACCTGGCTGGTCCCTCCGGCGGTCACCTGGAAGGTCCCGCTGACCGGGCTGCTGTCCGCCAGCGCGCCCGATTGGATCTCGACCAGCGCCATCCCGCCGACTGTGACGGGCTGGGCCAGTTGGGCCATCCTCTGGACCGTGGATACGGGCGCTTCGGGCGGGGGGGCCGGCTGCGCAGCAGAATAGGCCTGCCCGGCATTCGAGGCCGCCAGGATAGGCCAGATTTTCTCCTCAAAGGTTGTGGCGGGGTTGACATAGGATTTCAGGCTGTTGATCCCCAGCGCCAGGCAAACCAGGCCGTCCACGAGGTTCGTGTTGCTGTCATCACAGCGCCCGTGCAGGTCATTGGTCGGGATCGTGGTCAGGCGGGGATATAAGTATGAGTATGGGAAAGAGGATAATACAAATGATCCTTCCTGGTGAACCGCCATATCGCTCGGGTCATTTCGCGTGGTGGGGAACCATTTGTCGTACATATACTTAAAAACCAAAGAAAAATCCGCGGATTGCGAGCGCGCATCCCCGCCGATCACGTGATAGGCGACGCCCGCCGGCTGCCGGCCGGCGAGGTTCTGCCACAGGCGGACCGGGGGCGCCAGCTCGGCGATGGCGGGGTAATTGCCGCCGAAATCAGCCAGGCCGATCAGCCCGAGCAGGGTCGCCAGGGGCAGGTCGCCCCATTCGCCGCCATGCGGGGTGCCCAGGGTGATGAGATTGTCGACCGTCACGGGGGCCATTTCGCCGGTCTCCGCCGGGCAGGCGGAGCTGTACAAATCGCTTTCGAGGTACGCCCGCGAGCGCAAACCGCCATAGCTGTGCGCGATGATATTGAAGACCGGCGTTTTGCCGGCATACTTCTGCCGGTATGTCGCCTGGGCCGCGCAGATTTGATCGCGGATCACTTCGGCGTTTTCATCCTGCCACTTTTCAGGCGATGTGCCGCCGGCATAAAACAGGTTGCACCCCTCGATATATCCATGCCCGGTCAGCGCCTGGCCGATATAACGCAGGTTTTCATCCTGTTCGCTCAAAGTCTTGCCGACGCTCCCACCCCAGCCGGTGACCAGCAAAACAGGCCTGGCTGCCGTGGCGCCGGCGCACGAGGCGGGCGCCGCGTTGACCACGACGCCCGGGATGCCATTCTCACCCCCGTCCGTCACCCGCCCGGAGATGGAATAGGTGCTGACCTGGGCCAGCGTGGTCTCTGGAGGGGATGCCTTTACTGCGAACTGGGTTAGCAGCAGTACAACCAGCACCAGCAGGTGGGCGAGTCGCTTGAGCGTGGGTTTCATGGTTCCCCCTTGTGGAATTTTTTAGATGACTGTATGCAGCTATTTTACAGCTTTTTGGGCCGGATGCAACCATGCGGTCAATCCGCTCCCAAAATCTGTTGACAGCTCGTTGCCGGCCAACCACCTCATCCCCTGGCCAGTGCCCAGGGTCTACTGAGCTTATCTTCGGAATTCTTTCATATCTTCTCCGCGTCTTAACCCGCTGCGGGCTTGCCCGGGCTGAGGCAGGGCTTCTTGCCCGCCCGATGCTTGTGCTCGCGGTCCTGGACGGGACGCGGGAGCGTCCGGCGGAGGGTTGCGACGCGGAGCATCGCAACCAGGAATCTGCTCCCTCCCTCTCCTGGCCCCGCCAGGAGAGGGAGGGCCGGGGTGGGTGAGGTCTTTTTCATTTGCGATTATAATTATCATTAACAAATGAACAAGAATCTCATGGTGCTGCTCGTGGACGACGATGAGGACGAATATGTCCTCATCAAGGATCTGTTTGCCCACCTGCCGGGGCAGGGCAACGGCTTTCGCTACCGGCTGGAGTGGGTGGACAGCTATGAAAAGGGGCTGGAAGCCTGCGCCAGCCGGGCCTTCGACGTCCACCTGGTGGACTATTACCTGGGCAGCAACAATGGGCTGGAGCTGATGCGGGCGGCGGAAGCCTGCGGCTGCGTGGGCCCGTTCATCCTGCTGACCGGGCAGGGCAGTTACGACCTGGACGTGGCGGCCATGCAGCAGGGCGTGGCCGATTACCTGGTCAAGAGCCAGCTCAACGAGTGGCAGCTTGAGCGCTCGATCCGCTACGCGCTGGAGCGGAAGGAGATCCAGGACGGGCTGGAGCTGCGCGTGCAGGAGCGCACCCGCGAGCTGGCCGAGGCTAACCGCGAGCTGCACAACGAGATCGAGCGCCGCAAACAGGCCGAGGAGACGCTGCGCGAGAGCGAGGCCCGCTTCCGAACCCTGGCGGAGACCACCTCGGCGGCCATTTTCATCGTCCAGGAAGCCCGCATCCGCTACGCCAACCCGGCCACCCGCTTCGTGACCGGCTACGAACCGGCCGACCTGGTGGGGAAGGAGCTGTGGCGGCTGGCCCACCCGGACTACCGCGAGCCGCTCAAGCAGTCGCGGATGACCAACGCGTGGGCGCGCGGGTACCCGGCCCGCTACGAGATCAAGATCCTCAACCGGGCCGGCGAGGAGCGCTGGGTGGACGTGACCACCGGCAGCATGACCTACAATGGCGGCCCGGCCTGGCTGCTGACCGCTTTCGACGTGACCGAGCGCTTCCAGGCCGAGCGCGATCTGCGCATCGCCAAGGATGAGCTGGAGCAGCGCGTCGTCGAGCGCACCCAGGAAGCCGAACGGGCGGCGCTCATTTCGCGCCAGCGGGCCGACGAGCTGGACGGGCTGCACCGCGCCACTGCCGCGCTGCTCTCGACGCTCGATTTCGACGACCTGCTCAGCCAGATCCTCGACGCGGCCCAGAGCGCCATCCCGGCGGCCGAGCGGGGCATGCTCCACCTGGTTTCACCGGGCACCGGCGAGCTGCAGGTGCGCGCCACGCTGGGTTTCAGCAGCGAGCGCATCCGCATCATCCACTCCCCACGCAGCCAGCTCTACCCGGCCCGCGTGGCCCGCGAGCGACGCCCGCAGCTCATCCGCGACGTGCAGCAGACCGGCTCGCCCGAGGGCGAGCCAGAGGAGATGCGCGGGGTGCGCTCGATGATCATCGCCCCGCTGACCTACGGGGAAAGCGTGCTGGGGACGCTCTCGCTGAGCGCCGGGCAGCCAGACGCGTTCACCGAGGCCAACCTGCGCCTGCTGGTCACCTTTGCCGCCACGACCACCGCCGCGCTGCAGAATGCCCTGCTGCACGCCGAGATCAAGCAGCTGGCCATCAGCGACCCGCTGACCGGGCCGTACAACCGGCGGGCCTTTTTTGACCTGGGCCGGCGCGAGGTGGAACGCTACCAGCGCTTCAACCATCCCCTGGCAGCCATCATGATCGACCTGGATAACCTCAAGCAGATCAACGACACCTACGGGCACAACGTGGGCGACGACGTCCTGCGCAACCTGGCCGAGCGCTGCCGGGGCAAGATCCGCGAAACGGACATTTTCGGGCGCTACGGCGGCGACGAGTTCACCCTGCTGCTGCCAGACACCGACCTGGCCGCGGCCGTCCAGATCGCCGAGCGCATTCGCGAGGCGATCGGCGGGGTGCCCTGGGTGAGCGCCCAGGGGCTGGTGGCGGTTTCGGTCAGCATCGGGGTGGCGGCGGCCAAAAAGCGGCACCGCACGCTGGAAGAACTGCTGGTCGACGCCGACCGGGCCCTCTACCGCGCCAAGGCCAACGGGCGCAACCGGGTCGAGGCGTTTCAATGACACCCGGCCTGCTCAGGCGGACCGGGCGGCTGGTCCGCGACAATCTTGCGGCCGCCCTGCTGGTGATCGGGCTGGGGGTGGGCCTGTTCATCATCAGCCTGCACCGCTACCTGCTTTTCCACGCGCTGGTGGAAATGTTCAGCATCGTGATCGCCCTGATGGTTTTTTCGCTCACCTGGAACGTCCGCCACAATCTCAAAAACGGCTACCTTCTTTTCCTGGGCATCTCGTATTTGTTTGTCGCCGGGCTGGACCTGCTGCACACGCTGGCCTACCCCGGCATGGGCGTGTTCCCCGGGACCGACCCGGCCACCCCAGACGGGCCCAACCTGGGCACGCAGCTGTGGCTGGCGGCCCGCTACATGCAGAGCCTGGCGATGGTCGCCGCGCCGTTTCACGTGCGGCGCTTCCCGCGCCCGTGGGTGATCGTCCTGGCTTTCGGGGCGGCTACCACCATGTTGCTGCTGTCGATTTTCACCTGGGAGAACTTCCCGGTCGCCTTCGCCGGCGGCCTGACGCCCTTCAAGCGGATCAGCGAATACGTGATCACGCTGTTTTTCCTGGCCGGCGCCGGCCTGCTGCTGAGCACCCGGCGGATTTTTCCATCCAGGGTGTTTGCCCTGCTGCTGGCTTCGGCGGCGGCGAACGTGCTGGCAGAACTGGCCTTCACCGACTACGGCGGGGTGTATGACCTGGTGGTCATCGGCGGGCATTATTTCAAGGTGGTTTCGTTCATCTTCATTTATAAAGCCATCGTCGAAGTGGGGCTGCGCGAGCCGCAGGAGTTGCTGTACCGCGAGCTGGCGCTGAGCGAGCAGGCCCTGCGCGAAACCAGCGCGCGAGCGCGCGCGGGCTGCCCAGCTCGAAGCGGTTATGGATGCCGTCCCGGCGGTGGTGTGGATTGCCCACGATCCGGCCGCCCGCTACGTGACCGGCAACCCGGCTGCCAGCGCCATCCTGCGCATGCCGGAGGACGCCAATCTCTCCAAGACGGCCCCGGCCGGCCAGGCGCCCACCCATTTCGGCGTTTTTCACGCCGGGCAGGAGCTGGCCCCCGAGGCGCTGCCCCTGCAGGTGGCCGCGCGCAGCGGGAAACCCGTGCGTGACTTTGAAGAGCAGGTTGTATTCGACGACGGCGAGACGCGCACCCTGTTTGGCAACGTGACACCCCTGCTGGACGAAGAGGGCCGGCCTTCGGGGGCGGTAGCGGCCTTTATTGACATCACCGCCCGGGTGGCGGCCGAGCAGGCCCTGCGCAGCAGCGAAAGCCGCCTGCGCCGGCTGGTCGATTCGAACATCATCGGGGTCCTGCACGCGCACATCGACGGGCGGATCAGCCTGGCCAACGATGCCTTCCTGAAGATCATCGGGTATACACGGGCCGACCTGGAGGCCGGGCTGGTCGACTGGCGCAAGATGACGCCGCCCGAGTTCAACGCGATCGACGCGGCCGGCCTGGCTGAGGCCGACGGGCGCGGCGCCTGCACCCCATACGAGAAAGAATACTACCGCAAGGACGGCTCGCGCGTCCCCATCCTGCTCGGGTATGCCTATTTTGACGAACCCGGACAATCCTACATCGCTTTTGTGATCGACCTGACCGAGCAGAAGCGGGCCGAGGCTGCCGCCAGGGAATACGCCGCGCAACTCGAGCAGTCCAACCGCGAGCTGCAGGATTTTGCCTTCGTGGCCTCGCACGACCTGCAGGAGCCGCTGCGCAAGATCCAGGCCTTTGGCGACCGGCTGAGCGACCAGGCCGGCCCGGCCCTGGACGACGAATCGCGCGACTACCTGGCGCGCATGTTGAACGCTGCCCAGCGCATGAAGGTGATGATCAACGACCTGCTGGCGCTTTCGCGGGTGACCACCCGCGGGCGCCCGTTCGAGCGGGTGGACCTGAACGCCGTGGCCCGCGAGGTGCTCTCGGACCTGGAGCCGCGCGTCGAGCGCAGCGCGGCGCGGGTTGAGGTGGGTCCGCTGCCGGTCGTCGCGGCGGACGCCACCCAGATGCACCAGCTGCTGCAGAACCTGGTGGTCAACGCGCTCAAGTTTCACCGGCCCGGCGCCAGCCCGGTGGTAAGGTTGTACAGCGAGGCCAGTCCTGAAGCCCGGCAGGTTAAAATAAAAATTGAGGACAACGGGGTGGGGTTTGAGGAGCAGTACGTGGACCGGATCTTCCAGCCGTTCCAGCGCCTGCACAGCCGGTCGGAGTTCGAGGGAAGCGGGATCGGTTTGTCGGTGTGCCGGAAAATTGTCGAGCGCCACGGGGGGACGATCACGGCTCGCAGCGTCATCGGCCAGGGCTCGGTCTTTATCGTGACGCTGCCGGATTATTGTCCTCCAGGAGGGCCGGATGGCTGCGAAAGCGAATCATAAACGGCGGACGATTGTCGTCATCGCCGAAGACGACCCGGACGACCGGCTGTTGATCCAGGACGCGCTGAAGGAGGCGACCCGCCGGTCGGTCGACGTGATGTTTGTCAACGACGGAGCCGAACTGCTGGATTACCTGCACCGGCGCGGGCCGTATGCCGCGGGCGGGCAGGCGCGCCTGCCTGAACTGATCCTGCTGGATCTCAACCTCCCCAAAAAGGACGGCCTGCAGGCGCTGGCAGAGATCAAGCGCGACGAGGCCCTGCGCGCCATCCCGGTGGTGGTGCTGACTACCTCGCAGTCGCCGGAGCACGTGGCGCGCTCCTACGCGCTGGGCGGCAACGGCTTCATCACCAAGCCCGACTCGTACCGGGAGCTGGTGCAGGCGATGGTCAACCTGGAGCGTTACTGGTTCCAGACCGTCCGGCTGCCCTAGCGGGGCAGGCCGGTCAGCCGATCAGCAGGGTTTCCTCTGGGTAGCGGATGAGCGGGTGCGGGGCCGGGCGGGAGAGGGCCACCACCACGGTCAGCGCGCCCAGCCGGCCCCAGATCATGACCAGCATGATCACCACCTGCCCAAACGCGTTGAGCTGCCCGGTGAAGGCCAGGGTCAGCCCGCAGGTGGCGAAGGCCGAGATCACCTCGAACAGGGCGTCGATGACTGCCACGTGCGGGTGGGTTAGCAGCAGCAGCCAGGTGGCCACCAGGACGACCAGCATGGAGAGGATCAGCACGGCGGTGGCGCGCTGGATGCTGGCGCGGGGGACGGTGCGCCGGCCGACGGACGGTTCGGCGCGGTTGCTGGCGTAAGCCCACATGGCCAGCCCCAGCACGGCGGCGGTGCCGGTGGTGATGCCGCCGCCCATCGAGGCCGGGGCGGCCCCGACAAACATCAGCATGGCCACCAGGAACTGGCTGGCGGGGGTGAGCGCTTCGAAGCCGAGCGCCCCGGTCAGCCCGCCGGTGCGGGCCGAGATCGACTGGAAGAAAGACATCCCCAGCCATTCGTACCAGCGCAGCCCGGGGCCCAGCCGGCCGGCCAGCCCCTCGGCGAAGAACATCCCCAGCCCGCCCACCAGCACCAGCGAGAAATAAATCCCCAGGGTCAGGCGCGTGTTCAGGCTGAGGCGGTGCTTTTTGCGCAGGGCCAGCAGGTCGGCGATGACCGGCACGCCCACGCCGCCGGCGGTGATCAGCCCGCCCAGGAGGGCCAGGCTGGCGGCGTCGGTGGGGATGTTGTCGCCCACACCCGGCAGGTTGCTGAACAACTCGAAGCCCGCGTTGCAGAAAGCCGACATGGAATGGAAGGCGGCGAACAGGAAGGCTTCCAGCTCGCCGCCCAGGGCCGGCGCCAGCGCCTGCCGCCAGTGCAGCCACAAGGCCAGCGCGCCCAGCCCCTCGATGAGAAAGACGCCCAAAATGACCCACCCGGCCAGGCTGAGGACGTTGCGGGCGTCCACCCGGCCCAGGGTATTGCGCAGGGCGATGCGCTCGAGCAGGTGGATCCGCCGCCCCAGCAGGCGGAAAACCAGCACCGTCAGGGTCAGCGCACCGATCCCGCCCACCTGGATCAGCCCGGAAAGCACCACCTTGCCCAACGTGGTCAGGTCGACGGCCGGGTCGATGACCGACAGCCCGGTGACGGTGACGGCGGAGGCCGAGGTGAACAGGGCTTCGCCGAAGGTCAGCCGGCGGTAGCTGACCCCCGGCAGGCGCAGCAACAGCGCCCCGAGCAGGGTCATGACCACCAGGCTGAGCACCATTTTCAGCGGGACCGGGAGGCCCTGGGCGGCGGGGCGCGGTTTCAGGGTTCGGACGGTCTCCGGCCGGGCAGTCTGCGGCGGGCCTGCCGGGGGAGTGGCCTTCATTCCAGCGACGAGAACCGGTCGATCGAATCGTCCTGCCCGAGCACGACCAGGATGTCATCTTCGGCCAGGACCAGGTTGGGCGGAGGGCTGACGATGGTCTGGGCGCCGCGGCGGATGGCCAGGACGTTCAGCCCGAAGGCCTCGCGCAGGCTGGTTTTGCCCAGGCTGCACTCGACCAGCGCTTCGGGCACGCGCACTTCGGCCACGCTGTAGTCGTCGCCGACCGGGATCAGGTCGATCAGCTCCGGCGCGCTCAGTTCCAGGGCCAGGCGCTGCCCGGCCTCCACTTCAGGCAGGATGACGCGGTCCGCGCCGACCCGCCGCAGGACTTCGGCCTGGCGCTCGGTGATGGCTTTGCAGACCACGTTCCGGACCCCCAACTGCTTGAGGGCCACGGTGGTCAGCACGCTGCCCTCAAAATTATCCCCAATCGCCACCACCACGGTGTGGAACTGGGCGATCTCGACCGCCTGGAGGGCCTCTTCGTCGGTCGAGTCCAGGGCGACGGTATGGGTCAGGTGGTCGACCATGGCCTGGACGAGCTGCGGGTCGTGGTCGATGCCCAGGACGGAGGCGCCGTGCTCGACCAGGGAAAGCGCGATGGTGGCCCCAAAGCGGCCCAGCCCGATGACGGCGAATTCACGGTCTTTGGATTTGTGTGTCATAAATAAATTATATATCCAGCGGGGTGCAAGTGGGCGGTTTGGCGGGGGCGTCTTTGCGCCGTCCCTGCCGCGACGTGGCCGAAGCAAGTGGCTGGCGCGGGGTGTGCCCTGCCTGTCATTGCGATGGAGCGCCGGGGACGGCCTGTGGGTCAGGCCTCCGGCTTCACCGGCAGGAGGACGTGGAAGCTGGCGCCGGGGAAGGTTTGCTCGTCGTGGCCGGGGCTTTCGGCCCACAGCCGCCCGCCGTGCGCCTCGACGATGCCGCGGGCGATGGTCAGCCCCAGGCCCGGGCCGGCCCCCATGAACTTGGTGTCGCCGGTCGAGTGGAGCAGGACGTTGCCCACCCGGTAGAACTTCTCGAAGATGCGCTCCAGGTCGTCGGGGTCGATGCCGACGCCGGTGTCGCTGACCACCACCTCGATATACTGCCTGGCGCCGGCCCCCTCCGGCTCGCCGTCCCCTTCCACCAGGCGCCCGCTGAGGGTGATCTTCCCGCCGTCGGGGGTGGACTTGATCGCGTTCTGGATCAGGTGCGAGAACACCTGGGTCAGGCGTTTCGGGTCGGCCACCAGCCCGGGCAGGCCAGACACGCCGCGCACCGCGATGGTCTGCTGGCGGTCGTTCAGCCCGCTGGTCCAGGTGTCGATGGCGACCGAGACGATCGCGGCCAGCGTGACCGGCGAGCGGGCCAGGCTGAGCGTGCGCGCTTCGAGGTTGGAGATGTCGAACATGCTGTCGACGACCTCCTCCAGGCGGCGGGCGGCCTTGCGCACGTTGCCGACCATCTGGATGCCCGTCTCGGGGGGCAGGTCGCCGGTCTTGAGCATTTCGCTGAGGATGTCGTTGTAGCCGATCACCTGGGTGAGCGGGGTGCGCAGCTCGTGCGAGGCGATGTTGATGAAGTCGGACTTGGCGCGGTCCAGGCGGGCCAGCTCAACGTTAGCGGCCTTCAACTCGGCGTTGAGCCGCTCGTTCTCCGCGTTGCGCTGCTTGAGGTGGTCGTACAGGCGGGCGTTCTCGAGCGCCACGGCGGTCTGGTCGGCCAGGGTCTGCAGCAGGGCCAGGTCTTCGGGGAAGTAGCGGTCGCCGGACTGCTTTGGGCCGAGGGCCAGCAGGCCGATCCAGCGCTCCTGGGCGAAGATGGGGACGTAGACGTCCATGCCCAGGCTGTCGAACCAGGCCCGCTCGGCGGGGTCCATGGCGCGGAAGCGCGGCAGCAGGTCGATGTCGTACTGGAGCAGGGGCTGGTGCTCGCGGCGCAGGTATTCGACGGCCGGGTTGGAAGCGGACAGGCGCCCTTCGGGCAGGGCCTTCCCGCCGGCGCTGATCGAGCGGACCAGGTAGGCCCCGCCGGCGTCATCCCAGAAATCATCGCCGGGTTGGCGCTCGGCGGTGGCCAGCGCGCCGGAGGAGACCCCGATGGCCTCGCCGACCAGCCCGACGGCGGTGGCGGCCAGGCGCTGCAGGTCGAGGATGTTGCTGACGTTCGTGCTGTATTTGCTCAGCGTCTGGCGGGCGTCGTAGCGCAGGCCGCCGGCCAGGCGGTTGACCAGCCCCTGGACGGCGTTGAGGAGCGGGTTGAACAGCAAGATGAGGAGGGCGGCCAGGGCGGCGCCGGCGGCGGCCGGCGGCAGGCCGGGGGTGGCGCGGGCGGCAGCCTGGATGGCCAGGTATCCGCCGGTGTAGGCCGCCATGGCCAGGGCAGCCATGACCACGAAGCGGACCGCCCGGCGCCGGAGGACGCGCAGGTCGGGCAGGTTGAAGTTGAGCTGGGTG
>CAZBDC010000145.1:0-14089 GCA_964490575.1 uncultured Anaerolineaceae bacterium | reverse complement strand
CTACCTGGTCCTGCGCCAGCCGGGCTATGCCCTTTCCGGCGGCGAAGCCCAACGGTTGAAGATTGCCTCCGAACTCTGCCGCAAGGTCTCGGGTCCAACGCTCTATATCCTCGATGAGCCGACCGTCGGCCAGCACCTGGAAGATGTTGCCCGGTTGACCGGCGTCCTGCACCGTCTGGTCGACGCTGGCCACACTGTCCTGGTGGTCGAGCATCACCCGCACCTGCTGGCGGCCTGCGACTGGTTGATTGAGCTTGGGCCAGGCGGCGGCCCGCAGGGCGGGCAGGTAGTCTTCACCGGCCCGCCGGAGGGCCTGGTCCGCGGCCAGACGCCGATGGCGTCTTACCTGAAAGAAATCTTGGAGGCGATTCCGTGACCTGGGCGCCGCTGCTGTTAGCTGACCCATCGCCGCTTCTGCGGCTGCGCGTGCTGCGGGAACTGCTGGATCGCCCTGCGGATGACGCTGAAGTGCTGGAACTGGCCGAGCTGGCCCGCACTGATCCCCTGGCGCTTCGCCTGTTCGACCAGCAGGGGCCAGATGGATCCTGGAAAGCCGGCCTGCCGGACGATACCGCGGCCAGCACACCCGTGCTGGCTACTGCCCTGGCTTTGATGCGCCTGGGCTACCTGGGGTTTGGTCCGGATCACCCGGCCATCCGGCGTGGGGCGGAGTACCTTTTCACACGGCAGCGGGAGGATGGCGCCTGGTCGCTGCCGGACGCCCGCGAGGAAACGGCCGCGAAAGAAGGCTATTCGATGGTTCCGCTGCAGACGGCGCTACCCTTGCGCGGCCTGGCGGCGTGCGGGCTGGCCGAAGACCCGCGCGCCGGGCGTGCTTATGCCTGGCTGCTGGCGCAGCGGCTGGAGGATGGCGCCTGGCCGACCGGGATGGCTTCGGGGACGCTGGGCCGCGTAGCTGGCTACCGCAAGATGCCGCACTCGCGCTGGGGCTGCCGCTCGAACACCACCGCGGCCCTGGCCTGCCTGGCGCTGCACCCGGTTCGCTGCAACGGCCCCGAAGCGCGCCGGGCGCTTGACCTGCTGCTCGGGCGCGAGACGCGGGAGGCGAGCGCGATCGGTTTCGAGGTGGCCCGCCTGGTGGGCGTCGAACCAGCCCACGGCTTCTTCACCTTTTACGCCCGTTTTGACCTGGCGCTGCTGTTGGACCTGTGCTGGCGGGTAGAGGCTGACCGCGCCGACCCAAGGGTGGCCGCGCTGGCGGATTTCGTCCGGGGCCTGCAAGGTCCATACGGTCTGTGGGAGTATCCTTCTCGCCCGCAGGTTTCGCGCTGGTTGACCCTGGATCTGCTGCGGTCGCTGTCGCGCCTGTCTGGCGGCGAGCTGGGCGAGTGGCTGAGCCTGGAGCCGCGCACGCCATTCCAGCCTTATCCGAAAAAGACGAAGCGGTATTGATTCTTGGGTAAACGGGTAACTACTCAACCAAAGGTGAAAAGGCCTTATCTAAAAAGAATCCACCGCCCGGAATGTCCACAAGTAGTTGGCGAGGAAATTCCAACCGACGCCCACAGCAATCGCGCACACCTTTGCGAGAACTGTGGCCAAAGAAATGTCTGAGAGTTGGGCGCTAAATAGCGGGGTGAGTAGAAGCACAATCAAGTTATTCACCGCCAGCGCGCTCAGGCTGACCCCGGCAAATTGTGAAAACTGTTTGCTAATCGACTTTTTAGACTGCTGGGCGAAGGTCCATTTCCGGTGCAGGGTATAGTTGTTGATCATTCCGGCGCTGTAGGAGAGGCTGTTGGCCAGCAGCGGGGACAGGCCGAACCGGGTATTCAAAAGGGCAAACAGGCCAAAATCAATGACGGTGCCCAGGATTCCCACGATCATAAAGCGGGTTGCGCTGTACAGGGTGCTTTGGGTTTGGAGGGTATTCAGTAGAGAAGTCATCTGGATTTCCTTTCGAATCAATCCTGGCCGCTGGTGATCTGGAATACGACAGCATCATCATCGCGGAAAACCTCCACCAGGCGAGGATCTTTGGCAGCCTGTTTCAGAAAACCGGTATGGCGAAGGTCGGTCAGAACAAAGCGTGCTCCAAATTCCCGTTCAATCGCTGCGGATGGCTGTGGGACATCTCCCCGGGTAATATCGACCCAGCGATAATAGAGGCCTTCGTTATATAGGAGCAGGTAGGTTGGATCCAGGCCGATCAGGTAAGTATTGTGGGTATTGTAGTAAAAGAGCCGCGGAAAATCATCCCAGTCAGTTTGAAATACGCGCGCGCCGGCTGGCGTATTGGCAGCCAGCCAGGCTGAAGCGCTCGCGTAGGTCTGGTAAGGTTTTGCCGATTGCAGGCTCGACTTCGCTCCGCTAAAAGTCCCCCAGATGCCGGGGATCAGGATCAAGATCAATGCCAGGGCCGGCAATCGCTTGTGGAGGCGGCTGCGGAGCTGAATGGGGAGCGTTTCGAAAACAGGCGTCCAGGCAAATGCGGCAAAGACCAGTGCAAATGCCGGGAAGTACTCGATGAAACGGCGGGATTGGAACAGCATCAGCCCAAACAGGCTGGCCAGGCCAAAGCTGACGTCCATCCGTTTGCCGCTCAATCCGAGCGCCAGCGCGCCGCTTATAAAAGCAGCCAGCGCTAAGGGAGAGTTTTCCAACAATTGCCCGGTATCGTAGGGATACCACTCGTTCCCGACGCTGATGGCTGTGGTCTCGAATAACTTTGGCAGGATATGCTGGATGGCGAAGACGATATTGTATGGAAAGTAAGGGTTGAACACCAGGCCCAACGCAACGCCGGCTCCGGAATACAGGATGGGATGGAGGTCAAGCTCTCTCTCACTTAACCAGGCAGCCAGAACGTAAATTCCAGAAACGATTGGGAGCAAGGGGAATGCGTCGTACAGCCAGACGTACCCAAAGCCCAGCAAGGCCAGACGGGAATATTTCTTGCGCAAGAGCCAGTCGAGACCGAGCATCAGGACGGCCAGCGACAACGACTGCGCGCGGGTAATGCTCATCCGGTAGATAAACGCTTCTGAAACCGCCGCCAGGCCCAGCGCCCACAATGGCGCGTATGCGATGCGCTGGTTCTTAAACAGGTTCCAGGCGCTAAGAAATGCCAGGCTGGCGAAGAAAACGGCTGCCCATTTCGCTCCAATCCGCAGATCATCAAAAGTGAATGGGATCAGGGCAACGTGAAAAAGGAAATGATGATCATAGAACTCGCGAGGATTCAGGATGGATAGCGGCAGCCAGGGGAACGCTGGCTTGAGCCCTTCTGTCCGCATCAGGTACGCCAGCTTGATGTGGTAATAGCCATCATTATCCGGGAGATTGGGGCTGGAGAATTGGACCAGGGCAAGGAAAAGACCGAAAATGACCCATAGCAGCAGGCCGGCCCGGATGCTGCGCCAGGCGGTGAAAATTCTTGCGCCAGCGAGGGATTGGTGCGCCAGGTACGGCCAGGAAGCAGGACGAACTGCCAGGAACTGTAGTTTTTTTTCTGCCATTGGATTCTTCCTTTTTTTAGGACTTGCAGGCTGGGAGAGAGTCAGCCTGCAAGTCCAGTTTCTTCGGTGGGCAATCAGATTTGCATCGAATGCTGGTTAATCGTCCTTGTCTCCATCTTCGGAACCGCCGTTGTCGTCGTCTGAATTGTCATCGCTGTCGTTGGCGTTGTCATTGCTGCCGTCATCGCCGTTGTCATTGCTGCCGTCATCGCCGTTGTCGTCATCGGCGTTGTCATTGCTGTCGTCATCGCCGTTGTCATTGCTGTCGTCATCGCCGTTGTCATTGCTGTCGTCAGCGGCGTTGTCATTGCTGTCGTCAGCGGCGTTGTCATTGCTGTCGTCATCAGCGTTATCATTGCCGTTGTCGTCATCGGCGTTATCATCGCTGTCGTCATCGGCATTGTCATTGCCGTTGTCATTAGCGTTGTCATTAGCGTTGTCATTGCCGTTGTCGTCATCGGCATTGTCGTTGCTGTTGCTGTTGTTATCATTAACATTTTCGTTGCTGTTATCATCCGCAGATGGCATCTGCAGGCCGCTGGCAACGTGCGTTGTATCTAGCGCCCGGGTCACCTCGCCCTTTATGTTATCTGGAGCGCTGGCGGCCAACTCAGTCAGGACCTGAGCGTAGCGCGTAAGTGCAGAGATAATATCCACTGCCAGGCTGGCTGCCCGGGTTGGGTCGGCTTTTGCGACAGTCTCCACTTCCAGGATTGCCCCGTTGATGTTTGTCTCAAAAGCGAGAACGGCCTGGTTGACCTCGCCATAGCGGCCTTCAGAGATGAGCAACTTGATTTCTTGCAGTCGTTGTTCGGCAAGGCTGATTTTAATGACGGACCGATCTCCGGCGTCCTTTGCCAACGCCAGGCGAGCTTGTTCAAAGGTTGTCTTGACCGGATAAAGCGCATCGCCCGGGATCGAAGACTGGGCGGCGGCGCCGGTGATCCCGAATCCGCCGAATATAAGCGCTGCGATCAGGACCAGCAGGGCGATTGTGCGTACTCCAAAATATTTCTTGTGAGTGTTCATGATTTTTCTCCTGGGTTTGTTGGTGTTTGGTTTTACCTGACATCAAGCTTACCTGTCTGGGCCAGCTTATAAAACGACCGATGGGCCAAAGGGTTCAAGGGCTTTAGCCTCGATTTTCTTAAGACGAAAGTCGGATAGCAGGCGCGCCTTTTTACCCATCCGCATCGGAGAGGACTTGCGTATAATTAGAAAATTGATCATTTTTATTTTGAATGCATGGAGAAACCGGTGGTTGTATGGTGACCCAGGCAGATAAAGTCTTGATCGATCAGGGATGTAATTGCCGGGCGGGTTAAATCGCTAAGGAGTTGGAAGTGCCAGCCAGGATTAAGGAATTGCTCAGCAAACTGACTTTAAGCCAACGATTTATGTTAGCTGGGTTGGCGATTCTGCTGGCTGGGTTATTGGGGATTGGCGCCTGGGTTGAACATCAAATTGTTACGGGTGTCATTCACCGCACCGGCACGACCACTGCACTCTACATTGACAGTTTTGTAGCGCCGAAATTACAGGAATTAGGATATTCAGATGAACTCCTCCCTGAGCATGCCGATGAACTCACCAGATTGCTGCGAGAGACGCGAATGGGGCAGGAAATTGTGGCATTAAAGGTTTGGGACACTCGCGGCAAGCTTCTTTACGCGACTGACCAATCCGTGGTTGGCAAGATCTACCCGATGCATGAGGAGTTGCTGCGGGCACGGTTGGGAGAGGTCATTTCAGGGATCAGCCCTTTAGAAAACGAGGAAAATCAAGCCCTGGCGCAGATCCACGACCAGCTTCTTGAGACTTACAGCCCGGTTTGGTTGAGTGGTACGGACAAGATCATTGCAGTGGCAGAGTTTTACCAACGGACAGATGCCCTTGAAAAGGAAATCGCCGTTCTTAAAATACGCAGTTGGTTGGTGGTTGGTCTGGCAATTTTTTTTATCTATCTCCTCCTGTCGGTTTTTGTGCGTCGGACCAGCAACACCATCACTTTACAACAGGCTGAATTGAGCCAGAAGGTCACGCAGCTCACCGAGTTATTGGCGCAGAACCAGGAACTCCATGAGCGAGTCCGGCGGGCAGCCGCCAGCGTAGCACAGCTAAACGAAGGCTATCTCAAGCGGATTGGGTCCGAGCTCCATGATGGCCCGGCCCAGGATTTAGGGTTGTCCCTGCTCAAGCTCGATGCTCTGGTTGGGAAGATCGAGGCTAACCCACAGGCGGATCAGCAGGCCGAAATGCTTGTACAACTTAGCGCGATTGAGTCGGCAATGCAAAATGCTCTCAAGGAAATCCGCGGTGTCGCTGCCGGATTAAGTCTGCCCGAGCTGGCCAACCTGGGATTGCCGGAGACTGTGTCGCAGGTTGTACGCGCGCACGAACGCCGGACGGGCACCCGAGTTGAGATGGATCTGGTGGCCGTTCCTGACCAGGTGGCGCTGCCATTGAAAATTACGATCTACCGGTTGATCCAGGAGGCGTTAAACAATGCCTTTCGCCATGCTGGCGGCGCCGGGCAGCAGGTCCGGGTTGGCTGCATCGCAAACCGGATCCTGATCGAGATCGCTGATACTGGTCCTGGTTTTGATCCAGACCAGGCTGTTGGCAAGAACGGTCACCTGGGCCTCAGCGGAATGCGCGAGCGGGTAGAAAGCCTGGGGGGAATCTTCCGGATTGAGAGCAAGGTAGGGCAGGGTTCCAGGGTAAAGGCCAGCTTGCCGATCCAGTTTGAAGGAGGTGGCGAAAAATGAGCGCCGCTCAGGAAACCAAGAATGAGCTTCGGTTGGTCATCGTGGATGATCATGTATTATTTCGCGATGGGCTGGCGACTATTCTCGATGCGGAAGCAGATTATGATGTGGTCGGGCAGGGTGGATCTGCCGAGGATGCGATCCGGCTGGCGCGAGAACTGGTGCCGGATATCATCTTGCTCGATCTGGATATGCCGGGCGGTGGTCTGGAAGCTGCCCGGGTGATCGCAAACGAATACCCAACGACTCGCATCGTTGTCCTTACTGCATCAGAGGCGGATGATCATTTAATCGCGGCCTTAAAAACTGGCGCGAGCGCTTATATTTTGAAAGGTGTGGCCGCCCGCGAACTACTGCGCATCCTGCGGGCGGTCGCCGCGGGGGAAAGCTACGTTCCGCCTGCCCTGGCTGCCAGCCTGTTGGCCGAGATGCGCGAGCCAAAGGCGCATAAAGACCAGAATAGCCCGTTGGATGAATTGACGCGGCGCGAGCGGGAAATCCTGGAGGGCCTTGCGAGCGGTTTCAGCAACAAAGAGATCGGTCAGAAACTCTTCCTTTCGGAAAAAACAGTCAAGCATTACATCACCAGTATTTTGCAGAAACTCCAGGTCCGCAACCGGGTGGAAGCGGCCTTGCTAGCCCAACGCAGTAAGAATGCGTCGCGGCCGCGCTGAACCATCCTCTATTTTCAAGGGGCTGGCTGTGCCAGAGGCTTTCCGGGCGCTCATGATGGAATTAACCTGCCATTGACAGCATCAGGCTGTGGAAAGACAGATGGGGCAAATCCTGGCTGCGCGCAAAACGGGCAGCCTGGCGGCGATTGGGCAGGTTGAGCTTTTCCAGGATATTGTGGACGTGGACCTTGACTGTGTTCTCGGCGATATTCAGGCTGAGCGCGATTTCGCGGTTTGACCTGCCCCGGCTCAACTCGCGCAGGACCTCGATCTCGCGTGGCGTTAGCAGCCCGACCATATCCGGGTCGAATACGTTCGACAGCCGGGTGACCTCATCCAGCAGCCGCCCCACCATGGCGCGCGGAATCACCGCTTCGCCCCGTTCCATGGCCCGGATGGAGGCCATCAGGGTTGACATCGAATGATTTTTTAGCGCATAACCGCGCGCGCCGTTCCGGACGGCGCACAACAGCCTGTCTTCCGAAGCGTGCATGCACAGTAGCAAAACTTGCGTCTGCGGGCGGCGCTCTCGCAGCAGGCGAATCCCATTAAAATGATCCAGGTCCGGCACCTCGTCGTCCAGCAATGCCAGGTCTGGCTCGATATCGGCCAAAACTTGAGCGGCGTTGCCAATGGTCTCGGCCTCGCCTACAACCTGGATGCCTGCTTCTCGTTGGAGCAAATTACTCAGCCCTTCTCGGAATAAAGCATTGCTATCGATGATCAGAATCTTAAACATCAATTCCCCCTTAAGACTGCTCTGTAAAAACAAACCACCCCAGCGTCGTTTTTCTTACTCGGATCACGGCGTTGGATTCTATCGCGGACCAGGCCAGTCTTCCTTTGCCAAAACACTTTCCGTTATCTAATGAGTTAAAACGAAAAATCTCCCAATTTGATACAGTTGTGGGTTAAATAGCCGGGTCTTATCCTTCGGGGTTCGGGCCTGGAGGAGATTTCGGCTGATTCATTCGCTCGATCAGCTTCTGCAGTTCAGTGTTGAGCTGCTCGAGCGCGTTGATCAGCTGCGGGCGGACTTCCTGGACGGTCTGCTCGCCAGCGCTGCGCAGCGCCTCGACGGTTCGCCCGGCTTCCGCACGGATCTTCTGCCCCTGCGGCGAGCTGGCGGTGTCGTCGATCGCCTGCCCGACCTCCCGGATCATCGCTTCAAGCCCGGTACGCATCTCTTGCAGGCGGCGCTGGTTTTCCTCATTTTCCCAGGCCGTTCGGAAGGCTTCGGCCAGGCTCTCGCCCAGTTCCTGAAACTGTTTGCCGACATCCTGCCAGCTTTCCTCGGCTTGCGTTTTTCCGGCGTTTTCGGCGGTCTGTTGATCTTCTGTTTCTTCGGTCATGTGGTCTCCTTCATGGCGATCTCTTGGTCCGTGGATCGCTCATTTCCAGGTATGGTTCCAATCATCTTTATTCTACCGCAGCTTGCCTGCGGTTGTGCTGCCCTCGCCAGGCTGTTGTTTTGCTTGCGCGCCGGGAACGCCGGCTGCAAGAGCAGTCTCCGCGCTGCTGGCTTTCTGGCTGCGCCCGGCGGTAGTGGTCAGCGCCACCGCTCCCAGGATGACCCCGGCTGCCAGCAACGTCCGCGCTGAAAAACTCTCGTTGCCCAGCAGCGCCCCGACCAGCAGCGCCACCAGTGGATTGACATAAGCGTAGGTTGAGACCAGCGAGGTCGGCGCGACACGCAGCAGCCAGGTGTAAGCGCTGAAGCCCACCAGTGAGCCGAATACGACCAGGTATCCCAAACCAAGCAGCGACTGTAACGAGATGCCGGGCAGATCCAGCCGGGCAGTTTCCCCGGTCAGGATCCCCAGCAGGGCCAGGGCCAGCCCGCCGGCCAGCATTTCAACGGCGGTGCTCATCAAGGGAGAGGAAGGCAGCTCGGCGTTGCGGCTGTAGATTGAGCCAAACGACCAGGCCAGGGTGGCGAAGACCAGCGCGGCAGCGCCGGCCGGGTTCAATCGCAGCAGCCCACCGCTCTCGCCTGGCCATAGCAGCAGCAGGACGCCCACAAAGCCCACCAGGATCCCCAACAAAGCCCGCAGCGGCGGGCGCCGGCCGCCGGGCAGCACCGTTTCCATCATCAACATCCACAGTGGGGCAGAACTGACCATCAACGCCGCCATGCCGGATGGTACAGTTTGTTCGGCCCAGGTCACGCTGCCGTTTCCACCCAACAGGAGGAACAGGCCGATGATGGCGGCCGAGCGCGTCTCAATCCGCCTGGGCAGCGGGTCGCCTGCCAGCCGGCGGATTCCAAACAGCAGCCCCCCGGCGATCAGAAAGCGCGCCGCTGCCATGAAGAAGGGTGGGATCGTTTCTACCGCGAAGCGAATAGACAGGTAGGTTGAGCCCCACACGATGTAGATAATGATCATGGCCGTCCAGATTGCCAGGGGGCTGGCAGCGGGCCGCTCGACGGGGGAAGAAAGACTCACTTTTGCCATGCGGGCGATTATAATGGATTCCCTGCCGATACCCGCAGAATCCAACCTGATCCAGGAAAGATTACACCGATGACCGATACGCCTCACCAATCGCTTGCCAACCGCCTGGCCGGGTTGTTCAGCCAGTTTCCGCAGGTCGAGTCTGTCGCCATGGCCGGCTCTCTCACCAGCGGAGCGGCTGCTGACCTGTCCTCGGATATCGATTTGTATGTCTATACCAGCGCGCCGGTCCCCTTAACCGACCGCATCGCGCTGGTGGAAGCGGCCGGTGGTGCCTCGCGGGCCGATATGAACCTGGACTATTGGGACCTGGGCGACGAGTGGTTTGATGCGCGGACCGGCATTGAAGTCGACGTCATGTTCTGGGAACCGGCCTGGATTGAGGAAATGCTCAAGCGGATCCTGGTGCACCACCGGGCTTCACTGGGCTATTCGACGAGCCACTGGCACACCATCCGGGCCTCGCGGGTCTTGTTCGACCGGAACGGCTGGTTTGGCCGGCTGAAGGCCTGGTGCGAGCAGCCCTACCCGGAGGAACTGCGCCGGGCGGTGATCCGGCGCAACCAGCCCGTTCTGCGCGAGGTGATTCCGGCCTATCTGCGCCAGGTTGAAAAAGCGGTTAAGCGCGGGGACCTGGCCAGTGTCAACCACCGGGTGAGCGCCCTGCTGGCCAGTTATTTTGACGTGCTTTTTGCCTGCAACCGGGTCCCCAACCCGGGCGAGAAGCGCCTGCTCGAGCAGGCGGCCCGGCTTTGCCCGAGCCTGCCGGTCGATATGGCTGTTGAAGTCACCGCTGTGCTCCAATCAGCCGGTCAGCCAGGTTCCGCTGTGGTTGCCAACCTGAACCAGCTGCTGGATCACCTCGACCAGTGGCTGGCGAACGAACTGGATTAATCCTTTGCCCGCGTTGACACAGCCCGGGACGGATTTTATACTGTCCTTATGAAACTCGCGCTTCAACCCCGCCAGATTGCCGGAGGCAGAGTGTTTGAGGTTGCCAGGGGGGGCTGGCGAATGACGATTCCGCCTGGCCCGGCCGGAACCTACCGCTGGGCACAGCTCGATGATTATCTCCGGCAGCCCCGCGCGCGCTTTCCCTGGCGCCCGCCGCTGCGGCTCGAGCTGCGGGCGCGCGTTTCAGCCGCAGATTTGCCCGGAACGTGGGGGTTTGGCTTCTGGAACGATCCGTTCAGCGCCAGCCTGGGATTGCGCGGGATGGCCCGCCGCCTGCCCGCGCTGCCGGATGCGGCCTGGTTCTTCTATGCCGGCCCGCCGAACTACCTGTCTTTCCGGGATGATCACCCGACCCAGGGGTTCCTGGCGGCCACTTTTGCCTCGTGGCCCCTCCCGGCCCTGCTGCTGGCTCCCGGCGCCCTTCTCCTGCCGCTGCTGGCGCTCCCGTTCGCTGCCCGCCTGCTGCGCCGGGCCGCCCGGTGTTTGATTAATGAAGATGCTGCACTCGTCCCGGGCGATCCGCTGCAGTGGCGGACCTACCGGATTGATTGGCTGGCAGACCGGGCCCGGTTTTTGGTCGATGGCAGCGAGGTGTTCTCAACCCCGGTTGCCCCGCGCGCTCCGCTTGGGCTGGTGATCTGGATCGATAACCAGTACGCTGCCTTCCCGCCCTCTGGGCGGCTGCGCGCGGGCACTTCAATCAACCCGGACACAGCCTGGCTTGAAGTCGAAGGTGTCCAGGTCAACTCGCTTGCCTGACCAGAAAAAAAGAAAATCCGCCTGCTGCGCCAGTCTGGCTACAGCCCGATGGCCATCCTCCGTATGCTGATCCTGTTCGACCAGGGCGCCGCCGTTGACCTGCGCCAGGCGCTCGATACGCCCCGGCCTGATAACGGCATAAAGCAAGGGGTTGTCTGAAAAATATTTGTTTAGCGTTTTCACCCTTCACAAGTAGGAACTGGAAACTCTAAAACTCCTTTATTAAACGGCAAGAGGCTGTCCAAATGGGCTTTTTGGACAGCCTCTTGTTTCAGGTATTCAAGAACTATAAAATGAACAGCTTGATCAGCGTATCAATTATCAGCCCAAGCAGGAACCACATGCCATAGGTGCGGTTATGCACGAACACGGCGGATACGAACCACATTGGCCAGCCGGTCCGGTCGACCTCCGGGCGCGTTTCGGGTTTGGGCTGGGTCAGCATCCGCCACACCCAGGGACTGGGGATCAAAGCCAGCAGGATAAGCAGCATGGCCGGGGTGAAGAAACCGGTCAGCACCAGGGCCGCGACCAGCAGATACTGCAGGGCCATCATCACGAGGACGCTATAGCGCGCCGCCGTCTCGCCAATGATCACCGGCAGGGTACGGATGCCCTTGCTGCGGTCTTCGCGCAGCTTATCGATGTGCTTGCCAAAAATCACGGTGGTTGGCCCAAGCGCGTATGGCAGGCCGGCCAGCGCCACATTCCAATCCCACTGCCCGGTGATGACAAAGTAGCCGCCGCCGATCATCAACGGTCCCCATACCAGGATGACGGCCACTTCGCCCAGGCCGATGTACTTGAGCGGCCAGGTATAGAACAGGACGAAGACCGCCCCGGCTGCCAGGAGAGCCAGGGCCAGCCAGCCGTGCATCGCCACCAGGTAAGCGCCGGCTGCCAGCGCAATCAGCCCGGTCACCGCGGCGTAGGTCAGCAGTTCGCGGCGGGTCATCAGGCCCGATTCGAGCGCCTGCGGGCCGTACTGTGTGCGGAAGTAGTTGTCGCGGTCCACGCCCCGGTCGTAATCGGTCAGGTCGTTGAGCAGGTTGTTGGTGGCGTGCGCGAACACCAGCCCGATGACCAGCAACAGGTAATTAAACAGGTTAAACTGCCCGGCTGCAATCGCCATAATCCCGGCAATGGTCGCCGAGACAAAGGTCATAATCAGCACGGCGGCCCGGGTTGAAATCAACCAGCGCGAAATAACATCCAGCCTGTCCCATTCGGCCTTGTCGATTTTTGGAATGATTTGAAGTGCTTTTACCCACATACCAACGTTCATCTTGTGCCTCTTCGTAATCCTATCTGTTTGAACGATGCCGTTTTGCCCAGTCGGCCCAGCCGGCTTACCAAAACAGCCAAAAACTACAAATCATAATGCGAAATTTTATCTCACTAAGTGAATTATAGCACAATAAGGTAAATATTGTAAAATTAACAGGCTGTACAAAGTCAATTTTTGAAGTAGCCGCCCGAGGGGTCCTCAGGCGGCTGCTTCAAAAGCAAAAGCTTGATTGCTTTATTTTTCTGCTTTGCAGGGCAGGTAGATAAAACCCTCTTCGGCTTCCCCAAACCGGCGGATCCGCTCGGGTTCGTTCGCAGCCAGCCAGGCCGTGTGAGCTGCTGCCCAGGCGTTGATTTCGGCCTGGGAAAAGATGTTTTTTGTTGGCAGGTTGCTTTTCAATAGCTTGAAGCGGGTGATTTCCTCGAAGAAGACCATCGCGTCCGGCACCCTCAGCTCCTCGTCCAGCAGCGCGAGCTGGCGCTGGATGCGGCCTTCCAGGGTCCCCGCCGGCAGTGGGACGACTCCCAACAGGGACCAGAAAGCGGCGTCTGTCCGGGTTTCCAGCCACTGCCGCCGTTCGGTGGGGGCCTCGGTAGCCGGCTCGTCGTTGGCTGAGAAGGCCCGGTAGCCCATTTGCTCCAGTTGCTCCACCAGGAGGAAACCGCGCCGGACCCAGGGCAGGCTTCTATCCGGGGAATCGGGCGTCTCTGTGACCCCGATCCCGGCCTGGATCAATTCATATTCCACCTGGCGCAAATGCAGGAACCTGCCCTTTGGCGGGATGGGTTTTAGCTTGCGGCGGACTTCGTCGCGTTTCATGCGGCCCCGGTTGGGGTGTGGAGCCGTGTTTATGGCTATCAGCGCCCCGCTCATCTGCCCGGCGGCATAGGCCAGCGCATCGGACACATCCCCTTCGCCGATTGCCAGCGCCTGCTGGTCGTCATCCAGCGCCACGAACGTCACCGGCTTTGAACCAATGTTGATATCGATTCCCAGGTATGTTGAAAATAATTTACCCATCTCATCCATAAGTCTAGTCGAAAATCCAGGATGGCGCAATAGAAACGCATCCATGGGTAGTTCCTGGCAAGCAGTTTTTGACGCGCGCACTTTCATCGACTATACTTATCGGTGACGAAATGAGTCACTGCCCGGAGATAAATGGGCATACAGACTTTAAGCCACCGAAAAAAGCTTTCAATTTCAGCTCATATTCCTACAGAGTACAGGAGGGCTTATGTCCACGGGATCGACTTTTAAACTCACCTATTCAACCATGTTCAACCCGCCAGAAGAGCTCCATACGCGCTATGAAGAAGCGCTGGTTGAGGTAAAAGCGAATCTTGGTAAAGAATATGGCATGATCATTGATGGTAAGGAGCACTTTACCGAGGAAAAGTTCGAGGATCATTCGCCGATCAATACCGGCTGGGTGCTGGGGATTTTCCAGAAAGGAACCGCGAAAGAAGCTCAGGCGGCGGTTGAGGCAGCCCGGCGCGCTTTCCCGATGTGGAGCCGGATGCGCTGGCAGGAGCGGGTCGCCCTGGTCCGCAAAGCTGCCGATATCATTGACCGGCGCATTTTTGAAATGGGCGTGGTGGTCTCTCTTGAAGTTGGTAAAAACCGGATGGAGGCTCTCGGCGATGTGGCTGAGACGGCCGACCTGAGATCGGAAGAGCGTCGTGTAGGGAAAGAGTGTAGGATAGGGTGT
>CAZBDC010000144.1:0-14114 GCA_964490575.1 uncultured Anaerolineaceae bacterium | reverse complement strand
TACACCCTATCCTACACTCTTTCCCTACACGACGCTCTTCCGATCTCGGCTCCCTCTCCATAATCGCAAAGCCGATTATGGAGAGGGAGTGCCTTCTGGCGTGGCACGAGCGGGAGGAGATCTCACGCACAGGGCGCAAAGGGGAGTGGAACGCTGCCACCGTTCACGGTTTACTGTTCACTGTTCACCGGTTCTTCCACTGTTTACCGTTCACAGGACAGCCCACTCCCAACAGCGCACCTCGACCGGTTCGCCTGCCACCGCCAGCGCGGCGGCGAAGCCGGGGATGGGGGGCAGGTCGTACAGGCGCCAGAGCGGGTCGGGCGCGCGCGCGGGCAGATCGAAGACCTGGGGCGGCTGGCCGGGGGCCAGGCTGACCTCGAAACTGCCCAGCGAGACCGTCAGCCCTTCGCCGCGCGCTTTGAGGTAGGCCTCTTTGCGGGTCCAGGCGGTAAAGAAGGCCGCCCGCTGCTGCTCGGGGGGCAGCGCCAGCAGGCGCTCGACCTCGCCGGGGGCGAAGAAGCGCCGGGCGAGGGAGGTGAAGTTGACCTTGTCGCGCTCCGCTTCCAGGTCGACGCCGAGCTCCTGCCCGCGGCAGAGCGCCAGCAGGGCCCACGCGCGGCTGTGGGAGAGGTTGAAGCGCAGGTCGCCCGCTTCAACCAGGGCCGGCTTGCCGTGCGGGTTGAGCGCGAAGCGCAGGTCCGCGGGCGGCAGGCCCAGGCAGTTCCCCAGCACCTGGCGGACCTGCCCGTGCGCGGCGACGAAGCGCTGCCGGTCGCCCTCGAAGTGGAAGCGCGCCGCGCGGGCCTGTTCGGTCTCGTCCAGCTGGGCGCGCTGGGGCTCGCGGGAATCAACGGGCAGGTCGCGCGTGAGGCGGTAGATGTGGGCCTGCCCGGGGGGCAGGTCGGGCAGGGCGGGCGGGGGGAGCCAGAGCATAAGTCTATTTTAGTGGATATGAAGGAATTTTACCTGCCAGGCCCCCTCTTTTCTTTTGATCAAGGTAGAATAGACCAGACACGATCGTCATTAATTGAATCCAGATCTCCTGGAGGGAAACTTTGAACACAGGATCCGGCCAACAACCATCTCTGGCCTTTCGCGAGAAAGAAGTGGCACAGTTGTTTCACTGGATTAAGGACGGTGAGTCAGCCTCCGTGATTGGGGTGAGCAATGTTGGAAAATCGAACCTTTTTCAACATTTACTGGATCGCCAAACCCAGAAGCATTATCTTGGAGAAGACGCCTCCAGGTTTCTGTTCTTACGCGTTAATTTTCATAATCTTCCCGATTTCAGCAACCGCAGCGTGTACAGCCTGATCCTGGAGCAGATGGAAGAGCTAGGGGAAGGGGAGGCTGATGTTTGCCTGGCGCCAGATGCGCTGGAATCTCTAGGCAGGTATCACGAGGCTTTGTTGGAAGCCGGCCAGGATGAACTTAAGATCCAAAGGTATTTCAAGCTGGCCGTACGGGTTTGCCTGAAAGATCCTGGAAACCGGCTGGTGCTGCTTTTTGACCAGTTTGACTCGCTATATCAAAAAGCGGGAGAGCACTTATTCAACAATTTACGAGGACTGCGCGACACTTATAAATACCGGGTTTCGTACCTGATCTTCACCCGCGACCCGCTGCCCGATTTACCTTTGGATATTGCCCAGCAGGGGGATCTGGCAGAGGAAGAAGGCGGAGAGGAGGCTCCGGACAAGTTCCTGGCTTCAAACAGGGGAGAATTGGCCCGGGAGGAGTTCTGCGAGCTTTTGCAGCCCAACCAGCTTTATCTCAAGCCTTATCAGTTGGAAGACTCCGAACGACTGCTCCGCAGTATTGCGAAAAGGAAAAGCCTGGCATTTGAAGATTCCTGGATCCTGCCGCTGTATCAAATAACCGGCGGGCACGCGGGGCTTTTGCGGATGTGCTTTACCTATGTTGCCACATCGCAACTAGATCCTGGCAGCCTCCAAATTCCCTCACTGCTGACCGTCGATGCAGTATGGCGGGAATGCCGGCGAATCTGGGCCAGTTTAGACGATGACGAGCAGACGGCGTTGGCTTCGCGCAGCAAAAATATCCCGGTCGGGGACATTGACCAGGCAACCTGGCAAAAATTAACCCAAAAAGGGATCTTGACGGGAGAAGATCAAATTTTCTCCCCGCTTTTTCAAGAATTTGCCAGAAGGCAGAAGACGCGCCTGGATCGCCCGGTTTTTCTCGATCCCAGGCGACGGATCGTTTATTATCGCGGGAAACGCAGCCAGCAGTTGTCGAAATCGGAATATTTGATGTTTAAGAAATTGTATGACCGGCAGAATTCGGTGGTCAGCCATGCTGAACTCTTGCATGCCTGCTGGCCAGATGAAGAGTATAACGAGGAACACTCCCTCCAGGCAATTTCATCACACATCTATCGAATTCGTAAACGGCTGGGGATCGCGGATAAAGACAAATTAATCGAGGCAAAGCCCCGGCAGGGGTATATATTGAACAACGAGGTTTTGGAGGAATAGGCAACCTGCTCGAGTGCAGCCTGCCAGGAGCTATTTGCTGGCCTGCAGGTTGAACTGGTGGCAGATCATGTGTGAACCGTAGAGCGCCTGGAGCTTTCGCTGCGGTTCGATGTGGCGCAATCGGATGACATTTAGAGTAGCCATCAGCAGGCTGCGGAAATATTCCTGGCGGATCCCTTGTTCGCCGCTGACATTTATGGCCAGGCGGGTGGCCATGTGGCGCAGGGCGTGGATCACCTGAGCGGCTTTTTGCAAGGCGGGCGGCAGGGCGCGGTCCGGCGTGATGGCTGGGCGAGTGAGGTCGCCCGACAGCAGGTTGGTTTCCAGGCAGATATACGTTTCCAGGTCCGGGCAGGGCATGAGGCGATACTTGATGTCGGTCTCCAGGATCAGGAAATCGCGCAGGATATGGCTGGGGTAGGTGCGGTAAAAATCGATCAGCCAGCATTTGTTGCTGGTGTCGACCATGATATTGCGGCCGGTCAGGTCGCCATGGGTAATCGAGTGGTGGACCATCAGGATGAAATCCTCCCGGTTTTCCTCCATCCAGTTGTAAGGATTGATGATTGGGGCCTGGAGGCCGGGGAAGAGGATCTCGCGATCGAATGGCTCGTAATGGGGAATGATCTCGCGGATTGCCTGCACAAGCCGGGTGGGCTCGAGGCGAAAAGCTTTGAAATACTGGGTGCGCAGGTCGACTCGCACGAGATTGCTCTGGTTATACCAATAAGTGCAGGTATCATGGATCAGGTCTTGCAGGCTGTTGATGATGGTATCCGGGTCTTCCCGATGGTAGAAATCGTCAAATTCGTCAAATGAACTGGCCGCGTTTCCCATGAAGGTATAAAGAATGCCGCCCAGGTCGTGTGTGTAGGCTACATCGACCTGGATGGCGGCGCGGGGGAGGAAATCCTTCACGTGATTTTTGAAGTTCTCATCTTCGGTCTGAATTTTATCCTGCCGCCCGATTTTCATCACATGGGCTGGCGCATAGCCAAACTTTCCTCCCGGCTCGGCCCGCAAAATTGATGCGCCGGTCAGCCCGGGTTTCATCTGGCGGATATACACACTGTTTGAGCGGATAAACAATTTCCCAAAAATATCCCTGACCTGTTCGGTGAGTAACGCTTCGGGTGGTTGTATCTCATCAGCCCATTTCACATCGCTGGCAATATGGGGAAGGATCTGGTCTGATCCTAATTCATAAGCCAGGTTGAAGTTGATCTGGACCTGTTTGTCGAAAATTTTCTTCAGTTCCTCCCGTAAAACGGTTCCGTATCCTGGTTCTTTTACCACGTAACGTGCATCGTAAACCTGGGTCGCATCCAGGATCACCTTTGGGCGCAGCTGGGCAGTGAGAACGATGCGGGGTAGATATTCGCTCAGGCCTATCTCTTCGATCACTTCCAGCAGTTTCATACCGTCGATGTTGTCCTGGTCATTGATGTCCAGGCGGATGTCGATCACTGCAACATGGAAATGATCCGTCTCGAGCGCGGTTCTCGCTTCATCGAGAGAGGTTTTGATGGTGACATGATAGCCTTCTTTGTTCAGCCAGCGCTTAATGGGCCGGTAATATTGCTCTTCGTCTTCCACCACGAGTACTTTCATCCGGTGGATGGGGGGGACATTTCTAGAATCCTGGAGATTCATAGACGCTCCTGGGGAGTGTTCAGCGGCAGCCTGACCGTGAAGGTCGTGCCTGTATCCGGGCCGGAAGTAAAGGAAATATCGCCACGGTGGAGCGAGACAATCCGCTTGCTCAACCATAAACCAAAGCCGTGCATCTGGGTCTGATCTTTCTTGGTCGAGAAGGGCCGTTCAAAGATTGCCGGTTGATCATTTTCAGGGATGCCGGTGCCGTTGTCATGAATGTGGAGGATGACTTCACCCGTAAGGAGTATGGAGGAAATTTCGACCCGTCCTTCTCGGTCGGCTGGGATCGCGGGCAGGGCATTTTCAAGGATATTTTTAATGAGAATGAGGATCAACCGCCTGTCAAACGCAAAGGGAGGCAGTGGACAGTCCGGGTGGAAAGTCAGGCGGATATGTTCGGGGGCCTTCGTTTTTGCTTGTTCAATGGCTTCGAGGATGACCGGTTCTAACGCTTCGATCAGCGGGTTATAAAACCCGACGTGGCTGATATCCCGCACATAGGTGGTTAGTTGCTTGGCCTGCTCGGAACTGTGCAGCAGATCGATAACGCATTCCTCATCGATTGGTTCGCCGTTTTGGATGCTTTCCGTCACCTCTTTGATTACATCCGGGATATTGGCGATTGCCTTGGCAAACTCATGCACCATGAGGGCGGCAAAATTGCTCATATTTTCCAGTTCTTCTCGTTCACGCTGGTGGAGCATTTGCTGCACGCGCTGGATGGCGATCGAAATCACCGGGGCAAGCGCGGTTAACAGGAGCAGGTCATCCTGGTTAAAGGCGTTGAGGCGGTTGCTTTCGAGTAGAATCGCGGCGTGAGGCCGGCCTTCCAGCTCGATCGGGACGCAGATTTCTGAGCATGTGGTTGGAATTGCGGCGTAATAATCGGGATCGCGCGGCGCATTGCCGCTCAAGGCTGGCTGACCGCTTTCAATCACGCGGATAGCAATTCCACGAGGGGTTCCCTGAGCAATCCTTAAGGTATCCTGGTTCGGTTGGAGCTGGACCTGGTAAAAGTCAAGGCTGGCAGGGACGATAAAATATTGTTGATATTCCGGGTCTTTCTGGATGATGCAGGCGTTATCCGCCTGGGGGACGGCTTGAAGCACCTCTCTGAACAGGTTGCGGTACATGCTGTCCAGGTCCGAGCCGGATTTTGCCAGGTGATCGGTGATGTGCGCGACGGTTTCCATGCTTTTCAGCCGGTGAGCGGCCTTTTCCTTTAGGAGGGCATGGTGAACGGCAATTGCCGCCAGTTGGGTGAAAAGGTTCAATAGCGCGCGTTCACCGGGGTCAAACTTTTGGTAGTGACGGTAGCTGAAGAAAAGGCTGCCCATGCGGTCATCGCCAATACGCAGCGGAAAAGCAGCCGCCGAGATGATGCCTTCTCGCTCAACAAAAGGACCCATCAGTCTGGTGTTTTGCCTCACATCTTCGGTGAAAATTGGCTCATCGGCGTTCAGAATTTCTGCCTGGACGCTGCTGTCGTTGAGCGAGGCAGTGGATATGGCTTCTGGAAACCAGAGGCCGGCATTTGGGCCTGCTTTCAAACTGGAAGAATCTTTGCCATAGTAGGATGTGATCGTATCGATGGAACTGAGCGATTCCATGGCTTCATCAACCAGTTGTTCCATGAAATCGTCCAGGAAATCCGGGTTTTCGATATTTTGGGTCATGCGCAAGGCGGCATGGAAAAGGCGGTTGAGGGCTTGATAAACCTGAGAATAATGGAAAGTAAGCGCAAGGCGGTTGCACAGATGGTCCAGGTATTCTTTATGCTTTACTCGCTGTTGGAGCCGGTCGTCAGTCCTCAGGATCAGGCCCGCCAGCAGGTTACCTGCCACTTGAATGGGCCACAGCAGGCCGTTTTCCAGTTCGATCACCGTACCGTCTTCGATTTTCTGGATGAACAGGCTGGCAATCTGCCGATCTTCAATCCGCTCGATCTGGCTGACGGAAATCGTGTGATCTGGTTCGAGACTGAAGTATTGGAAATTTCGGATCGGACTGCGGCGAATCAGCAAGAGATCGTTAATGCCGGTCAGGTCGGTGGTGGTGATCAGAGCCTGTTGGATTATCTTATTAATTTCCTCTTCGGACCACCTTTCTGTGCCGGCGTGGAGTAGCTGGCTGAGGCCTTCCATTTCACGGGTGCGGTAGCGCAGGTCTTCCTGAACCTGGGCGTACCGCCGTGCGCTGGGGATGGTTACGGCCGCATAACTGGCGAAGATGGTGATCAGCGCTCGCTCTTCAGCCGTCAGCGGATGGGGGGCGTCCCAGTTGATGTGCAGAACCCCTTCGGGCTTGTCGGCAGGCCCAAGGCGGATCCCGACAGTTGCGTGAACATTTTCTGCTTTCACAAACGTGCTGCGCCGCATATCTGCCAGCTCGCTGGAGTCGTCGTCCTGGTCAATATCGGCGATGTGGACAAAGCCCTGCTGGATGACATGGCGGATGAAGCCGCGGTCAGAGCGCGATAACTTCTCATAACCTTTCTTGAGCGTGCCTTTATATACCGTCTGATCAGTGTGGAAGATGGTTATGTCGTCTTCCGTCTGGCGCTTGAGCGTGTTGAGGACGGTGCTGCTGGCCTTGAACAATAACCGGGCGCTTTCGGCAATCTGGTCATACACATCACCGACCTGGCGGGTGATCTGGTCGTTGATCGCCTCTTCAGCCTGGAGAAGTTCGGTGAGGATGCCGCCCCGGCGTTTTTCTTCGGCTAATGCCCGGGATAGCTGCATCACTAAGGCCGCTTGATTCATGAAATCGCGCAGGAGAAAGATCCTTTCCTGGCCGATTTCATGGAGGGTGAAGCGGTTATCAATATACAGGACGCCGGTCAGGTAGGAGCTGGCCTTAAAGGGGACCAGGGCGAAAGAGGGCGTGCTGCCGATGGTTTCCACGAGGTTCTGCGGCAGGCCCTCCAGCATGAGCTGCCCACGGCTGATCTTTGGCTCCTGATCTTCGAGCGCACGAGCAAACAAATTGGTCGCCTTGGGTGAGGCAGGAATGGATTTGCCGTAGACCTTCTCGTGCAGTTTGGTGTATTGGTAATCGGGCACGAGCAGCGCTTCGATGAGCGCATCCAGGGTTTTGTAGGGGAATTCCTTCCAATCCTGATCGGCATCCAGGCGAGAGATGTGGCCTACGCCAATCTGGGCGACCAGCGCCTGGCTTTTCTCATCCAGCGTGAAGAGGATGGCCCGGTTGAACTCCAGACAAAACCCCGAGGTAACCCCTGCCATGAGCAGCCGGAAGATCGTCTCGCGCGGCAGGTTATGATCGTGCAGGATGCGGGTGAGGATCCGGTTGAGGTTTTTCTGTTTTTCAGCCCGGCTCTCTGCATCCAGCAGGGTATGTGCGTCGGCGTTGCGTTTGTCGATGGCGTTTGCGGCCTGTTGTAAGAAACCAATTAATTGGTAAACTTCCTCTTCGTGCTGGCTGTTCAGGTAGCGGTTGAAGCCTGATGAAAAAGCCACCATGCCGAGCGCTTTTGAATCGCTGCGGACGCGCAGGGGAAACAGGACGCGCGGGCTGGCTGGGTCGAAGATGACGGTGTAATCAGGCCCATGGAGGGCTTCGACCTCGGGCTGCAGATTGCCGCGCAGCACGATTTCCTGCCCGGCCGCTTCATCTGGAAAGACGGGGACAAGCGAGGCGGCGGTGCGCTGGTAGAGGCGAAATTCGCAATCGGGGTAGAGGAGTTTCAAACCGCGCGCCAGGCGGAGAAAAGCGGTTTCACCGTTCGGGCTGGCGTGTAAGTAGTTAATCGTAGCATTGAACAGGTCGAGCTTGACTTCACCTTTCTGGGAGAGGTGGGCCTGGCCAAGGTAGTCGATGGCCTGTTCCCATTTGCCTGCCAGGGCAAATAACCGGCCTACCCGGTCAGGCGTTAAGCGTTCGGCAAGAATCCGTCGCCAAAGGCGGCACTTGATCCCGTACTCCTGGCCTGCCAGGTTGAACACGCCGATCAGATCCAGAATATTTGGGATCTCAAGCGAAGGGAGCGGCAGCAGGCGAAGTGGAACCCGGCCCTGTTCGAGGACTTTCAGGACGCAGGAGAGCAAGTCGGGGTCTGTTTCGATCTTCCGGATGACTTCGCCCGTTCCCAGCTCCATGACATGCCGGAGAAGTTCGCTGGCAGCGCCATCCACCACGGAGGGCGCCAGACTGGATTGGTCGGAGCGGGCCAGAACTTCCGGGATAAATTTCATCATCTGGCGGATCAGGTAGCGGTCGCCGCCGGTGTATTCGAGAAAACGGCGGACCCCCTCTTCATTTTCCTGGACCCACGATTGAACGCAGAACTCGCGCACCATATCGCGGCTCTCGTCTTCATCCAGGTCGCCGACCATGACCAGTTCAGACACGCTTTCAAAGCGCGAGACGTATGGCAGGGCGAGCTGGTTGAAGCTGAGCGAGCCACACACGACAGCCTGGAAATGGGCGCCAGGCCGGCTGAAACTGACCATGTACAAGGCGCGGATGACGCCTAGCAGGGAGGCAATTAGATTGGGTGGGGCGATTTCCAGGTCGTCAATAAAAATCACCAGGTTCTGGTCGCATTTTTCCAACAAGTCACTCAGTCTCTTTTGCAGGTCGAGTGGGGTGGCGCAGAGAAGTTCTTCAGGCGCGACCCGGCCTGGGAGAACGTCTTTTTCGATTTCCAGATAAAGTTGGGAATAAAATTTGGGCCAACCGTCCTTTTTCAGGTCTTCAAGGGTTTGATATGAAACAAAGGGGGTGAACTCGCGTTTTACCTGGTCGGCTACTTCTTTGAGAAGCTGGCTTTTCCCCGAGTAGCGGGCCCCAAGGACCCGCACGCACCTACCGGAGAGAACCGCTTTGATGATCTTCCTCTGCACCCTGGCCTGGCTGCCGGTTTGCCTGTTGAAATGACTGATTTGCATATCGATCGATCCTTTTCCCCGCGGGCGGTTTAGCGAAGGTTTTCCGCCTGGATCTCTTCGCGCATTTTTTCGAATAAGAATTCTACATCCCGGGCCTCACATAATGTGCGAACGAGCAAGGGCACGGCAAACTCATAATCCTTACCGACCTGGTTAAATACGCCGCCCACTTCGAGGTTTTTACAGATCCGTTCCAGCCCTTCGAGGTTGAGGGGAATGTGACGGCGCTTGAGAACTTCATCGATGTAACGTTCAGAAAAGGTGCTGTTCTTTAACGGGCTTTGATCCTCCGCGATCAGCGCGTAAACCAGGGCCTGTTCCAATCTTTCGGTATTGGTCATAAAGGTCTCGAGCACAAAATCACGGAACTCACGATTGTTGTACACCGAACCGAGGTCATCCTCCTCGATTTCCTCTCGGCCAGTTTCATCCACCTGTTCCAGGAGGGTCTGGCAGTAAAATTGGACGTAGTTCGGCAGGCCGCCGGTTTCCCGCAGGATACGGCTGGCGACTCCTTCACGGTTTTTGAATTTGATGCCCAGGCTTTCCAATGGCACCAGGACCATGTCCTTGACTTCATTGCGCTGCATTTTGCCCAGGCGGATTTTGTCTGCAAAGTGATAGAAGGTGGATTGTTCGCTGCCATACAGGTGCATGGGGCGGCGGAACCCGGCCATGATAAAACGGACCTTCCCAGATGTGGCGGCTGAGCGGAGGACATCAAAGAGCTCACGCTCATCCCCAAGGTTCATCAACAGGCGGTCGATTTCATCGATCAAGAAGGTCATCGGCTCACCGTGGAGGGAGACAAAATGGTCAAACATGGTGCGCTTGTAGCGTTTCGACTGGGTCGCGCGCCCCATGAGGAATTTCATCCCGCGCGGGTCGACTTCGTTGATGACCGCCTGTAAGAATTCTTCCTCAGACGAGATGACCGAGCAGTCGATATAGACCCGGCGGCGCTGCCCAGGCTCGGGTGGGTCAAACTTGTTCATCAGTCTTTGCAGTTCGAGCAAGAGCGAGGTCTTGCCGATGCGGCGGATGCCCAGGAACAAGTAGCTGCTGGTGGGGTGCTGCAGGACTTTGTTGATCTCTGGTTTTCGGCCAAAAAACCGGTTGCCGGCTACCGGGATATGCACCTCGTAGGGGGATAGGTTGGCCCGGTTGAGCTGGCGGCGGAGGGCATCCAGAAGAACGACGGTCGGAGCATTGGCCGATTGGATATTTGCCTGGGTGGTTTGATCGAGGATGATAAAAGCAGGCAGGTACTTTGGCAGATATTCACGCAAGAGCGGCGATTCGCCATCCAGAAAGACGAGGATTTTCTCATTGTTCCAATTCATCTGGCGAGCGGCGTCGCGCAGGTGCTGTGAAAGGGTCATTGGCGCCAGTTCTTGTAGATCGATGGCCTGGACCCAGATGCAAGGCGTCCGGTCTGTGAGGCTGAGCTTGAGATCCGCCAGGTCGATAAAATAAATGTGAAATCGGCCGACCTGCTCGGGCGGAGTGATGGCAAATTTTAACTTATCGCTGAGGGTAAAAAGCGCAGGAGGCATACCGATCGAACTCATGTGTTTCTCTCTCCTTCCAAACAGGTGACGGATGGAATTATGCTTCGTTATGCTTGTCCAAGCTGACTAATCCGTACAGATACAACAGGTAGGTGATGCGTAAGGTGTCGTTTTCATCAATGAATGGGTTCTGGCGCGCCAGGCCCCGAATTGTTTCTCGGTGCCCGTTCTTCTGAAGGCTCTGATAAATGGCGCCAGCCAGGAGAGAAGTTCTCTCATCGCCCACAAATACAGAACATACCCGGCCCGAGCTGGTGTTCCAAAAGCGCTTCAGGCGACCCTGGGCATCGATATAGGAATCTACCGCTGTACAGCGAATGTGCAGGTCAAGAGACCACCCATCGGGCAGGTCAATGTTCTGAAAATTCTCGCGCCAATCCTGCTCACGCAGCACAATTTTATCGCCACGGATGATAGCCTTACCATCTACGCTGACTTCAGCAGCCAGGCAAATCATATCGCAGTGGACTTTCGATTCGATCGTCCCGCCCATATCCATGTTGTCTCCCAGGGCAATATGCACGCTGCCGTACTTCTTTTCGTCGAGCAGGGGGTTGCCGGTGAGCTTGCGGATGAGGGGGTTTGTGCCCAGGCCGACTTCAGCCAGGTTCGACCAGTTTTCATCGCCGCCTTTCCGGGCGAATTCAATAATTGAATTTTTGAGGTAGTGAGCAGCCTGACCATCCTCAGGAAACCAATTGACCAGGCGCCCGTTTTCGAAATGCAATCGAATTTCCTCGCCGGCAGGGATCAAGAATTTGTGGATCGAGCCATTCAAAACCAGGTCTCCCCAGGCAAGATCTTCCGGTGGGGCGATATAGGTTTCTCCAGACGGGACGTTCCCCCAGACGCCTGCCTCAATGATGCCATCGCTGATAATGGGAAAGCGGTCCCAGGGTTTGAGAGGTACCGTGAGTTTGTATGCTTT
Organism: uncultured Anaerolineaceae bacterium; assembly: GCA_964490575.1. GTDB lineage: Bacteria > Chloroflexota > Anaerolineae > Anaerolineales > Anaerolineaceae > DSYU01. Next base: position 2,545 of record CAZBDC010000144.1, on the reverse strand, counting down.
ACCGCTTTTATCATGGGTGATAATTTTAAGCTGGGAGCCCTTGGCCAACGCCAGGGCAAACATCTCACAGCGGTCATGCAGTTTTTGGTAATCCAGGTCGGCCAGGCGCAAGATCCGTTGATTGATGCCGGGCATGTGGGCGACTTTCAGCCCGCTGTTCCAGGCGATCCGGCGGATATGGTCGCGGAAGAGAAAATTTTCAGGGTCGCCGTTCAGGCAGATAAATGCGGCTGAGGAATCGGCGATGACAGACTGCAGGCTGCTCGAAAGGGGAGAATCCTGCAGCATCTGCTGCATGGAGGAGTCGTAAAATAAAACAATGGGGTGCAGACAATGCGCCAGGCCTGTATTCGCCAGGATTGTGGCGATCCGATGGGAAGTTTCATCGGTAAAAATTAAATATTGTGCGCCTGCTGGTAGAGAAAGACAGTGTGTTAAGATCGTCAGCGCCGCACGAGACAGTTTTTCCCCGGTATCCATTTTGCTTCCTCAAAGAAGGAGTTTTCAAATTTCTGAATAGTTGAGCTATAGCAACTATAACAGAAATTTTTAGAAATACCTTACGACTCTGTGTCTGGAGGCTTTCAAATGAATACCGAAACCGGATTCTAAACTATCTCCCAGCCCTCTCTTACCGCATCCCCGCCTCCTCCAGCAGGGCCTGGATCTTCTCCGGCTCGGGCATGAGGATCCACATGCCGTCCCACGACCAGAAGGGGTAGGCCTGGTCTTCGTCGATGACGAATCGGTGGATGCGCTCGGGCTCGTGGAACAGGCGCAGGGCGACCGGCACGAGCGGGGTGATGTCGCCCAGGCTGAGGTTGGTCTCCACATCCTGCGAGACCTGCTCGTAGAGCTGGGGCAGGCGGGCCAGCGCGTCGAGGTGCATCATGCGCTCGAAGACGGCCTCGACCACCTCCTGGGCCCGGCGCAGGCGGTCGAGGTCGCTGGTGCTGGCGCGCGAGCGGGCGTACCACAGGGCGGTCGCGCCGTCCATGGGCAGCACGCCCTCGTCGACGTGGCAGAGGCCGCCCTGGGCCTGGGGCAGGTCGCACGAGTCGGTCAGCGGCTGGCGGATGTGCACGTCGATTCCGCCCAGGCTGTCGATCAGGTGGGTGAAGCCGGAGAAGTTGGTCAGCACATAGTAGTCGGGGCGCACGCCGAAGTTGGATTCAAACACCTCGGCCATGGCCTCGAACCCGCCGATGGCCTGGACCATGTTGATCTTCATCCCGTAGAGGGTGGGCGACTCGACCCACAGGTCGCGCGGGAAGGAGACCGCGCTGGCGGTGCCCTCGCTCGGGTCGATCGAGACCAGGACGATCACGTCGGTGCGGTAGCTGCTGTCGCTGCCGCGCTGGTCCGAGCCGAGCAGGAGGATGCGGACCGGGTCGGCGCCGGCGGGCAGGGGCGGGAGGGGCGCGGCGGCGGGCTGCTGCTCCAGCGGGGCCGCTTTGGCTTCCCGGGCGCTCTGCCACTTTGCCACAACCCGGCTGACGCCGGTGTACAGCCCGATGCAGGCCAACAGGACCGCGGCGAAAGCGATCCCAAGAACCAGGCCGGCGCGCTGGTCGCGGCGGCGGCGGGCCATCGATAGGACCCCGCCGGTGGTGGTGCTGGTATGATAGGCCCGCGCCTGGCGGTACGGGGTCGGCGATATGTGACGGTGGGTGGTTCGTTCCATGATCCTTCTCCTTGTGGGAGAAGGATGCCAGATTCGTGCCAGGAAAAAAGGGGACTATGATTAGGAGGATTATGGGATGGACTATGATGGGGACTATGATTGGGGACTATGATTAGGAGGATTGTGGGATGGACTATGATGGGGAGGATGATGGGGACTATGATTAGGAGGATTATGGGATGGACTATGATGGGGAGGATGATGGGGACTGTGATGGGGACTATGATTGGGGGGATTGTGGGATGGACTATGATTTGGGGGTGGGATTGGGGGCTGGGATGGGTGGGATTATTTGGGGGGCTTTGAACGCGGGGAGCGGGGTGGGTGGGATTTGTCGGGGATCATGACGCGCTTGAACTGCAGGCTGGTGCTGCCGAAATTGATCAGCAGTCCCACATCCAGCCCGTAGGCTTCGAGGTAGTTGATGGCCTGCGCCAGGTGGACGTCCTCGAGTTCTTTCACGGCTTTGAGCTCGACCATGACCTTTTCTTCGACGAAGAAATCCACCCGGCGCTTGCCGATCCAGGTGCCTTTGTAGTAGATATCCATCTCGTGCTCGCGGCTGAAGCTGAGGCCATGGTGGGCCATCTCAATCTCAAGCGCGCGCTGGTAGATGACTTCCTGGAAGCCGTTGCCCAGCGTGCTGTGGACTTCCATCGCACAGCCGATAATTTTGCCGGTCAGCTCAGCATGGAGAAATGGTTCGTTGGCCATGGGTATTTTCCCTCTCAAATTAACTTTCCATCGACGATCGTTCGCACAGCATCTCTACTTGCGTTCTTATAATCATAGCCCATCCCACTATCCCAAAAATCAAGTACAGACATCTTCCATCCCAGCCCTGGTCATAGCCCATCCCAC
>CAZBDC010000143.1:0-14481 GCA_964490575.1 uncultured Anaerolineaceae bacterium | reverse complement strand
GATGGAATCTCGTGACTGGAGTTCAGACGTGTGCTCTTCCGATCTCGGGAAGCACAGCGGGCGTTCCTTCCATTGAAGTACCACGAGCCGCCGCGCAGCACGCGCCGAACCTCGTCGCCGGCGCGCAGGTCTTCGCGTTTACGGTCCTTTGGATCATAGGAATACTTCCAGTCCGGTTTTTCCCAATCGGTTCCCCATAGGCTGCGCGTCCATTCCCAGACGTTGCCGGCCATATCCGCACAGCCAAAGCGGTTATCAAACCTGGGAGCATCCCCACCCGGGCTGAACTTCCCCACCGGGGTCGTATCCCCAAACCAACCCTCGATGTTGCAGCGCGAGCGGTCCGGCGGGCTGTCGCCCCACGGGTATTTGCGCCCGTCCGTCCCGCGCGCGGCTTTTTCCCACTCGGCCTCACTGGGCAAAGTATAGTGGCTGCCGGTCACACCGCTCAGCCAGCAGCAGTAGGCCAGTGCATCATGAAAGGCAACCCCAATCACCGGGTGATCGTCCTTGCCGCGGGTGTCGCTGCCTTTCCCGCGCGGCGCGCGCCAGGTCCACTCGCTGTGCTCTTTTTCCTGCCGGGTGAGATGCCCGGTCCACTCGACGAAGACGCGGAACTCGGCCACGGTGACCGGGTAGCGCCCGATCCAGTACTCGCCCAGGTAGACTTTGTGCTGCGGTTTTTCATCCTCCCAGGCCTCCGCATCGCCGTCCTGACTGCCCATCCAGAACTCACCAGCCGGGACGTGTACCATCTCCGGCTCATATTTTCCCCTGGCGCGCGGCGGAGTTTTCTCTGGTTGGGTGGGCGGCCGCTCAACCGGCTGTTCCGCCAGGCCGGCCTCAGGCACGGGCGCAGCCTTCGCTTCCAACGGAGACCCGGCGGCCGGCTGCACGTCGAGCCACGCGCGGATTTCGGCCAGCCAGCCGCCTTCCAGCTCGAGCGTCCCCGCCAGGCCAAGCAGCAGGGTGAGGTCAGCGCGGGAGAGTTTATTTGCCCTCGCAGATTTCACCAAACCCTCAATCAGACACTTATAGATCAGATCTGATAAAAGGATCGGATCCTCATAGCCCACCAGCGCTTCGATTGGCTCGCCCAATGCCAGACTGGCCGATTCTATTTCATCAGACGGAACAAAGTAAAAACGGCCCAACATGCTCACTCCCAGGGCCTGCCGGTGTTCTTTTAGCTGCGCGGCATCCAGCGGCAGATGGGCGATTAGTAGAAAGAAATCGCTGGCTTGCAGCTCTTCATTCACTTGCTTCTCCGTCCGGATCGGCGACGGTAAAAAGTAAAAAAATCCCGGTTTCGTGATACCAATCCACTTCAACCTGCAGAAGGCATTCACCACTGCCTGCCGCTCAGAATTTTGGGCTTGCGTGGAGGAGAGGTAGATCGTGATTGGCTCATCGATGCTAGGGTTGATGTTAGAAAATAATTTATCCAGGTTGTCAAGCTGATTGATCTGGTTAATCGTGGTCTGGTTGCCACTGCCCATAATCAGCACGCCGCTTACATTCCCACCGATCGTGGCCAAATTGGCTTCGGTCGCCTGGAGTGGGGGCAAAACACTATCTTCGCTTTGTTCCGCGACTTCCTCAGGCTGCTCAACCGGAGGCTGTTCAGGCCCCTTTACCCCGCGCCGGAACGCGCGCAGGCCCTGCCCCAGCTCGCCGGCAATCTTTCCAACCCGGCCAAAGCCAAACAGCACGATCACCAAAACCAGGATCAGGATAAGCTCAGGCGTCCCCAACTGCATCGCGGCCCCCAGGATCATTCTGTTCCAGTCAAAGAAGTGTATGCATAGTATAGCAAATATTCCCCTTCCAGTCCCACCCCATCTCCCTTATAATTCCGCCGCCTCTCTTACCGTTCACGGTTCACCGTTTACCGTTCACTTTCCGCCACCCACCGTTCACAGATCACTGCCCCCGCCCCAAGGAGTCCCCCATGAAACCCACCCCCCGGCCCGGCGTCAAGCAGGTGCTCAAACTGCTGGCCTCCAACCTCGAGTTCTCGCGCGCTTCCGTCTGGGATTACCTGCTGGTGCTGGCCGGCGCGCTGGTCCAGGCCCTGGCCATGCGCCTGTTCCTCGTCCCGGCCCAACTGGTCAGCGGCGGGATCAGCGGCATCGCCCAGTTGATCAACTTCTACCTGCCCTGGCCGATCGGGCTGATGGTCCTGGTCGGCAACATCCCGCTCTTTTTCCTCGGCTGGCAGTACCTGGGCGGGCCGCGCTTCGCCCTGCGCACCGCCCTGGCGATCGTGGCCTTCTCGTTCTTCACCGATTTCCTGGTGCTCTTTATTCCCAACGGGATCGTCGACGACCTGGTGCTGAACTGCCTGTACGGCGGCGTTCTGCTGGGCATCGGGCTGGGACTGGTCTACCGCGGCAAGGGCACCAGCGGCGGCTCGGACATCCTCGGGCGCATCCTCAACCACCGCCTGGGCATCCCGGTCTCGAGCTCCTACCTGATCACCGACACGGCCGTGATCCTGGCGGCCGGGTTCGTCTTCGGCTGGGAGAACGCGCTGTACGCCCTGGTCACCACCTACGCCAGCGGGCTGGCGGCCGAGATGGTCCTGGAGGGCTCGGGGATCTACCGCACCGCCATGATCGTGACCGCCTGCCCCGAGCAGGTGGCCGGCCAGATCATGAGCGTGCTCGAGCGGGGCGTGACCGTCCTGGAAGGCTCGGGCGCCTACACCGGCCAGTCTCGCCCGGTCCTGTACTGCGTGATCACCCGCGCCGAGGTCAGCCGGATCAAGGAAATCGTCCGCCAGGCCGACCCACATGCTTTCATGGTGATCGGCGCGGCCCACGAGGCGCTGGGGGAGGGCTTCCGGCCTTTAAAGTGAGAACTGCTCCAGCATCCCGCCGGCGATGAAGAGCTGGGCCAGGTGGTAAGTCACCATCACCAGCAGGTCACCCCGCGGCACGCGCGCCACGAACTGGTGATAGGCCAGGGTCGCGTCGGAGAGGAAGAACAGCACCCCGCCCAGGCTGACCACCAGCGCCGCCTGCGGATCCCAGCCGGGGCGGAAGAGCGTCGCCAGGGCCGAGAGCATCATCAGGCTGAGCACCACCGCGTAGACCCCAATGGGGACGAGCAGCCCGCTCTCCCGCCGGCGGCGCAGCCCGGCGCGCACCCGCCCCATCAAGAAGGCAAACGCGCCGGCCGCCGCGGCCACCGGCAGCAGGATTTCCCAGCGGAATTCCATCGGCAGGTGGTTGAACCCAACGATGTAGGCCACCTGGGTCACCAGGAAGGCCCCCATCCCGGCCAGGAAGAAGCGCGCCGGCAGCATCAGCAGCACGTCGCCCAGCAGCGAAAAGACCAGCCCCAGACCGGCGGCGAGCAGCGGGCCGGTCCAATGCCCGGCCAGGCTGAACCACGCGATCAGGGTGATCATCGGCGCGGGCTTGGCGAACCAGCACACGCGCTCCCAGGCCTTTCGCGTGGCGACCCAATCGACCACCATCAGCACCAGCGTGAGCCAGAAAAACAGGTTTTCCATACCCCACCCCATGGAAGTGTCGTCGCGGGCGATTTATGCTTTCTTTTTTTCGCTCACATACCCCAGCAGCTTCAACACAAAGGGATCGTTGCGCCAGTTCTTGTTGACCTTGACGCGCAGGTCGAGGAAGACCTTCTGCCCGCTCATCGACTCGATCTCGCGCCGGGCGGTCGAGCCGATGGCCTTGAGCATCTCCGCGCCCTTGCCGATCACGATCCCTTTTTGCGAATCGCGCTCGACCAGCAGCGTGGCGCGGATCAGCGCGCCGGTTTCGCCGCGCTCCTGGAACTCGTCCACGCGCACGGCGATGGCGTGCGGCACCTCGTCGCGCAGGTGCAGCAGGGCCGCCTCGCGGATCAGCTCGGCGGCGATCTCGCGCTCGTACAGGTCGGTCACCTGCTCTTCGCCGTACAGCGGCTCGCCCTGCGGCAGGCGCGAGATCATCTCACTCACCAGGCGGTCGAGCTGGTAAGTGTTGAGGGCCGAGATGCGCAGCGGGAGCGCGCCCGGCAGCAGCGCCTGGTAAGCGGCCTGGTGCGCGTCCAGCGCCTCGCCCGAGACCAGGTCGACCTTGTTGAGCGCCAGCAGGACGGGCGTATCCGCCCCGACCTCGGCCAGCCGCCCGGCCGCGATCGCATCCTCAGGGTTGGGCGCCACCGAGGCATCCACCAGCCACACGATCACGTCCGCGTCTTTCAACGACTCGGCCGCCACCTCGTTCATGTACTCGCCCAGCTTGTGGACCGGCTTGTGGATGCCGGGCGTATCGACGAACACCAGCTGGGCATCCGCCAGGGTCAGGATGCCCAACTGGGCCCGGCGGGTGGTCTGCGGGCGGGGCGAAACCGCGGCGATCTTCTGCCCCAGCAGGGCGTTGATCAGCGTCGATTTGCCCACGTTGGGCCGCCCAACCACCGCCACGAACCCGGAGCGGAATTCAGCGTGCTTTTCTTCTGTCATAAACTGATTATACAACGCCTGTTCAGAATCGGCTGTTCGGCCTCGGCAAACACGACCATTATAACGCCAGGTCGACCTTGGGGCTGTCATTGCGAAGGAGGGCCGGATGGGGTTTCCGGCGCGACCGAAGCAATCTTCCCCCGGGCCGAAGATCGCGCGCTTGCTTCGCAAGCGATCGCAAGAACGGCTCGCGATGACAGACCGCTGGCGCTACGGATACCATAATCACAGGTTTGGTCATCCCCTCGTTTGGATGGCGTCCCAACGCCATGGCCGAATCTCGCAATGATGCCCCTGAACAAGCATTTTAAAGTAAGATTATGAATGAATCCTTCTCGTCTGGAGCCAGACATGCCGCAATCCAGGATCGCTCGCTACACGTTGTTTGGGCTGCTGTACTTCACCCAGGGCACCATCTTGAGCTACTTCACCGCCCTCAACGCCCTCTATTTCCTCTCCCAGGGGCTCAGCATGACCCGCGTGGGCATCTTCGCCTCGATCGCCCTGGTCCCGTTCGTGATCAAGATTTTCCTGGGCATGCTCAGCGACCGGGTCAGTCTCTTCAAGATGGGTTACCGCAAGCCCTATATCCTGATCGGGCTGGCGATCCAGTTCGTTTGCCTGCTCGTCGCGCCGCTGATCAATTTACAGACCGGTTACTGGAGCTTCGTTGCGCTGGCTTTCGTCCTGCAGATGGGCATGGCGCTCTACGACACCTGTACCGATGGGCTGGCGCTCGACACCACCCCCGAGAAAGAACAGGGCATCATCCAGGGCTTCATGGTCGGCGGGCGCGCGGTCGGGGTGATCGTGACCGCCTCGGTGGTCGGGCTGCTGGCGGAGCGCGTCTCCTGGGCGGCCGTCTTCTGGCTGCTGGCCGGGCTGACCCTGCTGCCGCTGCCGCTGGTGCTGAAACTGCGCGAGCCGGACCGGGCCCAGCAGCGCTTTGCCTGGGGCGCCTTCCGCGCTTTCCGGCGGGGCGAGGTGTGGCTGGTGGCCGGGGTCGGCTTCATCGCCTTCCTGGTGATCGTCGGCGCAAACCAGCTGGTCAACCCGAACATCGAGAACGCGCTCAAAACCGGGCTGAGCATGGCCGGCTTCTTCACCACCATCTGGGGCGTTGGGGTCGTGCTGGGCGGGCTGAGCGGCGGGCGGCTGACCGACCGGGCCGGCTTTCAGCGCGCCATAACTCTCTGCCTGGGGCTGACCACGCTGGCGCTGCTGCTGGTAGCCTTCGGGATCCGCCCGGGCGCGCCGCTGGCGCTGGTGTTCGGGCTGGTGGCCTTCTTCGGGCTGGCCTACGGCGCCTACCAGGCGACCTTTTTTGCCCTGGCCATGCGCTTCACCGAGCCGGGCATTGCCGCCTCGATGTTCGCCATCCTGATGGCCTTCACCAACGTCGGTCAGGGGGTCGGGCTGGGCGCGGGCGGCGCGCTGGTCGACGGGATTGGCTACGCCGGGACGCTGGCGCTGTTTGCAGCCTTCAACCTGGCCGCCCTGCCGCTGATGGCCGCCATCCGCGGCGCGCGGGCCGGCCGGCCGGCTGCCGCGCCGCAGTAGCCGCCGAGGTGGCTTACAGCCCGCAGTCGCGCAGCTTCTCGCGGATCGCCTCGATCACCAGCGGGTCGTTATCCCAGGCGCCCAGGTTAATCACCTCGACGCTTTCGGGCAGCCCGGCCCGGTGAACGGCCTCGGGGATGTCGTACGCGCTGTGGATCGAGGCGGCGCTGATCGAAGCGGCAAAGACAAAGATCTTTTCCACGCCGCGCCGGCCCAGCTCCTGGGTAATCTCCTCGATGGCCGGCTCTTTGAACTCCATCCAGGCCAGCGAGATGTTTTCGCGGCTGTAGCCGTCCTGGACCAGCAGGTCCATCACCTCCTGGCGGAACAACAGCTCCTGCTCCGTCTGGGTTGGGTAGATCGCATCCCACGACTCCGGCTGGCCATGCCCGACCAGCAGGATGCCGACCTTCGATTTATCCGTCCCGTTGAGGTTGCGGTTGGCGCGCTCGACGAACATCCGCTTGAGCGAAGGCGAATCCCACAGCGGCGGCGCCATGCACACGTCGACGCCGTACTGCTCCAGGCCCACCGCGTCGACCAGCTCCTGCCCGGCCTGGGTGTGGCTGGAAACGGTCAGAAACACATTGGCGACCACCACCCGGCTGGCGCCCTCGTTGACGGCGCGGATGGCGGATTCATCCGGGCGCGGGTTGGAATCGAGGAAGGCGATATAAAAGCGGGTGTCCTGGTCGCCTTCCATGCGCAGCTTGTTCTCCAGGCTGTTGAGCATGGCCTGGTGGACAAAGTTATGCGGGCTGCCCCCCACCTTGAGATACTCGTTGCGCAACTGCTGGAAGAAGAACGGGCGGAAGGGAACCGGGATGAACGGCGCCCCAATGCTGTCGATTTCTTTAAAGGTCTCCACCCACGGCATCGGGCTGTAGGCGGGCGGCTCGCCGTGGGTCAGGTAAACGACGGCGGTATGTCCCTCCCCAGCCCCGCGCGCCTGCACCGCCGGCAGCTCGCGCTCCTCTTCCTGGTGCAGGAACAGGCTGTTGGTCACCAGGTAAGCGGCAACAAAACTCACCAGGGCCAGAAACAGCCCCAGCCAGGCCGCCTGGCCGTGAAACAGGCGCAGGATGCCCCAGGCCAGCAGGGCCAGCGACACGACCAGCATGAGCAGGTACAGGCTCATGACCATAGGAGACGCAACCAGGTAGCGGACCAGCAAGATGCCCGCCAGCAAGCCGAATAGACCGACAAAGACCCAACGAGCCACCATCTTATCGATATCCTCCCTCGTAGATATGGTGCAGGAAACATTCTCACGGTAACAAAGCAGCGGAGTGGTTTTTAGTATAAGGTTTATGGGTTAGACAAGAAAGTCAAATTAATCACATCATTTATAGGATTTTTGTCAACATCTTTCACGGGGCCAACCTGATATCCGGCGGGTTAAAAGGTCCCGCCCCCGGTGTGAGGGCGGGACTGCGAGGGAGGATCGCGCGGTATTATCGAACGCGCAGGCTGAGCGAGAGGCTGCACAGGGTCTGGCTGCCTTCAACCAGGGCCCAGCTCGTGGTGTACAGGCCGGCCGTGCTGGGAGCACGCATGTCGACGATGATGCGGGCAGTCTCGCCCGGCTTGACGGTCTGCTGCAGGTCGTAGCGGTCGGCCCGCGTGTGCAGCTTCGATCCGCCGGTGAACTTGTAATCGACCGAGGACAGGTCCCAGGCGCGGGTGCCGGTATTCTTGACCGTCCAGACAGCGTCGAAATCAGCGCCGGTGGGCATGGCCGAGCCGGGGGTGACCGAGATCACCTGGCAGGCCCCGCCCGTCACGGGCACGGTCACCGTACCGCCGTCGACGTTCTTGAAGGCGTTGTAGGCGTAGCGCCCGCCGCCGTCCAGCCGCACGGTCACCAACTCGACGTCCTTGACCACCGCGGGTAAGCTGATGGTGAACTTGAGCGAGCCGCCGGCGCCCGAGTTGATCGTGGTCACGGTCACGTAGTCGCGGAAGAAAGTGTAGTAAGGGCCAACCCGCACCGAGAAGTTGACGTTAGCGGGGAAGTTGAAGGCCTCCACCGTGACCGCCTCGTTCTGCTTGACGCCCGAGAAGCGGATGTACGGTTTTTCGCCGGTCACCGGCACCACGGGGTCATCGTCTGCCGGGGTGGTTCCGGCGGTGCGGTTGCTGAACCAGTTGTAGGCAAAGTAGCCGGACGCGCTCTCCAGCCGGATAGCGATGGTCTTCACGCCGCGCAGCTCGGCCGGGATGGTATAGGTGGCCTGGAAAGTACCGCCGCTGCCCGAGTTGAAGGTTTTGACGACGAGGCCGTCGATGCCGAGGTTGCCAGCCACGTCCATGCGCACGGCGAAGTTAACGTTAGCCGGGAAGTTGACGCCCCGGATGGTAACGGACTGGTCAGCCTTGACACTGAGGATATCGATGTTGGGTACGGCAGCGGAGACCGGCCGCGGCAGCGCCAGCGCCAGCACAGCCAGGATCAGCACTGCCAGGAAAATACGCGAAAATCTGGGAACCAGACGGGTAAACATGGTGAAACTACCTCCAATGGTTATGTGGGCCAGTAATTTTTGGTTATCGCCCTTCTAGTAAAAAGACGATGACGGCGCCAGAAATGTTCCCGGCTCTTTCTTGCTTTTTCGCGGGTTTGCGGTCAGAATCAACGGTATGAGATATGAATGGTTGTTGTTCGACGCGGATGGAACCCTGTTCGATTACGACCTGGCCGAGAACAGGGCCCTGCGCGGGACCTTCGAAGCGCTGGGGCTGGGGTATCAACCGCAGTACGGCGAGGTCTACCGGCAGGTCAATCGCCAGGTCTGGATCGACTTCGAGCAGGGTAAAATCAGCGCTGAGAAGCTGCGGGTGCAGCGGTTCGCGCTGCTGTTCGAAGCCATAGGGATCACGGCAGACGCAAAAGGTTTCAGCGACCGCTATCTGGCCCACCTGTCCCAGGCCGGCGACCTGCTCCCCGGCGTGGAAGAGGTCCTGGGCCGGCTGCACGGGCGCTGCAAGCTGGCGATCATCACCAACGGCTTGAAGGAAGTCCAGCGCCCCCGGCTGGAAAGCAGCCCCATCGCCGGGCTGTTCGATGCGCTGGCCGTCTCGGATGAACTGGGCGTGGCCAAGCCCGACCCGCGCTTCTTCGACGCGGTCTTCGCCCTGATCGGCGGCCCGCCACGAGAGCGGGTGCTGGTGATCGGCGACAGCCTGACCTCCGACATCCAGGGCGGCAACGCCTACGGGCTGGACACATGCTGGTTCAACCCGCAGGGAAAGCCGGCCGACCCGCGCATCCCGGCCCGCTATGAGATCCGCGCCCTGCCGCAGCTCCTCGACCTGCTGGAAGTTTTATAATCTCTGGTTCCAGTGCGACTGGGTCTCACTGGAACCAGGCATCACCAACCTGGAGGAAAAGATGAACAGTCGCGAACGGGTGATTGCGGCGCTGGAGCACCGCCAGCCAGATTGCGTACCGCTCGACCTGGGCGCCAGCGCGGTCACCGGGATGCACGCCAGCGCGGTCTACGCGCTGCGCCAGGCGCTCCGGCTCGACCCGCCCGGCACGCCGGTCAGGGTGACCGAGCCCTACCAGATGCTGGGCGAAATCGGGCCGGACCTGGTCGATGCCCTGGGCGTGGACGTGCTGCCGCTGAACTCGCCCAGGACGCTGTTCGGCTTCCGCAACGAGGGCTGGAAGCCCTGGACGCTGTTCGACGGCACGCCGGTCCTGATCCCCGAAGGCTTCAACACCGACCCCGAGCCCAACGGCGACATCCTCATGTACCCGGAGGGCGACCGCTCGGTCCCGCCCAGCGGCAGGATGCCGGCCGGCGGGTTCTACTTCGACTCGCTCATCCGCCAGCCGCCAATCGACGAGGCCCGCCTCGACCCGGCCGATAACCTGGAAGAGTTTGGCCCGATCACCGGCGCAGACCTGGCTTACTTCGCCGGCGAGGCCGAGCGGCTCTCCCGCCAGACCGGCAGGGCCATCCTGGCCAACTTCGGCGGGACGGCCTTTGGCGATATCGCCCTGGTGCCGGCCCCCTGGCTGAAACACCCGCGCGGGATCCGCGACGTGGCCGAGTGGTACATGAGCACGGTCTCGCGCCGCGCCTACGTGATGGAAGTCTTCCAGCGCCAGTGCGAAATCGGGCTGGCCAACCTGGAGCGCATCCACGCCGTGGTGGGCGACAAAGTGCAGGCCGTGTTCGTCACCGGGACGGATTTTGGCACGCAGACCGGCCCCTTCATTTCGCCCAAGAGCTACCGGCAGCTCTTCAAGCCCTTCCACCAGGAAGTGACCGGCTGGATCCACCGCCACACCCACTGGAAAGCCTTCATCCACTCCTGCGGCTCGGTGGTCAACCTGATCCCGGATTTCATCGAGGCCGGTTTCGACATCCTCAACCCGGTCCAGACCTCCGCAGCCGGGATGGACCCGCGCGAGCTGAAAGCGCGCTTCGGCGACAGGCTGGTCTTCTGGGGCGGCGGGATCGACACCCAGCAGACCCTGCCGTTCGGCACGCCTGAGCAGGTCCGCGAGCAGGTACGTGAGCGCATGGAAGTCTTCGGGCAGGGCGGCGGCTTCGTGTTCAATGCCATCCACAACATCCAGGCGCGCACCCCGGTCGAGAACCTGCTGGCGCTGTACCAGGCCGTGAGCGATTTTCGATAACCAGGGGCGCGCGCCGGCTTTGCAAAGTTGTTAGGAGGAGTCAGACCCCTTTTCGCCTTGGGTGCTTGCATCCCGACCCGCGATCGGTTATATTGTTAGAGGTTGATATAATCAAAAACTAACCACTTGATTATAAAATTATTACGGAAGGTTTATTCCTCACTCCCGTTCCAGGAGGAGATACAGCGTGGCGTACTCCGAAACCCACCGGCAGCAGGCCCTGATCATCGAAGACGAGCAGGACCTGGCTGCCATTTTTTCAAAAGCCCTGGAGGTAGCTGGCTACCAGACCGGCGTCATCCACAACGGGCAGGAAGCGCTTGACCGACTGAGTGACATCGACCAGGTACCCGCCCTGGTACTGCTCGATTATCACCTGCCGCTGGTAACGGGGGAGGAAATTCTACAATTTATCCGCGGCGACCGCCGCTTCGCACAGACGCGGGTAATCATGGCCACCTGCGATCCGGCCGCCATGGTGGAGGAGATCGAAAACAACGCCGACCTGGTGCTGCTCAAGCCGATCAGCTACATCCAGCTGCGCCAGCTCGCCAGCCGCTTTTTGTTATGCCCGCCGTCCTGAGCTGCAGCCGCCGGACCGACATCCCGGCCTTCTACACCCCCTGGCTGATGAACCGGCTGCGGGCCGGCTTCTGCCACGCGCTCAACCCGTTTGGCGGGCAGGTCTACCGCGTCTCGACCCGCCCGGAGGACGTCATCGCGCTGGTGTTCTGGACGCGCAACCCCGGCCCGCTCAAGCCCCACCTGGATGAGCTGGATGCGCGCGGTTACGCTTTCTACTTCACAGTCACCATCACCGGCTACCCGGCTGCCTTCGAGGCGCACAGCCCGCCCCTGCCCGCCGCGCTGCGCGCCTTCCAGGAGTTTTCCGACCGGCTCTCGCCGCTGCGCATGCGCTGGCGTTACGACCCGATCGTGCTCAGCTCGGCCACCCCGCCGGACTACCACCTGCGCCGCTTCGAAGCGCTGAGCCGGGCGCTGGAGGGCTACACCACCCATTGCACCTTCTCGTTCGTCCAGTTCTACGGCAAGACCACCCGCAACCTGGAAAATGCCGCCCGCCAGGCCGCGATCGAGCTTCAACGCCCAGAGTTAGAAGAACAGGTCACCCTGGCCCGCAAGCTGGCGGAAATGGCCCGCGCGCGCGGGATGAGCTTCGCCTCCTGCTGCGATGACCGCCTGGCCGGGGAAGGGATCATCAAAAGCCGCTGCGTCGACCCGGACCTGATCCAGGCCATCGCGCCTGGACGCGCCGGGGAGCTCAAACCCAGGCCCACCCGCCCGGACTGCGGCTGCGCCGCTTCTGTGGACATCGGCGCATACGACACCTGCCTGTTCGACTGCGCCTACTGCTACGCCACCAGCAGCCCGGCTGCCGCGCGCCGGCGCCGCGCTATGCACGACCCACAAGACAGCTTGCTGTGGCGGCCGGAAAGCCTGCGCGGAAAAGATCTATAGTTTTGACAACTAGCTGTCATGAGCCTTGTACTGCCCGGTGAACTGGAACCGGGTCGGAGGGCTGCCCAGCGTATCCCGCGTCTCGCCCCAGGCGGCGTAGCGCTGTGATGCATTCACGCTGGCCCCCGTCACCACCTCGCTCAGGCTGCCCAGGTGGTCGCTCAGCAGGTAGTGGACCGCGCTGCCCGCCGCGTCGCGTTCGCGTACGGCCACGCGCACCGCCCCGGCGTAGTAATAGCTGCGCCACACCTGCCCTTGGGGCGGAGTGTTGAGCTGCCGCGCTGTGGCGGGACGCAGGCGCAGTTCACCCTGGGCGACATCCAGCGAGGCATACGTCCCGCCGCCCCACAACCGCGCCCACCAGGTCCGCACACTACCCACGGCCCTCTCCCACCACGCCTTCAGCCCACCCAGGTCCAACCCCGCCAACCGCGGTCGCGAAGGACACAAGTCCCCTTGCCCGCGGTAAATTGCCGCGGCTTCGGCGCTCACCCGGCGCTCGAATTGCTCTCCAGCAGTTGCTCTATCCTCCGAGTAAGTTTAGGCATTATATTATGAAAACTCAAGTTTCCTTCTTTTTGTTTATTGATCCTGCTATTGTGATGAACACCATTGGCAATAAAAACACAAACGCATTTATGAAGGTTCCTCTGGTCCCTTCCAAAAATCCTTCTCCTATAATTTTCATGGCCACCCCACAGACAATCCAGAATAATCCCCACATTTGAAAAGCTCGGATGATGGGAATAAGAGGATGTTGTTCTTTAGGTTTCCCTAAGATAAGCGTCAATTTATTCGATGGCTCCCTCTCTCCCTTGAAAAGAAACAGCCTGATACTCATCCATGTTGGAATTATAAGTAAGATAAGCCCTAAGAACAGCAGCACAGTGCTGATCATCTGGCCTCCAATTTTCCCCTTATATAGTTGACTCCAGCTGCGGTGAATGTTGACGCGACCCCAGTGGCTACTCCATTCAGACTGGCTACAACCTGGTAACCTGCTAACTGACGGGCAAATTCCTGCTTGAGCGCAACGTTTGCGGTGCGACCAATTCCTATCTCCACTAATGGTGGTTTCATGCCCCCAAGAGCCATCCCTGGGATTACATCAAAGGCCCCGCTAATGGCACCTGAAATTACGGCTCCTTTTGCTCCTTGAGCGCTCCATTGATCGGTAGTTAACGCATATTGAGCTTCGCTTCCCGCTATATAAGTAACCTCTTTAAGAACTGCTCCCGCCAATCCTCCACCGATATTCGCAGTTACCCCTCCAACCGTACCACCAACGGCGGTCATGGCTAGAAAATCATCTGATTCGAAACCATTTGGGCTGGTGAGGGTGTATCCTAAACCTGCTCCTGCAGCTCCAGAACCAGCTCCAATTAATGTATTGGCAACTGCTATAGTTGCCCCTCCAGCAGCAGCGACTTCCGGCAACGCTAATATACCAACACCTGATCCAATCAATGCCCCCGTTACTGCTCCAGCTCCTACAGCAGTCCAATACTCTCCAGAATCAAAGCTGGACATGTTCGAACCAAAATAAGAAATCGCGCCTACCATCCCGCCAATTGCGGCCCCAACTCCCATTGAAATTAATAGTGGACAATGTCCATCGGGATCGATATAATTAAGGGGGTTGTTTAATCCGTAAGCGTACCTATCCCATGAAATCGGATCGTATTGGTTTGGTACGATAAAATCCGGCTGCAACCAGCGTCCTAGCCGGGGATCAAACCAGCGCGCGCCAAAGTAGTAAATCCCCAGGTCCTCCTCATTATATTGACCTGTAAACTGGAACCCGGTCGGCGGGCTGCCCTGTGCGTCCCGCGTCTCGCCCAAGGCGGAGTAGCGCTGGGATGCGCTCACGCTGGCCCCCGTCACCACCTCGCTCAGGCTGCCCAGGTGGTCGCTCAACAGGTAGGAGAGCGTGTCGCTAGCGCCCTCCTCTTTCACCTCACGCACGGCAATCCGCGCGCTGCCGGCGAAGTAATACTTCCGCCATACTTGCTCAGGTGGGAGAGATATGGTCTGATAGGCCTCGACCAGCACCGGAACCGAGACGCTTGAAACTACCTGAAAACAGGTAGTGAGTATTCTTTTGCTAAAGAACAGATGGAAAAGGCTCTTGAAAGTAGACCAGACTTATGTACAATGAAGATTGCACTAATCGAAGACGGGCAAGGTCAGGTAGTTTCAACCTAGCTTTTCTCGTCTTGTTTGCTTCATAATTCTAGCTTTTTAAAAAGCCAATACTCTAGTGGTCTGTCAAACGTGAATCTCAGGGTAGAGGTGTTTTAACTTGATCCGA
>CAZBDC010000142.1:0-14490 GCA_964490575.1 uncultured Anaerolineaceae bacterium | reverse complement strand
CACCCTATCCTACACTCTTTCCCTACACGACGCTCTTCCGATCTCATCTTGCTGCTGACCGGCCGTGAAGCTGGTGAGCGCCAGCCAGGCGCGGCTTACCCGGATGGTAGCTTCAACCAGGCAGTGATGGCCCGCTTGAGGCAGTATCACCAGGCAATGAAGGCTTTGGCCCAAGAGGAAAGGAGACCCAAGAAAAAAAGCGCCGAGGATGCGAAATCCCGGGTTTAACCTGGTCGTTCTACCCGCCCGCGTCCGCCCGTTATGGATTCGATATCACCGGCAGCGCGCTGGTGTAGCCATAGTCGACCCGTACGCCGGCCAGGCGAATATTCGTCGATGATGGCGGGATCTGAGCCTCGAGCACATAGGAGTAGTTTTGCTGGTCAACCAGCGAAAAACTAATGGCTGTATTGACTGCGCTGCTGTTTGCGTCTGCCGCGCCAGACGAGTAGATATTCGCCATCAAGTCCCAGCCACCCACCTGGTTGCCGCGCCAGAGCCTGACAAGCAAGTCGTTGGCGACATCGTTATCGTAGTAGTAGACTACAATCTGGGTGAGCTGAACATGGTTTGGCAACGTCAGAGCGGCGGAATAGGATCCCCAGACTGTTCCGGGATTGTACAAATCCAGGTAGGAATATTCCCAGAGAGAGCTTGGGTGCCACGGCTTGAACTGGAGCGCGCTCACATTCAGAAACCCCGGCCCGCCGGGGATTGGATCTGCCAGCAGGGGCCCGGCGGAAGGCGAGCTGCCCTCCTGCCCACCAGGCGCGCCAGGAATGGGTTCCTGCGCGAGGGGCGCGGCCTGTGAGTAAGATCCGCCGGCCAGCAAGAAAAGCAGCGCCATGACGGCCAACAAGATACGGAGACTGCGGTTCATTTTATGCCTCCAAGACGAATAGGATGGGGACCTGGAATTGACAGAATCTCCCCTTCTTTGATCTTAAAGAATCTTTCAAGGGCTGTCAATCAACAAAATTGACTGCGCCACCAGATAACCTCTTCCAACACGGTCAGTGGGACATGTACCCGCCAACCTCCTGTTTTGGCATCGTTATGCTGGGCGACTGCTGGTGAAAGTCAGCCTTCCCCATTCGCAAACTAGATTACAATACTCCTGTCACCCCAGCCCACAGGAGAACCCCATGCTAAACCCTGCCGAACCCGTTTACCAGAAACCCCTGGGCAGCGACCTGACGCTGCGCACCGTCTCAACACCGGAAGAACTGGACCGGGTAGCGG
Organism: uncultured Anaerolineaceae bacterium; assembly: GCA_964490575.1. Classification (GTDB taxonomy): domain Bacteria; phylum Chloroflexota; class Anaerolineae; order Anaerolineales; family Anaerolineaceae; genus DSYU01. The sequence continues at coordinate 13,248 of CAZBDC010000142.1, read as the reverse complement.
CGCTGAACGATATCATCCACGAACCAGGGGTAGGCGAGATGACGCGCAAGATCTTCGCCCGCCACCCCAACGTGAGCGGGCGCGACCTGGTTTACATCGCCGATCGGCAAGGCGAGGTGATCGCGACGCTGTGCCTGATCCCCTGGACGTTGCGCTTTGGGCAGGTCGCGCTGCCGGTGGCCGAGCTGGGCATCGTCGGCACGCAGGAACGCTACCGCGGCCAGGGGCTGAACCGCATACTGATGGAGTACTTCTGGCAGCGCTACACAGAGCGCGGCGCGCTGCTCTCCATCATCCAGGGCATCCCCTATTTCTACCGCCAGTACGGCTACGAGTACGCCATGCTGCCGCTGGAAGGCGGCTTCCGTATCCAGCCCGACCAGGTCCCCGCGCCACCCATAATGGGCTACAGCGTCCGCCCGGCCGCAGCGGGCGACGTCCCGCTGCTGGCGCGCCTCTACGATGGATGGGCCGGCGCGCTGGCCCTGAGCGCCGCGCGCGGAGAGGCAGTCTGGCAGTACCTGCTCGAACGGACGCCCGCGCCGGAGGCCATGCAGCACGATACGCACATCCTGCTTGACCCGGGCGGGACGCCGGCAGGCTACTTCCGCATTGCTGACTTTCACTTCTACCCGAACCTGCTGACGCTCGACGAAGTCTCTCAGGTGGATTTCTTCGCCGGCATGGCCGTCCTGGACCACCTGAAAACGTTAGCCGGCCAGCGCGGCAAGGACGGTATCCGCCTGCACCTGCCGCAGGAGAGCGGGCTGGCGCGCCTGGCGCGCGCGCTCGGCGCGGTCGACCTCGGTCCGTATTCCTGGCAAATCCGCATCCCCGACCCGTCCGCCTTCCTGCAGCGGCTGGCGCCGCTGTTCGAAGAGCGCCTGTCGGGCTCGCTGTTCGCCAGTCTCTCGGGCGTCTACAGCCTCAACCTGTACAAACAGGTGATCGGGTTAACCTTCAGCGATGGCAGGCTGGTCGCGGTCGGCCCGGCCGCCGAGGACGAGCGCACTATCCTGAACATCCCGCCGCTCCAGTTCGTCCCGCTGGCGCTGGGCGGGCGCAGCCTGGACGAGATCCATGCCTCCTATCCCGACGCCTACGCGCGCGGGCCGTGGAAGCTGCTGGTGGAGACCTTATTCCCACACAGCAGCGCGTTCCTGGCAACGATCTATTGATCTGCGCGCAGGGATTCCATCTCCCTGCGCTCGATTAGCCAATCCTGCCCACTGCACCCTCAAAAGACTTTAAAGCAGCTACCGGCCCGCAATGCGGGCCGGTAGCCTGACTCTATGCCCATTTTGTTGTTATGTGCGGGCGACGCGGTCGCCCACACATAACAACAAAGTCCGAAACCTTATTCCCAATTAATCACCGAATAAGACGCGAATAATGCGCTTTTGAAAAGGCGCGTAATGCCGGCCTCCTATCCTGAAAATGTGACCCGCACCAGCGGGATCACCCAGGCAGGAACAGGAGGTCGACATGTGTGGTTCAAAGTTCGCTAACCGGTCCAGGCAGTCGTTCACCCAGGTAATTATGTTGGTCGTGATGATCGCGACGCTCATCCCAACCGGAAACGTACAGGGCAAACCGGTCAACGCAGTTCTCCTCGCCGCCGGGTCGGTGAGCGGCGCAGGGCCGGCAGTTTACCGGGTTGGGCAAGAAGTCCTGCGCGGTCTCCCGGCGCCCAGGCAGGCCGGCGCGGTCCAGTCAAAGCAGTTCTCCATCTTCGGCCAGGACGACCGCTTTCAGGTTGCTGACACGAGCGCTTACCCGTGGAGCGCTATCGCCCTGATCCGCATCTACTGGTCGGCCGACGACCTGGTCGGCACGAGCTGCACGGGCTGGATGATCGGCCCCAGCGCGCTGGCGACCGCCGCCCACTGCATCTACCACGATGGCTACCCCGATCACGTGATCGTCAAACCGGCCATGAACTCGGACACTTCCAACCAGACGCCCTTCGGGACCTGCCCGGTCATCGATGGGGTGGTCCCGCAGGCCTGGATCGACCAACGCAACATCGAATACGATTACGGCGTGTACCATTTAGGCTGCACAATCGGGGAAAAGACCGGCACGCTGGGCTTCAAAATGACCACCGGCGATATCTCCCAGCGGCCGGTCCAGGTGACGGGCTACCCCAATGACAAACCCGGGCGGACGATGTGGTCGGGGCAGGGAAAGGTCACCTCATCCAGCGCCAAGGGGCTGCACTACGACGCGGATATGTGGCCGGGCCAGAGCGGCGCGCCGGTCTGGGACCCCATGGATAAGAGCTGCGCCTTCTGCGTGGTGGCGATCAACTCCAGCGCCTTCGCCGCCCCGGCCAAGAACTTTGGCGCCCGGATCGACCGCGAGGCGTTCGAGTTCCTTCAGGCTGAGCGCACTTTCCGCCCGCCTCAGCCGGAGAAGTAAGACATTGAAAAGCCCTGCCCGCTAGAAATTTCTTAGAACGCAGGGCTTTTCATGAACTGGGTAGCTTACGTCAGTTAACTGGCTTGCAGCCGGATCTGCGCGAACGGCAGGCCCTCTGCCCGGGTATGCAGCGTGATCTCGCCCGGCCGCCCGCCGTTGCGCGCCACCGCCAGCAGATAGCCCTGGGAGGCCCGGCGGTGACTGCCGGCCTCCATTAACCCAGCTCGCGCATAGCCTGTTCCATCGTCGCGGCGAAGGCGCGGTACTTGCCAAAGCGTTCATCGTACAGGCGCTGTTTGACCGGGTCCGGCGCGAAGCGATCCCTGGAATGCACCATCGCTGCAACGCCCTCAGTCAGGGAATTGAACCGCCCGGAGCCCACCCCGGCCAGGATGGCAGCGCCCAGCGCGCCCGCCTCGTGCACCTGCAAGCGCACGAAGGGAATGCCCAGGATATCCGCGGAGAGCTGCACCCAGGCATCCGACTGGCTGCCACCGCCGGCGGCGGTGCACTCATGGATCTGGATCCCCGCGCCGGGCAGGCTTTCAAAGCATTCGCGCTCGTAGAAAGTGGCTCCCTCCACAATCGCTTTGAGGATCTCGCCGCGGGTGGTCTCGAGTTTGAGCCCAGCGATCACGCCGCTGGAATCGGTGATGAAGCGCGGCGGGCCGGTGGTGGTGAAATGAGGCAGGACAAAGAGGTTGGATGGTTCCTCCGGCATCTCGGCAAACAGGGCCGGGTAGGGGCTCTGCCCTGATTCGGCTGCCTGGCGGGCTTCAGCGCGAGCATATGTGTCGCGGAACCACTTGACCAGCACGCCGCCCTGGTTGTAGATAAAACTGACATACTGGCCTGGCGCGGCATGGTGCTCGGTATTCAGCCCGCGCTCGATCATCGCCTCGGGATCAGGCCGCCGGGGGAACACCGGCACAGCGCACAGGAACGAGCCCATCCCGTACATCGCGCTGCCCGGTTCAATCACTCCACAGCCGACCGAGTTGCAGCACTGGTCGTGCCCGCCGCTGATGATCGGGATCCCTGCCGGCAGGCCCAGCTCTTCCGCGCTGGCGCGCGAGACCGCGCCGATCACCTGTCCGGATGGGACAGTGGGGGGCAGCTTATCCCGGTCCAGGCCGGCCCAAGCCAGCAGTTCGTCTGACCAGTCGCCCTTTTCGATGTCAAACAGCAGCGTGCGGTTGGCCAGGCTGTAATCGACGCACAGGTCTGCGCCAAGCATGAAGGAAACAAACGCGCCCCAATGCAGAAAAGCATCCGCCCTCCCATACAGGTCAGGCTGGTGCTGCTTGAGCCAGATCAGCTTGGTCAGCGTGTAAGGGCTGCCCAGCGTGTTGCCGTTGATCTGGTACAGGCGCTCCGCGCTCATGCGGCCGGCCAGTCCGGGCAGGTATTCATCGCCGCGCGCATCGAAATTTAGCAGCGACGGGCCGAGGATCTCGCGGTCCGCGCTCACCGGCACGACCGCTTCGCCCATCGAGGAGACGCACAGCCCGCGCAACGGGTCGCCGCCGGCCGATGCGGCCCCGGCTTCAGCAACCGCTTTGCGGATGGTTTGCTTCACCTGCGCCCACACCGCGAGCGCATCCAGTTCAGCCAGGCCCGGCTGGGGGTGCAGGTAATCATATTCCACGTAGGCCAGCGAGAGCTGCCGGCCGGTTTCCGAAAACACGGCCGACTTGCACCCGCTGGTGCCAACATCGATGCCCAACAGGCTCATCGCCCGACCTCCTTCCTCACTGCTCCGTGACTTTTGCGCGAATTCCGTCCACCTCAAGGCACTCCGCGATCACCCAGCGCGTGCGCTCATAAACAGCTTTCTGGGCCGCTTCGACGCTGCCGGTCTCCTTCAACGCCACCTCGTATGCCTGGCGGATCTCGGTGCCAATGTTGATCTTGGCAATGCCGGCCTTCATCGCCGCGCGGACATTATCGGCCTTGATCCCCGACCCGCCGTGCAGCACCAGCGGAATGCCCACCGCCTGGTGGATCTGGTCCAGCCGTTCCAGGTTGAGCCGCGCTTCGACCTTCTTCTGATCCTTGCGCCCGGCGGCAATCGCCCCATGCACATTGCCTATGGCAACCGACAGCCAGTCACAGCCCGTTTCCTGCACAAAGCGGCGGGCTTCCTCAACGTCGGTAAAGCCTTTGCCGGACGTATACAGCTCCTCATAAGAGGGCATCGGCCCGTTTTCATGCCCAAACACCGCGCCAAGCTCGGCTTCCACAGGTTTGCCATGCGCGTGTCCAAGTTCAACCAGCGGGCGGACCGCTTCGATATTCTCCGCCAGGCCCAGGCGCGAGCCGTCGACCATCAAAGAGCCGTATCCGGCCCGGATGGCCTCCTCAAAAATGGGCCGGGGATCCACTCGCAGGTTATCTTCGTCGATCACCGGAACGTGATCGAGGTGCAGCCGCACGTGGCCTGGGTTCTGGCAGCGGGCAAAGGTCTCCGCGATCGCGGTTGGCCCTTTCGCCTCGAATTTGGTCCACTCCAGGCGAGCCACCGCGATGAGGGCAAACGAGTCGAGGTCAGCCACCGCCTGAACCACAGGCTCCATCATCGGAAGGTAGGGGATATTAAAGGCCGGGATTGCCAATCCCTGCTCGTGCGCTTTTTGGAGGATCGCGCCAGTACTGTTTTTCATCGTCTTTGATCCTTTGGGAGTGCTGCCGTACCGCGAGCAGGAAATGGCCCGCGGTACGTTCGATGTTGGCCTGCTACGGGTTCAACTGTGGCATCGCCATGTCAAATTCCAGGTAGTGCCCCAGCGCTTCAGTCATTGGCTGGATCAGGCGGCCCGGGGTTATCGAAACGTGATGGCGGTGGCCCTGCTTACCGATATGCAGGAGCACATCCTGCAGGTTGGGGATCTCCGCCACGCCGGCAACGCCAAAGAAGTTGGCCGGGATCGGGTCGCCAGTGAAGCGGCCTTCGCCCAGGTACATCTTGACCCGGCCCTCATCGGTCATCAGGCTGGAGAAGGTGAAATCCATCGGGCGGATGCGTCCCTGGTTGCAGCCATAAGCGTTGCCCTCGCCGACCGAGTTCATCAGGATGGCATGGTCGGTGACGCGGCTGTCGCCCTCCATCAAGCTGGCCGGCAGCGGGCCGCAGTGGAACAGAATGCATTTATCGTCTTCGTCGTAATAGTTGTTGTTCCAGTCCAGCAGCCCCACCGGTTGGTAGGAAGCCAGGTGCATGGCTCGCATCGCCACGGCGTTGCCCAGGTCGACCTCGCAGGCTGCGGCCGTGCCCAGTTCGTTGAGTGCGCCCATCGCCACGCAGGGCGAAATGCCCATCCGCTGCTGGATCTCGGTCCAGCAGCGGATGGCGACCGCGTCCAGGTTGGCCTCGGCGATCATCTGGTCGAGGGTCACCCCCAGGCGAACCAGGTTGTCGAAGGCGTTATCCGGCACACCATTCCAGGTCGTCATCCCGCGCAGCAAGCCAGCTTTGGCGGTATAGGCTTCCTCCGCCGTCTTCACCGCGCGCATGCGGTGGAACACATCCGACATATCGAAAGTCTCGACGGTCACACCACGGCGCTGCAGGGCGACTTCATCGATGCGGACGGTCTTGAAGGGCGTGGTGCGCGCGCCGATCGCGCCGACCACCATGCCTTTGACGCCGTTAACCACCTGGCAGACCCGGTCGAATGTATCGACATTCTCGCGGAAACGCTCGCTGCCCGGGCGGACGGTGTGGGGTTTGAAGACGGTAAACTTGACCCCATACTGGCGAAAGACGTCCATGATCGAGAGCTTACCGCAGAAAGAATCGCGCCGGGTAGCCGGGCCCATCAGATCATAATCGTCCGGGTAAGCCTGGATCCAGATCGGCACGCCCGCTTCTTGCAGCGCGGTCACCGCGCCGTTTTCATCGCCGAAATTGGGCAGGCACAGGATTACGCCGCCGAACTTGCCGCGGTTGGCGCGCAGGAAATTGGCGTAGATCTCGCCTTCCTGCACCGTTTCAACCGCACCGTAGCGCGTGGCGCTTTCATCCAGCATCAACACTTCATGCCCCAGCGCGTTCAATTCGCGCCGCATATCCTCGCGCGCCCCGGCAATCAGCGAAGCCGGGAAGAAGCCGCGGTTGCCAAAAAACAGTGCAAAAGTCGTCTTTTTCATGATTTTTCCTCGGAGAAAAATTTTTGGTACCCAAAATGGTCGCTTGGGTTGCTTCAAAGGTTCATCGACCTGAAATACAGCTTCCGATCATGGAAACGCCAACAGCTCGTGCGGGTCAGCCTGCCCGGCAGCTCGCCAGCGGCGCAGGTGCGCCAGGGCTGGCCGGATGAGTTCCAATAACTGGCCGGCCTGCGGGCTGCTGCTGGCGCCGCCCCACAGGTCCCTCAGCCGCTGCTCTGGATCCATTGAGCCGTCCAGATAGGCCGGCTCCAGGTACACCAGCGCCGCGGCGGCCCCCAGCGCGTAGCGACTCGGGTGAATGCCGGTGGTCAGGCCCAGGCGGACTGTCCCCACCAGGCGGTCATCCCAGCCCAGCTTGCGCTCAGGATCCCGCCCTACGCGCTCTACTGTGTCAGACAGGTAGGGATTGACCATGCGCTCCAGCAGGTCATCAGCATAAGCCGCATAACCCGCCGGGGTGAAGAGCGGGTCGACCCCTTGGTGACGCCGGATCAACGCCGCGCCGGACTCCTCGATAAAAGCCCGGCGCAGGAATGCCATCATCCCCGGCACGGCGGCAAGGTTTGCAATGCGCTGGACGCCCAGGAGTGCGCCCAGGTAGGTCGCCAGGGCGTGGGTAGCATTATGGCCGTACAGCTTGGCTTCTTCAAAGGGCAGCAGGTCATCCTTTTCTACAAACGCGGTGATGCCGCGCGTGAAGCCCGGCTCATTAAAATGGACACGCGAGATCAAGATGCGGTTGAAGGCCTCGACCAGGAAGGCACGCCGGCTCCCTGGCGTCAGCGGCTCAAGCCCCAGTGCCTGGATTTCAACCGGGTCGCCGATCATCCCGCTCATTTTGCCGATGACCGTGTTGAGGAAACAGGCCTGGCGCGAGACACCCTCACGGACTGCCTCAGGCACAGCATCCAGCACCTGTTCCTGCAATATCTCTGCAGCGTGGTTGTGGTTTTCCGCCGCGTAAATCACCACCCGCGGCCCGCCGCGGCGGGCCTTTTCCTCCAGCCCGGCCGCCAGGATCCGGCAGATAGCGCCCGGCCCAGGACTGCTGCAGTAGAAAGTCACGCTCGGCACAGCGGTTGCGATTTCCTGGGCCGCAGCGATTGCTTCCACCAGGGTGCGGCGGTCTTCCTCCACAACCGGGTTTAGCACCTCAACCGGGCCTACCCGCGCGGCCTCGATATGGTCGCGGTGGGCGATATTGACGGTGATAAAACCACCGTTATCGCGGACCTGCCGGACTGTGTCAGGAACCACCTCCGCCGCCACCAGGCGGTCAAAACACCCGGCTGCCTGCGCCTCGTACAGGAAAAGGCCAGACTGGATCGCTCCCAATCCAAAACCCACAAACGTACGGCAACCTGGGCTGCTCATAAAACCACCTCCGCCCTGTTAGAACTGGCCCTGACCACCAGCCTGGGCTCCAGGGCAAGCGCGCTGGCATCTTCACCTGCCGTTTCTTTCCCGGCCCGGCGATATGCTATCCGCTCGAGAAGCAGGTCAACGGCCGCGCGCCCCGTGCGCGCCAGCGGCTGGTCGACGGTCGTCAAAGGCGGGTGAAAGTAGGCCGACTGCGGGATGTTATCAAACCCGACCAGGGCCAGGTCTGTGGGAACGCGCCGGCCAGCCTGCATGGCAGCAGACAGCGCTCCCAGGGCAATGTCATCGCTGCTGCAGAATACCCCATCCACCTCCGGCGCCTGCTCCAACAAACGCCGCATGGCCTGCCACCCTGCTTCTACCGACCACTCGGCCTGGACAATCCGGTGAGGCAAAGCCTCCAGCCCTGCCCGATGGAGCGCTTCTTGCCAACCGGAAAACCGCTCCCCGGCCTCCCACCAGCCTGGCGGGCCCTGGATGAGGCCGATTTTCCGGCAGCCCTGTTCGATCAGGTGCTGCGCCGCAAGCGCGCCGCCCCGGCAGTTATCCACCGCCACAGAATCCAGGCCAGGTCGAGATGGAGCATTAAGGAAAACAATCGGGGGCAGGGTGTTGAGCGATTCCCGCCGGATCCAATCGTGGTTCTCTCCCACCTCAGGAATTGCCCAGATAATCCCCTCTACACGATGATCGGCCAGGGTATTGAGAATATCCTCGGCCCCTACATCCGTCGGATGAGAAATCAGGTGCAGGAACAGAGAAAACCCCAACTCGCTGGAGCGCTGTTCGATGCCAACCACAATTCGCGACGGTGCGTAATAATTCAATCCCCAGGTCACCACGCCGAGCATGTTGCTCCGCCGGCTGACCAGGCTGCGGGCCAGGATATTTGGGCGGTAACCCAGTTCATCGATCACCGCCTGAACGCGCGCGCGGGTTTCTTCTGTTATTTCGCCTTGCCGGTTAATCACGCGCGATACCGTCTTGGTCGAAACACCGGCCCGCCTGGCAACCTCGTGAATCGTGACTTTCATAACCGCTCCGAGACAGCCCGAGGAATTTTGGACGATCGAACCATCGTATTTTTATCCAAATGGAAGTACGACAACGTTGTCGTCAACGATATTTTACAAGATTTTAAGAAACCAGTCAATCTTCTAAGGGCGGTCAATATAGCCACTCAAAACAACTACACCAACGCCGGCGCGCAGACTGTATGCCTGGCAGCGGTAGGATGGTTCAGGTGATTGGCCAGGCAACGCGCGAATTTGAACTGTAGGGAAAATTCTATATAATAAAATCATCAACCCCTCAGGAAAAATGACCTTCCCAGCATTTATTTTCGGACTTCGTTTGTTCTGTACGGCAAACAGTCGTTGCACATACGGAACGAGACCAGGGCAAAAATCGGAGAATCCTATGAAAACGCCGCCGTCACTCGCGCCGGGCGAATTAGAAGCCGGGTTAGAAGCATCCTACGGGCTGCAGCCGCTTGGACTGCGCTTTCTGCCGCGCGGCGAGTGCTCGTGGGGCTACCAGGTGACCGAGACAGGCGGCCCGGGCTATTTCTTGAAGCTCTACCGCACCGAGCCACCACCCGAGTGGGCTGCCAGGCTGGTCTACCGCCTGCACGAAGAAGCTGGCCTGGAAGAAATCTCGGCGCCGCTGCCGGACCGGGACGGGTTCATGACCACCCGGCTGGCAGGCTACCCGGCTTCCTTGTTCCGCTGGATCAAAGGGCCAACGCTGCAAACGATTAAAGAGCGCAGTGAGCCACTCTTCCGGCTGGGGCAGACCCTGGCGCGCCTGCACGCCTGCCGTGCCCTGCAAGCAGCCTGCCAACGAATCGAGAATTTTGAACTGGTGGGCGAGGCGAACTACCGGCAGGTGCTGGCATTCCTGGCGGATGGACTATATAAAGCCAGCGGTCCAGCCGGCGCCGCGCTGGACCTGCTGCTGCCCTTGCGCGACCGGCTGCCCATCCTGCTTGAAATGCTGCTGAAAGCCCAGGCCCGGGCGCGCTTGCGCGCCTTACCGCTGGTCATCTGCCACGGCGATCCAACCCCCGGCAATGTGCTGGTGACCGCCGGAGGGCGAGCCCACCTGATCGACTGGGATGACCTGATCCTGGCCCCCCGCGAGCGCGACCTGGTCTTTTGGGCCGATGAGGCAGTATTCGATGAAGGCAGGTCATTCCACCCGGTGCTGGACGGCTATGCCAGCCTGGCCGGGCCGGTGAGCCTGGATCCAGGCATGATCGATTTTTATCGCCGCCAGTGGGCGGTGGGCGAGATCGGCGCTTTTGCCGGGCGGCTCTTGTTCGAGGACCCCGAAGATACACAGGCGGAGTCAGACCTGGCCAACCTAAAGGAGGAATTGAAATGGGTATAACGCACCGGAAACAATTATTCGTTCTCCTGATCCTGCTAGTCGTTTACGCGTTAAGCGCTTTCGCCAGCTACGCGTTCTTCATGGACCTGCTGGCGGCCTCCAACCCGACCCCAGTGCCCATGCCAGACATGGGCGTATCCAACGCCGTCCTGGGGCTGGCGAACGCGGGGATCGTGCTGGTTGCCTACGGCCTGTTCGGCCTGGCAGGCTACTGGCTGGCGCGCAAGGTGGGGCTGCCGGGTATCTACAGCCCGGACGGCAACCTGCGCCGCTGGGTGTTCACCCCACTTTTCATCGGGCTGGCTGCAGGGGTCGTCCTGCTGGTAGGCGACCTGCTCTTCGCGCCGATCAACGGCTTTGGCCGGCTGGTCCATCCACCTTTCCCAGTCTCAATCCTGGCCTCCATCTCAGCCGGGATCGGCGAGGAGATCCTCTTCCGCGGGCTGGTGTTTGGACTGTGGGCGCTGCTGTTAAACTGGCTGTTCCGCCGTTTCAATGGGCGTACTGCCGCGCTGTGGGCAGCCAACATCATCGCCGCGCTCGCCTTTGCTGCCGGCCACCTGGGCACGGCCATGTTCCTGGTAGGCGCAGCTACCCCGGCCGATCTCAACCCGTTCCTGGTACTCGAGTTGTTCCTGCTGAACGGGGTTATCGGGCTGGCCGCCGGAGAGCGCTACATGAAGGATGGGCTGGTCGCCGCCGCCGGCGTGCACTTCTGGGCCGACGTGGTCTGGCACGTGCTGTATGGGTTAACGGTGTAGCCCTTTATCTCCTCCGCAGCAGCCAGCTCAACAGCGCAAAGACGGTCCCCAGGGCCGCGCCCAGGGCCAGGGCCTGCGGCGTATTCAGCACGACTTTCGTGTTTTCACCCAGGTTGGCCTGGCCGGTCAGCAGCACACCAACCGAGCCATTCTGGATGGTCGCCTGCTGGCAGACCGCAACCACCCCTCCGCCGTTGGTGATGTCCAGGTTACCGCCGGCGTTGATGACGATCGCGCCACCGTTGGTCACCTGCCCATCATGACCAATGACGGTTACCCACGCGCCGCCATTCTGCAGATCAAAGTCACGCCCGGAGGCCACCAACCCGGCCCCACCGCCAGACATTTCCACATCTTTGCCGGCCGCCACCACCAGGGCTCCGCCGCGGGTCAGGCTGGCATCCTGTTCTGCCCGGATGATACCGACCAACCCGGGGCCAAAGGTCACGCTCTGGCCGTTGATCTCGCCGGCAATCCCAGATACCTGCTCTGGTTCCGGATAGGTTGTTTCAAAAGGTTGTTCGTCCATATCCATCTCCTGTGGCGATTGAGCTTCGCGGCGCCCGGCCTGCCTGCCTGGCGAGTCAACTCGATCAATCGCGTTTCGTGGAACGATTGTAACCCAAATACAGCAAGAAAACGCGGCAAATCCCTTCTCTGGTAGAGTCATCCAAATATTATATACTTATGGGTATCCTATCTCTTAATAAAGTCAGCGACGCTGCCTGGACAAAAGGATAGCCTTTGTGTTGTCTGGCAGCCAGTTGGAGGTCTGATGAGCTTCCCCCAGATTTTCCCGGTCAGAAAACAGGCTGAAATTCTTTACCAGATTCTGCAAAAGCGCCTGGACAGCATACTGCCGCTGGCCATGCGCGAAGCGAAGCTGGACATGTGGCTGATCCTGTGCCAGGAAGACGATTACGACCCGGTCTTCAAGACATTGGTTCCGCTGGACACCTGGGCGCCGATCCTGCAGATACTGGTCTTTTACGATCCCGGCCCGGGCCAGGAAATCGAGCGCATCAACCTGTCGATGACCGACACACAGGGGCTGTACGACCGGCCCTGGCGAGGAACCAACCCGGCCGAGCAGTGGCAGATGCTGCGTGGGCTCATTGAAAAGCGCAACCCGGCCCAAATCGGGATTAACATTGGCAGCACGCAGTGGGCAGCCGGGGGGTTGACCCACAATCTGTACGCGCAGCTCCTCGAGGCGCTTGGGGCCGAATACGCCACCCGGCTGGTTTCAGCGGAAGCAGCCGCTACCCGCTGGCTGATGACCCTTTCAGAGGAAGAACTCGAGATTTATCCGCAGGTGGCTAAAATCGCCCATGCCATCATCCGCGAATGCTTCAGCTCTCGGTCGATCACACCTGGCGTGACGACCACCACTGATCTGGAGTGGAAGTACTGGCAGACGGCGGTCAACCTGGGCCTGGAACTCTCCTTTAAACCCTTCTTCCGCGCCATCCGCAGTGAGGCTGCCAGGCAAACTTACCCGCCGGAGAACAGGATCATCCACTCCGGCGACCTGCTACACTGCGACGTTGGCATCCGCTACCTGCGCCTGCTATCTGACCACCAGGAACTGGCCTACGTACTGCGGCGCGGCGAAACCGGTCTGCCGGAGGGCTTTGCGCAGCTCTGGGCTGAGAACCACCACCTCCAGCAGGTTTTCCTGCAGGAATTCCAGGTAGGGCTGAGCGGTAATGAACTGCTCAACCACATCCTGACCCGCGCTCATCAAGAAAAGATACCCAACCCGCGCGTCTATTCACACTCGCTCGGGTTGTTGCTGCACGAACCAGGTCCGCTGATTGGGCTGCCATGGGAGCAGCAGAACTGCCCAGGGCGGGGAGAAGTGAAACTGGCCTACAACACCTGCTTTACCATGGAGTTGGCGGTTGAAGATCGGGTCACAGGTTGGGACAACCAACTCGTGCGTATGAGCACCGAGCAGGATGTCATGTTCACTCACCAGGGATGCCTGCCAATCGATGGCGTGCAGGAAGAGATCTACCTGATTTAGCAGACGCAGCGCGCCAGAGCAAAATTTTGTTTATGCTATATTTTCGAGTTTAGACAAAAAGTAGTGCGGTCATCCCCTTGAGGAAAACCGCACCTT
>CAZBDC010000141.1:0-14523 GCA_964490575.1 uncultured Anaerolineaceae bacterium | reverse complement strand
CCCCCCCCCACCCTATCCTACACTCTTTCCCTACACGACCTCTTCCGATCTAGTCGCCGGCGAAGCCCCAGTCGCGCTTGGCATCCAGGTTGCCCAGGGCCACCTTGCCGCCCCGGAAGATCGGGTCGCCGCTCTCGTTGAGGAAGCGGCTGTCGCGGATGCCCAGCTTCGCGCAGGCCGCCGCGTAGGTGACCTTCTGGGTGACGAAGCCCAGCCCGCGCCGCGGCGACTCGTGGTTGAAGAGAATCCCGTTGGCGATGTACATCCCGTAGCTGGCGCGGTAGATGCGGGCGATGTTGTGCGCGTACAGCTTGGCCGCCGCGTAGGGGTTGGCCGGGTTGAAGGGCGTCTCTTCAGTCTGCGGGATCTCCTTGACCCAGCCGAACATCTCGCTCGACGAAGCCTGGTAGAAGCGCGCCTCCGGGCAGGCCTTGCGGACCGCCTCCAGCACGCGGTGCGCGCCGATGCCGGTGATCTCGGCCGTGTGGATGGGCTGCTTGAACGACTCGCTCGGCGCCGACTGCGAGGCCAGGTTATAGACCTCGTCCGGCATCACCTCGCGCGTGGCCAGGTCGATCGAGACCGGGTCGAGCAGGTCGGCGTAGATCAGGTGCAGGCTGTGCTGCAGGTGGGCGATGTTGGGGTGCAGGAAGTGGCTGGTCTTGCGCACAATGCCGTAGACCTGGTAGCCCTTGCCCAGCAGCAGCTCGGCCAGGTACGACCCGTCCTGGCCGGTGATCCCGGTGATGAGCGCTTTTTTCATAGGAAAGATGACTCCTTTGGAAGAATTTCAAATACTTAACCACGAAGGGCACGGAGAACACCAAGGAAAGAATTCGGAAAAATTACCAGAAGAGATGTAGGCTTGATTATACCGCGACCGGTGGGCGTTACCTCACGCAAAGTCGCACAGGACGCAAAGAAGATTCCCTGTCCCTGGTTACGATGCTCCGCGTCGTAACCTTCTTCGAGCGCTCCGCGTCTTCGGCGGGGAGGGACGCGGAGCGTCAAGAAGGGAGGTTGCTACGGGGACCATAGCAACCAGGGAACCTCTCCCTCTGCCTCCCTCCCCGAAGCGGGGAGGGAGCAAGAAGTCCAGATTCACCCCCTTTATACCCATTTTTCACCCTCTTTTTACTTCCCCCGCGCGGGGCGGGGCGTAAGATGAAAACAGCGCGGCCCCCCCACCCGCGCCGGAGCCGCGCATGACCGACCCAGCTTACCCCGCCCACCTTCCGAAAACCCTGCCCCACAAAACCAGCCCGCTGGAGACCTTCCTGATGGGCGTGCTGGTGGTGATGGTCTTCGTCGTCCTCGCGCTGGGGGCCTTCCTGGGGCTGGCGCTGGCGGGCTTCCCGCTGCAGGGGCCGCTGGCGCGCCTGGCCGGGCTGGAGCAGCCCGCGCCCGCCGCCCAGCCCGTCCCCCCGGTCACGGGAGTTGAAACTGCCGGCGCTCAAACGGCCGGCGAGGCAGCCTCGGACACCCAGGCCAGTTCCACCAGCTCGGCCGCCGCCAGTTCCACCGGCGCCGCCACCAGTTCTACCGGCGCCAACGCCACCAGCGCCGGGATGTGCGGCGCGACCGGCAGCCTGACCATCCTCTTCAGCGGGGTCGACTTCGCCGGCGGGGTCTGGCCGGAGGGCGCCGACGCGGTGCGGGTGGTCAAGGTCAACTTCGACCGCCAGAAGGTCAGCGTGGTGGCCTTCCCGCGCGACCTGTGGGTGCGCACCACCAGCCTGGCCGGGCTGGGCGTCGACTACCAGCGCCTGGGGCTGGCCTACGACCTCAAGCACCAATCCACCTCGGGGACCGGGAAGCAGAAGACCATCGCCGCCACCATGGCGGTCGGGCAGGCCCTCTACGACACCTTCGGGGTCGAGCCCGAGCACTACTTCACCATGCAGATGTCCAACGTGGCCGAGATGGTCGACGCGCTGGGCGGGGTCGAGGTGATCGTCCCGGAGGCCTTCGTCAGCGACCGCGGGGTGAGCTACCCGGCCGGCGCGCAGACGCTCAACGGCCCGCTGGCGCTCGAGTACGTGCGCACCTTCAACCCCGGCGGCGACGCGGCGCGCATCCTGCGCCAGAACCAGTTCGTGTGGGGCGTGCAGAAGAAGCTCTTCCGGGCCGGGATCGTTCCGCGCCTGCCCGCGCTGATCGAGCAGTTCGAGCGGGTAGTGACGACCGACCTCAGCCCGGCCCAGCTGGTGAGCCTGGCCTGCATGGCCGAACAGGTCCCGCCCGAGCGGATCGGGCTGTTTAAAATCGACGGCGCGCTGGTCGCCGAAACCGAGGTCGGCGAGCGCGCGCCCGTGCTGGTGCCCGACATCGCCCTGATCCGCACCCGGCTCGCCGAGTGGCTGGAAGAATAAAATTAAGCAAAAAATCCCCGCCGGCGGACCTCTTCGGGCAGGTCGGGCAGGTCGAAGCGGGCGAAGCCGCGCAGGGCCGCGTCGTCGAAGCCGACCGGGCGCAGCTCGGGCGTGATGACCGGCAGCCCACGCAGGGTCTGGCCGGCCAGGAACTGCCCCAACTTGCGCCCCGGCTCGCCCAGCACCAGCCGGTTGAAGCCCACGTGGCCGATCTCGTCCACCAGCACCTCCACCAGGCGCTGCTCGAGCGCCTCCACCAGCCGCGGGTCGTCCTTGATCCAGCGCGAGATCTGCCCGAGCGTCCAGTTGAAGATGTAGACGCCGGCCACCTCCGCCCCGTACAGGACCGGGTGGAAGAGCGGCTTCGGCGCGTAGGCCAGCCCGCCGATCAGCACCTTGAGCGCCGCGGACGGCACGTACTGGCGCCGGACCTGGATGCCGTAGTGGTTGGCCGCGCCGACCAGGATGCGGGTGTGGTACTCCTCCTCCTCCTGGGCGTACTGGATGGCGCGCGTGGGCAGGTCCTCGGCGTGCTGCCAGCGCTTACCGTGCACGGCCTTGACCACCCGCACGCCGTAGGCCTCGCCGCCGTTCATCTTCGAGAACAGCAGCAGCAAGAGCATCTTCGGGTCCTGGGCGGCGGCGGACGGGTCGAAGTCGGACCACAGCCGGTCGAACTGGGCCTGCGAGAGCGGCTCGACCCGCCGGCGGGCGGCCTCGTCCATGGCCGCCAGGCTGATCTCGCGCTCCGGCAGCACGCCCGAGCCCGGCTCGATCCGGCCGTTGCGCCGTTCGAGGTAGGCGATGTATTCGCCCAGCAGCGCCTCGCGCTGCGTGTCGTCGACCGGCTCGTAAAAGCCCTGCCTGGTTGAAATGCGGACTGCGCACATGTGATCCTTCCTCCCAGGCTAATTATATACCCCCGCCCCGGGCAGGAAAGAAAATCGGACGCGGATAAACGCGGATAAGAAAATACATTTTCTTTTTCCGCGTTTATCCGCGTACTATTCCTCTTCCTCTTACAACCGGGCGCGGAAGAGCAGGTGGTGCAGCCGGCGCAGGTAGGCCAGG
Source organism: uncultured Anaerolineaceae bacterium (assembly GCA_964490575.1). Taxonomy (GTDB): domain Bacteria; phylum Chloroflexota; class Anaerolineae; order Anaerolineales; family Anaerolineaceae; genus DSYU01. The sequence goes on along the minus strand of CAZBDC010000141.1, from coordinate 11,080 downwards.
GGCAGCTGGCGCGGGTGGGCCAGGCCGTAGGCGCTCCGCATGTACCGCGGGTAGGGGAAGAGCATGTGCCAGGCGTAGCGCAGCGCGGTGAGCGGGTCCGGCGCGCCGGCGATGCCCGCCAGCATGGCCTGGACGGCCGAGAAGCGCCGCCAGCGCCGCGGGCGGAACTTGCGCTGCTCGCGGCGGGTGGGGCGCAGGGCCGCCAGCCGGGCCAGCACATCGGCGGGGACCGGCGTGCCCCACTCCGCCGCCAGCCCGGGCAGCGTGCGCTGGAGCGGGATGAGCAGGTCGAGTTCGCGCGCCTGCGCCAGCAGCAGGTCCCAATCGAGCGGGTTCTGCCCTATCAGCCCGTTTTGGCTGGCCAGCGCATTCTGGCTGACCAGCGCATTCTGGCTGACCACTTCATGGACGTCGAGCCGGTTCAGCAGGTCGCCGCCGTCATGCCCCAGCCAGGCGTGCCCGCACAGGTGCAGGAGCTGCGCCTCGGGGCGGAAGACCAGGCCCTCCACCGCCCCCTTTTGAGCCGCGACCGTGCTGCGCCAGAACCATTCCATCTGCGCGCCGCCCAGGGCATGCGGCATGGGAAAGAGGTTGGTGTGCAGGTCCAGCCCGATCTGGAAGGGTCTCTCGCGCAGAAAATTGAGCTCGTGCTGGAAGAGGAGCGGGTAGCGGACCGGGTAGGGGATCGTATAGCCTAATTCCAGCAGGAGCTCGCGCGCGCGGGCCAGGTCGCGCGGGCGGACGAGCAGGTCCAGGTCGCACATCGGGCGCAGGGCCGGCTTATCGTAAGTGGTCAGCAGCAGCGCCGCGCCCTTGAGCAGGACCAGCGGGAGGCCGGCGGCGCGGAAGGCCGCGGCGATCTCGGCCAGCGCCTCGAGCCGCCAGGAGGCCTCCCAGGCCGAGCGCAGGGCGGCCTCCTGCAACGCGGCGCGGACGCGGGCCGGGAAGAAGTCCCAGGCGCGGGCGCGCTCGTGCACCAGCGGCCCCAGCCGGTTGGCGTGGACCGCCGCCAGGAAGGCCTCCCAGTCGAAGGCGGGGGCGGAGAAGCACGCCCGCGCGGCCTGGGTGGGCGGTTCGCCGGGGACGGCGCCCAGGCAGTGCCGGATGGCAGCCTCAAGCGAGGGCGAAAGATGATCCTGGACAGGGACGTCAGGCGCCTGAACCGGCGCTTCGATCTGTGTCTGCATGTTAACCGACCGGTTGGTTTTCCTTTTCCAGCCAATCCACCGGGTTATGGGATGAATCCTCTTCTCCCGGCAGCATCCAGTGTTTGCCATTTCCCAGGCGGTACACCCGCAGATCCTGCTGCTCCCACGCCTCACTGAGCACATTGACGGTATCAAAAACGAGCCTCACACTACCAGGCTGTTTGATGAGGTCTGGCGACAGGCGCTTAAATTCCGCGTGCCCAACCAGGACCAGCACCACTTCGGCGTCTTGCAAGGCCTCATCCAGGCTGCCGGCCAACGGGACCCCTTCGACGACACCGGTCTTGTAAGGCTCGAAGGCCGACACGAGCGCGCCTTCGCTTTGCAACAGTTTGACGATCTCCACGGCGGGGCTCTCGCGCATATCGTCCACATCCGCTTTATAGGTCAGCCCCAAAACGCAAATGCGCCGCTGGAAAAGGCTTCCGGCGGCCCGTTTGAGACTGTCGACCACAAACCGGGGCTGGCCATCATTCACTTCGCGCGCGGCGCGGATCAACCTGGCCAGGTCCGGCGCGGCCTCCACCAGGAACCACGGGTCCACGCTGATGCAGTGGCCCCCGACGCCCGGCCCGGGGTTCAGGATCTTGACGCGCGGGTGTAAATTCGCAACCTGGATGGCCTCCCGCACATCAACCCCAAAGCGGTCCGCGAGCCTCGAAAACTCGTTGGCGATGGCGATGTTGATATCGCGGTAGGTATTTTCCATCAGCTTGACCATCTCAGCCGTGGTCGAGTCGGTCAGGATAATATCGCCTTTGACAAAAGCTGAGTATAGCTCCCTACCGGCCTCGGCCGAATCGGGGTTGATGCCCCCGATGACTCGCGCGTTGTACACCAGCTCACGCAGAATCTGCCCGGGCAGGACTCGCTCCGGGGAATACGCCAGAGAAAAATCTTCCCCGGCACGCAGACCGGACCGCTCCAGGATCGGTTTTAATAAATCATTCGTCGTCTGTGGGGGGGAGGTCGACTCAAGAATGACCAGGTTTCCCCTGCGCAGTACCGGCACAATCGATTCGGCCGCCGAAGCCACAAAACGCATATCCGCGCGCTTATCGTCATGAAAGGGTGTCGGAACCGCAATAATAAAAGCGTCCGCTTCTTCAGGTTCTAACTGGACGGATAAATTGCCGGACACGAAAGCTTTGCGAACAAGCTCGTCCAGTCCCGGCTCCTGAATATGAAGCCCGCCATTTTGCAGCACCGAGATGATGTTCTGGTTGATGTCGACGCCGACCACGCGCAGTCCATGTGCGGCGAAGGAGCTGGCAGTTGGCAAACCAATATAGCCTAACCCAATCACGCATATTTTCGAAAATCCCATATAAAATCCTTCAGTTGATGGGCGAATATAAGAATTGATGGAACGACTCGATAATTTTTTCCCGGTTATAGAACTCGACCACCGCCTGCCGGCCAGCTTCGCCCATCCGCTTCCGTTCTTCCGGATGTTGGGTGAGATAAACCAGGGCGGATGCCAGGCCTTTGGTATCGCCAGGCCGGACGATCAGCCCGCAGCCAGCGCTTTCAACGATGTGCGCGGCTTCCCCTTCGGCCACAAGGACCACCGGACGGCCGCAGCCCATGGCTTCGTACAGCTTGGATGGCACCGCGCCAGGGAGGAACAGCTTCAACGGGATCACGCAAATATCCGCTTCAGAAAGCACTTCTGAAATCTCGGTCCGCGGCATAGGGTCCCAAAAATGAACGTTTTCGAGCTTCAGATTGCGGGCCTGCCGGACCAGGGCCTCTTTTTCCGGCCCATCGCCAACCATGACGATGTTCAAATCCCGCATTTCCAGCAGTTCTTTGCCCGCCAGCAAAACCTGCTCCAACCCCTGCGCGATGCCATGCAAGCCGGCGTACAAAACAACGGTCTTTTCACCAAAATGGGCCAGCTTCCTTCGCGCGATCCCATTGGGGTGGAAGAGCTCAACATCCACGCCATTGGACAGCAAAAACGTGAGAACGTCCGGGAACCGCTCCTGAATATCCGCGAGGATGGTCCGCGATTGGCCCGTCACCGACCAGGCATTCCGGTAACAGAATGCCTCCAGCCAGGCGCTGAATTTAAAGCCCAGCCCCTGCCGGTCGATCACGCCCAGGTGAACGGCCGACTCTGGCCAGAGATCCGATATGTTGAAGATCCACCTGGCCCGCTTCAACCGGCTGAGGATCAGCCCGGAAATCCCCAGGAAAAGGGGCGGGCTTTCGGTTAAGACGTAATCGGGTTTCCCCGCGAACAGTAATCCAAAAATCAACGAGGAAAAGACAAACGAAAAATAACTGGCCAGGCGGGGAAGAAAGCTGGTTTTCTTGGTCGGGTAAATGGCCGTCCGGATAACTCGCACGCCATCCTGGTTTTCAATCTTCATCAGCCCGCCGTAGCCAGGAAATACTTTACCGGTAGGATAATTCGGCATCGCCGTCAGCACCGTGACGCGATTCCCGCGCGCGACAAGACCTCTGGCCAGTTCGGATAAACGCGCCTGGGGAGCGCCCATCTCTGGGGGATAATACTGGGTGTGGATCAAGATATGCATATAACCCTACCGTTTAAAGCTTTACGTTGGAAATGACCGCTTTGAACTTGCCCGCCCGGGTGCGCGGAATGCTTGGAACAGTTTCAACCAGCACCTCAACAGCGCTGCCAAGGCGCTGCCGGATCCTGCCACGGATATCCTCGGCATCTTTCTCGCCAAAGCCGTTGAGCGGGACAACCTTAACCCGGATGCAGGCCAGGGATTCCTGGATGATCTGTCCTTCCAGTACGTTGGGCTGGTTCACAAAGATGCCGTGGAAGCGCACCATCTGGCGGCCATCCGGGCCAATCACCATGTCTTCCAGGCGGCCAACCACCTCTTTGATGACCGGCATTGCCCGCCCGCAGGGGCAGGGCTCGGGGTCCCAGGCGGCCAGGTCGCCCAGCCGGTAGCGGATGAAGGGCTGGTACGAGCGCATCAGGCAGGTGGTCACCACCTCACCCACCTCGCCAGGCGCACAGGGCGTCCCATCCGGCCTTAAGATCTCCACGATGCCCACGTCCGGGCTGACGTGCAGCCGCCCGTGCTCGCACTCGCTGGCGTACAGGGCATTTTCGACTGTGCTGTATTCCTCGAACACGCGGCAGCCATAGGCTTGTTGGATCACATCGCGCATTTCGGGGGTCAGCTTTTCGCTGGTGGTGATGATCGCTTTCAAGGGCGAAACCGGTAACTTCTGGTCCAGGATAAACTTTGCCAGGATATAGATCGAAACCGCGTAGCCGGTGATCCACTGGATGCCGTGCCTGCGCAGCGCCGCGGTATAAAAGCGGGCGGTATCCGGGCGCAGGTGAAAGGCGGAAAAATAGACCTGCCGCTCCACCGCGTTGAAACGGTAGAAGGGGCCGCGGCTCTCCGGGTCCGGCTCGACCAGCCGCCCCGAAAATGTAGCCCGCGGCAGCCGATAAGACGCCCCGGCCCAGCGGGCCGAACGGGTTTCGCGCACCGCGAGCGTATCGCGGTATTCCACCAGAGTCCAGAAGGTCAGCACCGGCGTGCCGGTCGAGCCGCTGGTGGGATGGGCCAGCCGGGGGCGCGGGCGCAGGTCTTCACGGGCAAAATCCAGCGGGTTGGCGCGGATGGGATCTTTTTCCAGCAGCGGCAGCAGCGCCAGGTCCCCGCGCAGGGCGGCTTCCTTTTGCCCGGCGGTCCATGTCCGCCGGTAGTAGGGCACCTTTTCCGCTACGCTGCCTAATAGCTCAACCAGCAGGCGGTCCTGGTAGGCCTTCCACTGGCTTTCGGAAAACCGCTCGCGGCTCAGGTAGCCCTGTTCAAGCTGGCGGTATTCTCCCCCAAAGCGCACCCGGTTCCAGTACAGCCCGTAGGCGCTGACCGCCAGGTTCTGGAGAAAGAGGGGGGATTTCGCGTACAGTTTATCCAGCGCAGACATGCATGTCCTTTATTATGATAAAGACTTGAACATAAACCCATTCCAGCCAGCATCCGGCTCTTTTTGCCAGCCCAGCCGCTCATAGAATGCGATGGCATTGTGATTTTCTGTGGCCACCGAAAGGTGCATCTGCTGATAACCCTGGGCAAGGGCGGTCTTCTCGGCAGTATCCATCAATAGCCTGCCCACCCCTTTCTTCTGGCAGCCCGGGTCAACCGCGATCGCCAGAATCGAAAAGGATTTCTGGAGCGAGTGCGCGCCAGGTGTAACCTGGCGGGCCTGCCTCTTCCGCAGCAGCCGGTCGGCCAGGCCAAGCCGGTCCAACACAACCGGGTTGGCCACCAGCCACGGGCGGGAAAGCAGCCGAAAAATGAGATAGCCCCGGTTTTTTTTCAGGAATCCGGTCATTGCCCCGCGGAAGGTCCCGCCAAACAAAAAGCCAGACAGGTCCTGCCCATCCACCGCGCAGACGGCCAGGCAGTCGTGCGGGCCGGCCAGCAGCCAATGATAATACCGCCGCGCCGCTTCCTCGCCCAGCAGCGTGATGGCGCTGTCAGGAAAGGCAGCCAGGTGCACGCGCGCGATCTCGGACAGGTTCTCTGCGGAGACATTCGTGATATCCATTTGCTCTCACCAAGGGATAATAGAAATTCAGCGCGGCGAAATTCGCCGGTTATGCAGGCCAGCAGGGTTACGTGCAAACCTCTCAGGGCAGGCCGTGCTCTATAAACAGCCGCTGCCAGCGCGGCAGCAGGACAGACCAGTCGAACGATTCGGCTTTGCGGCGGGCGTTGGTCGAAAACCTGCCCGCCAGGCCGGGCTGCTCCAGAACGGCAAGGACCGCGCGAGCCATCGCCTCGGGAGAGTCGGGCGAAACGAGCGCCATGTCTTCGCCGTCTTCCCACAGATAGGGAAGCTCGCCCACGTTGGTGGTGACCACCGGCAGCCCGCAGGCGGCCGCTTCCAGGACCGAGACGCCGAAGCTCTCGAAGCGGGTGGTGTTCAAAAAAATTTCGCCGCGGTTCAGCCAGGCAGGCACCTCCCGCTTGCTGACCCCGCCCGGCAGATCCACCGCTTCCTGCAGCCCCAACGCGGCGATGGCCTCGCACGTCCTATCGAGCGAGCCGTCCCGCTTGTCGGGGCCGACCATTAAGAGCCGGGCGTCAGGGTAAGCCCGCCGGACCCCGGCCAGCGCCTCGACCGCCATCCAGGGCTGGTAGATAGTGTGGAACGCGCGCAGCCAAACCAGCTTTGGCTCAGGACTGGATCTTAACCGGAAGGGATAGCCAGGGAGATCGATAGCGTTGGGAAGATAGAGGATGTCCGGACGGACCGCCTGAAAAACCTCCGCGATCCATTTAGAGGGCGTCACGACCGCCCGGGCCGAGCGGACCAGACGCGATACGCGCCGCGGGCTGCGCCGGTAAAATTCAGGCAGCCCGCCGCCGTGCAGCGCCAGGAGGTACGGCTTGCGCAGGCTCCGCAGCGCGGCGCAGACCAGCTCGGCCCACCCAAAGGCCAGCCCACTGTAGACCTCGACATAGGCCAGCCGGTAGGCATCCCTATTGGAAACGACCGTTCGGAGCATATCGACCAGGCGGATGAGGCGGTTCACCTTCGCGGAAGTGGTGATCACCTCCCAGCCGTCCTGGCGAAGCCGGGCGCACAGCTCCTCGCCCGCGCCACGGGTGAAAACCGAGCCTGACAGGAAATTGCCGACCATCAGCAAGGGAACGGTCATGTTATGCCGGGTCATCTTCCAATTGTTTAATAATCCTGGCAGGCACCCCGCCCACTATCACGTCCGCCGGGACCGGCCCAGTCACGACCGCGCCGGCCGCCACCAGGCTGCCCGCGCCGACCACACTGCCGGCGGTAAGCGTGGCGTGAGCCCCGACCCAGCCGCCGCGGCCAATACGGATCGGCGCCAGAGAAGGAGGGCCGTAACGAAACGACCCTTTGATACGCGTATGATTTCCAGCGGATGCAACCACATAGGGACCGAACATCACTTCGTCATCAATTTCGATTATGTCGGTGGCCAACAAAAGACAGCCGTAGGCAAAAAAAACATGCTGCCCTAACCGGACATTCCTGGGATTATGAATGGCGATATTTCGCGCCAGGCGAAGACCTTTACCACAACGCCCCAAAAATGGCCTGGCCAGCCAGCCCCGAAAATGCAGGAATATAACATTGTCCGGCAACCAATTGGTAACCCACAGCACAAAGTGCAGCGGCCAGTCATAGCGCAGGTACATTTTTAGAGATTCAGTTTAGCACCCATGATGCTCCAGAATCCACTGCTGGATCTCGGCCGCCATCTTGGGGACCTGGGCGTCGAGCGTGACCTGGCGGGCCAGGCCCAGCCCCGCCCGAATGGATAACCGCCGCAGGGACGGGTCGCGCAGCAAGGCGCGGATGCCGCCCGCCAGGGCCGCAGCGCTGCCCGGCTCGACCAGCACAGCGGCTTCCCCAATGTAATCCGGGATGGAACCAACCCGGGTAGCCACCACCGGCAGGCTGTGCGCCATCGCTTCCCAGATGGTGCGCGGGAAACCTTCGGAGGCAAGCGAAGCGATCAAATACAGGTCGCTATTTTTATAGAACGCAAACAGGTCCGGCCCGACCGCATGGTAGCCATGATATTTCACCCGCTCCGCGATGCCCAGCCTGTGGGCGAGGGCCTGGACCTCTGCCAGGATCGGGTCACCCTTCTGCGGCCAGCCGACCAGGTCCAACAGCACGTCTTCGCCATCCCGGGCCAGCGCGGCCAACGCCTCGACCATCACCAGCAGGCCCTTGGCCCGGTCGAGCCGGCCAGTGTAGAGCAGGTGGTAGGGTGGGGCCTGGCAGGTATCCAGGCGCGTGAAGAAATCGGCGCTCGTCAGGGTAGAGGTGCGCGTCTCGACCAGCCGCCTGGCGATGGGCTGGTATTCGGTATACAATTTGCGGCTGTTGACAATGGTCAGCGAGCGGCACGCCACCCGGTCCTGCTGGCTTTTGTTATAGCGCGACCAGAGCCGGATGAGCTCCTTGCGCCAGCGCGGCTGGGGCAGGTCATCCACGCCGGCCAGGTAGTCGCCGACCAGCAGCAGGGCGGTGGGCGCCGGGGCAGCAGCCCGGGCCACGACCGGCAGCAGCGGCGACGGCCCGCGGATCAGCATGGCGTCCAATCCGCGGAATTCCGCTCTGACCAGCTTGCCCAGCCGGGCGGAGCTCAGCATCCTGCGCGGGATGGAAACGTGCGGCCCGAGCGAGACCAGCGCGATGTTGCCGGCGCGGAGGGGATAATCCAGGTTCGGCTCCTCATCCGGGCGCGGGGTGTGCAGGAAGCAGACCAGCCGCTCGCAGCAGGCCGCCAGGCTGTCCAGAAAGCAGCCCAGGTAGCCGGGGACGAAAATTGCTCCCTCTTTCTGCTTGGCGGGAATATGGTAGTGAAACCCTAACCGCATCAGGATGCCTGCCTCCCAGGCGCAGCCCGGTAGCGCTTCAACTGGCGGGCGGTGACAATCAGCGCGCCTACCATCCCGTACACAAACCAGTTGCCCGTGTTGGTCAGGCTGGAAATAACCCACATGTGGACACTCATGGCGACAAAGCTGGCAAAGACCGCCGCCGCCCAGATCTCGCCGCGTCTCGCCAGGTAGATGGCCGCGCGCAGCCCCTTGATAACCAGGAGGAGCAGCAGGATAGCATACGGCAGCCCGCCGGCCAGGCCGGTTTCGGCCAGGAACCCCAGGTACGAATTATGCGCCGAAGTTCTGTCAAAATACGATTGATCCTCATAGGATAAGATATCTGGCATATCCAGAGGTGTTGAAGATTTGCGGAAGCGGTAGGGACCAACGCCGATGAGCGGATTTTCCTCAAACAACCGCAGCGCCTTCTGGTTCATCAGCAGGCGGATCGCGTACGATTTATCCTCCTCCAGCTTGTCCATGCTGGAGAAGCGGGACAGAAATGCCTGGGATAACGGCGCCCAAACGCTCAGAACCACCAGAACCAATCCAAGCACGACCGCGACGGAGAAAACCATCCGGCCAAAAATCCGCGGGCGGGCGATGACGAGGATAGCCAGCATGACCACCAGCCCAACGCCAGCCCCGATCCAGGAGCCGCGCGAGCCGTTTAACAGGATGGTGGCGATGAGCAGGACGCTCATGCCCCAGGCCAGCCAGCGGCGCGGGCTTTTCCATTGAAAAACGAAGTAGACGCAGAACAACGCGAAACTTGAAAATAAAAACCCATAGGTGTTCTGAGTCATCAGCCTCGTGCCGGTCCAGGCCCCAATGTTGCCATAGATCACAACTTCACCAAGACGCAGCAGAGCCAGAATGAAAATCCCCCAACCCAACATAGCGGCCAGCTTTCTGCCCAACCCTGACGCCGCAACATAAATTACGGTGAACGCAAAAAATAACAGCCAGTAAGCAAAACGGACGATTGCCAGGATACTCTGGCTGTCAAAGTTGACGCCGCCGCTGCTCAGCCCGTTCCCTAGCGCGGATGCCGCCACGCCCAGCCAGATCCATACTGCCAGTCCAAGATACAGGCGATAGGGCCGTAGCCGGATCGCCCGGCCATTCTTGATCACATCATAGATTAGAAAAGCGAAGAGCGGCGCGGTGAGCGATAAGCCCAGCAGCGGAACATCGAAAATAGGCAGAACAATAAACAACACAATGATGAGGAAGATCGTCCGGCTGAGCGGTGAAAAAGGGATCGGCAAGCCCCGCCCCGGCCGGGGAATCCCCGCGTAAACTCTTTGGATGCGCGACGGTATGTCAGCCACCAATCACCTCCACTTGCGCGAGCGCCCGCCCGGCATCAGCCTGCCAGTCGATCTGCGGGGTGAGGTTCTTCGCGATCGGCGAGATGAACACCCCGCGCAGCGCCCCGACCGTATACCCGGCGGCATAGGCAAAGCGATACGAGCGGGGATGCGCCAGCGCGGTCAGCCAGTTGACCAGGAAGTTTCCCAGGTAGCTCCTCCCCAGAGCGAAGCGATGACTGAAGGTAGGTTTGCCGAAAGGGATGTAATGGTCATTCATAAACCGCCGGCTGTAAGCGATTGCATGACCATACTTAAATGCTTTAGTAGGATAGGCTTTTGAGGTGTCTTCGTTCGGATGCTCGATCTGGGTATCAAAACAGTACAGCAGCTTCCCGCGCGTCCCTACCCGCCTGGAAAGAATGGTATCTTCCCCCAGCCCGCAGCGAACCTGGTCGAGCGCAAACAGGTCTTCCGTGAAACAGTCTTCCATCAAGGCATCCATCCGATAAGCCATGACTCCCCCAGAAAGCCAGGCAACTTCCCCGTAAGGTCTTCCCGAATATTCTGGCGGGCGTTTGTTTCCATTCGGGCTGATATCGCCGTTCGCGACATTCTTCGATGGGCCCAACAGGCTAACGATCCTATTTGTCCCATTCTTCCGCGTTCGATGCTCAGCCCAAATTCCTTCCTGCTGATGCTGTGTCACGTCGCCCCTGATAAAGGATGTAGTAACGCCCACCACCTCTTCTTGCTCTGCCAGGGGCTGGATCATTTTTTTTATGCCGTCCCGGTTGGGGATTCGCAGATCATCATCTAAATACAAAAGGATATCAGGATTTTGCTGCCTGGCATAATTCCAGCCCAAATAGCGCTGGTAGGAAAGGTTAGCGTGGTTCGATGGGATGTACACCAGCTTATATTGAGGGCAAAGCAAAGAAATTAAGGTTCTCTTTACCTCTTCAGTCCCTGGGTTGCCATCAACAATAATAATTGTCCTTGGATATTCTGTTTGGTTATCAAGGTCAGTCAGAAGTTTTCTAAGCAACTGAGGACGGTTATATGTACAAATACAAATTATGAAATGAAGTCCCATCCCAATACTCCAACCTTGTTTTTGCGCAAATAGAGCGGGTTTCTATTCAAAAATGCCCGCGAGCGG
>CAZBDC010000140.1:0-14649 GCA_964490575.1 uncultured Anaerolineaceae bacterium | reverse complement strand
TACACCCTATCCTACACTCTTTCCCTACACGACGCTCTTCCGATCTGGTCTCCTCCCAGACGCTGGGCTTTCTGGAAATGAATGAAGATGAAATGAAAGGGTCCTTCACGCTCCAGCTTCCAGCCCGGCCCACCGCGGTCCAGGTGGATGTAGACCAGGACGCGCAGGTTGAACCCGGGGTTCAGGTTTTCAGCGTGGCCTATTTTCCCAACCAGACCGGTGGCCCCTATTCCGAAGGCGATGACCGCTCGCTCGGCTGGCCCGCCTACCTGACCTCCGCCAAAACCGACAGCGAAAACGATGATGAGATCATCGGTGGAAAACTGGTCATCTGGGCCCCAGACGGCGCGCAGTCCTTCCCCAGCGGTTTTGGCGAAGACGGGCTGCTCTTCACTGCCGATGATCCGGCCATGCCCGTCCCGCAGGGGTACTCGGTCGTCGACCTGGACCAGAAGCCATTTGCCCTGATCCGCGACGAAGAGCCAGAGCTGACCCTGTATGAACCCGACGATGCCGCCATTAAAGATTTCTCCGACCTATCCTACCAGGAAGCCTTTGAGCGGATGTTTGAGATCGTCCGCAAGGAATACGCCTTCAATGGCGTGGCAGGAAAGCAGCCCGATTGGGACAGCCTGTATGCCCAGCTGTCACCCCGCGTTGCCGAAGCCAGCGCCAGCAAGGACGCCGAAAAGTTTTACCTGGCGATGCGCGATTTTTCGCTGGCCTTCAAAGACGGGCACGTCGGTCTGAATGGCGGGGAAATCGAAAGGGCCATCATCGGCGAGGAAATCGCCGGGGGCTACGGCTTTGCCCTCCGCGAGCTCGACGATGGACAGATCATTGTCGTTTACGTGCTGGAAAACAGCCCGGCAGATGAAGCGGGCATGACCACCGGCGCAGTGGTGACCGGGTTCAACGGCCGGCCCATCGGCGAGGCCGTCCGGGCGGTCAAACCGATCACCGCGCCCCATTCAACCAATTTTAGCCTGCGCTATGAACAGGTGCGCTTCCTGACGCGCGCTCCGATCGGCACCCAGGCCACAGTCACCTTCGCAAACCCCGGGGAAAAGCCGCAAACCGTCGAGCTGGAAGCGATCTCAGAGCGCGATACGCTCTCGGTCACCAGCTCATTTCAGGGGTTTGATCCCAATGCCCTGCCGGTCGAGCATTTTGTCATCCCGGCTGATCTTGGCTATGTCAAAATCAACTCCAACTACGACGATCTGAACCTGATCATCCGCCTGTTTGAGCGGGCTTTGAAAACATTTGAGGCCAATGAGGTCGAAGCCATTATCATCGACCTGCGCCAGAATTCCGGCGGAGCACCGCTTGGCCTGGCCGGTTTCCTGACCGATCAGGAGATCGTCCTGGGCCAGCTCGAATACTACAGTGAGAAAACGGGGAAATTTGAGCCAGAAGGGCTTCCCGATAAAATCACCCCATCCGAGAACCAGTTCCGTTTTGACAGGATGATCCTGCTGGTCGACCAGGCCTGCGCCAGCGCGTGCGAGCTGGAAGCTTACGGCTTCAGCCAGGTGCCGGGAATGACGGTGGTGGGCCAGTACCCCACCGCCGGGGTCGAGGCCGAAGTCGCCCGGGGACAGTTCGAACTGCCCGAAGGTATGTCGCTGCAGGTGCCGACCGGGCGCTTCGTCCTGCCAGACGGCAGCATTTTCCTCGAAGGCCAGGGCGTCGTACCGGACGAGCGCATCCCCATCACCCGGGATTTCGTCCTGATGAGCGGCGACCCGGTCCTGTCGTACGCGGTGCAGTTAGCCCGCGAGTAATGCGATGTGATTTTATGCAAGATGATGGATGTGCCTGCCACATTCATCATCTTGCATTTTTATACCCGCACCTGGCCTGAAACGCTGTCGACCCGCCCAAAAAGCTGGTCCAGGCGGGCCAACGTGTGCGCCGGGAGCGGCCCGCGCTGCACCGAGGCCAGGTTTTCCCGCAGGTGCGCCGGGCTGCTCGTGCCGCTCAACACGCAGTCCATCCACGGCTCGTAAGCGCAGAAACGATAGGCCGCCTCGGTCAGCGTCTCGCTGACCCCGCGCAGCCCCAACGCCTCTAAAAAATCGGGCGAATCAGGCAGCCCTGGATCGATCTCTCCTTGCTCAGCCAGGCGCTGCAGCAGGAGGCGCAGCCAGGCATCATCGATCAAAGCGCGGCGGACGGCAAACATGCCCAGCGTGCCGATCCCTTTCCGGCGCGTGGCAGCCAGCACCCGTTCGCGGGCCGATGGGTTGATCAGGTTGAAGCCCACCATAAAGACATCCCAATCATCATCCTGCACCGCGCGCTGGAGCATTTCGTGGCAGGTGTCCGTTTCAAATGCCTCGGTGACCCCATAAAAACGGATCTTCCCGGCCTGGCGGGCGCGCTCCAGGACCGGCAGAAAGCGCTCGCGGCAGTCCTGGTAATAGGGCAGCCGCAGGCCGTGGATGAAATAAATATCGATCGTCTCCAGGCCTAAATCGCGCAGGCTGGCATCGATGTTTTCCTGGAAGGCCTGCGGGCTGAGCAGGTCCCTGTTCGCATCCAGGTAGGGCGTTTTGCTGGAAACGACTACCCCATCCCTGCGCCAGCCCTTCAGCGCCCGGCCAACCGCCGGCTCGGTGCCGTAAACGCGGGCAGTATCGATCATGGTCAGGCCCAGGTCCAGCGCGGCCCGGACCACTTCCGCGGCATGCTCAATCGACTGCCCGGTAGATAACCCCAGGCGGCTGTTGCCGCCGCCGCCCAGCCCGAGCAGGGTTACCTCCAGGCCCGTGCGGCCAAGTGTGCGCATTTCCATCTTCATGTCAAGCTCCTATCAAAGGCGCTGTTACCAGCGCCGGGTTGCTTTCGATTATACCGGCAAGCGTAAATGCAATCCTGCTACAATAACCTCACAGAGTATTCTAATTTGATACTTGTATCGTTTACAAAGTGCGAAGAACTCATTCCAATCCAGGAGGAAAACCGCTCATGAAACTCTCCGGCCGGACTCAACCCTTATCACCCCAATATGGGATTCTCGATGCTTTGAATGTCATCCACCGGCTGGGATTTGACGGCGTTGAAATTTGCCTGGAAGTGGATGAGCTATTTCCCCAGCGGCTCACCCTGGCTCAAGCCGCAGCGATCGGGGAACAGGCCCAGGCGCTGGGACTGGCCCCGCACGTGATCGGATACCACAAAGATTATATCTACGATGACGAGTTGTTCGAGCTGACTCAAACGGCGATCCGCCTGACGCCCGCGTTTGGGGCGCAAATCCTGATTTTTTCCGGAATCACCCGACGCCCAGGCGACGCGGAAGCATGGCAGCGCATGCTCACAAGGACTCGCCGCCTGGTCCAAATTGCAGAAAATAACGGTGTGATCCTGGCCCAGGAATTTGAGCCGGGCTTTATCGTTGGCTCGACCGCTGATCTGCTGCGCCTGTTCGAGGCGATCCCCTCCCCCAACCTGGCCGCCAATCTCGACCTGGGGCACGTCTTCCTGTGCGACCCGGACCCGATTGCCTCCATCCGCCAGGTCGGGCCAAAGATCGTGCATGGCCACATCGAAAATATGCGCTCCGGCGTTCATAATCACCTGCTGCCATCCGAAGGAGATATGGACCTGCCTGCTTATTTGTCTACTCTAGGGAAAGTGGGGTTCGAGGGAGCGCTGGCGCTCGACCTATACCAGTACGACTACGAGGCAGTTGCGCCACAGGCGATCGCCGATCTCCGCCAATGGATGGCGTAAGACTCATTCCTCAAGCCGCCCAACCACTTTTACGCACGGCCGCGTGAATACCCCTTCTCGATGGGGGGCATCCCGGAGTTCATCCGTCAGGTCCAGCCCGGCGAAGTGCAACCGCTCGTGCAGCTCGAGCCGCCAGCGCGGGCAATCCGTGACATCATACACAACGCCCTGGAAGGCCACAAATTTGCGCGAGCCACGCTCACCGTTATTCCGGCGTAACTCAGCCAATGTTACTTGACGATCGGGAATCTCCATTCCTTCATTTTACCCCATCACCGGCCTGGGGATACAATTATTTTTTTGGCAGCATCAAAAGTGCAAAATTTATGCCCAAGTCATGTAACCCGGAGTTAAAGAGCTGATCCCAAATAGCTGGTTTTATCCGGGAATCGATATATACTTGTAAATACTATTTCACCTGGAGGTAATATGTCCCCCACCAAAAAGCCTAAGCTGCCTAACCTGATCCTGATCGGCATCGACTCGCTGCGCGCCGATCACATGAGCGGGTACGGCTACCATCGTCTGACCACCCCCTTTATCGATCGCTATGCCCAGGGTGGAACGCTGTTCGAGAACACTTACAGCGCCTATATTCCGACCAGCAGCGCCTACACCTCGATGCTGACCGGCATGGATGTCTTCAGCACCCAGGTCGTGGCCCTGCGCCATAAAGGCCCCATTGCCGAAGGTGTCAAGACTCTGCCTGAAATCTTGCGCGAGCAGGGATATAACACCACCTGCGTCGGCTTTTCCGGCAACCCGGCCTCACGCGGGTTTGATACGTACCTGCAGTTCCCCGGCTGGGGCAGCTGGAACGAAGGCCGCAGCCACAAGGCCGAAGAACTGAACAAGGTGGCCATCCCCGAGTTGGAGCGGCTGGCCGGAAAACGCAAGCCGTTCTTCCTCTTCCTGCGCCACATGGACCCCCACGCGCCCTACCTGCCGCCCGGCCAGTTCGAGCGGGCGTTCTACCACGGCAACGAGACCGACCCAAATAACCACTCGATGGACCCGGTCATGGCCTTCAAGCCATTCCGCGATTTCTTCGCGTCCTGGATGCCCCCGGGGATTACCGACAAAGACTACGTCATTGCCCAGTACGACGGCGCCGTCGCCTACATGGACTCCTGCATCCAGGTGATCTTCCAGGCCATCGAATCACTCGGGATCGAGGAAGAAACCATCGTGGTCATCAACTCCGACCACGGCGAGACGCTCTACGACCACGACTGCTACTTCGATCACCACGGGCTGTACGAGCCGACCCTGCACGTTCCGCTGATCATCCGCTACCCGGGCAAGGTCCCGGCTGGCAAGCGTGTCAAGGGCTTCAACCTGCACGAGGATCTCGTGCCGACCTTGATGGAATTGATGGGAATCGACCCGGGCATCGCTTTCGACGGCAAGAGCCTGATGCCGATGGCGCGAGGTGAAGTGACCTCACACCCGGGCGAGTTCTACATCACCGAGTGCACCTGGATGCGCAAACACGGCTGGCGCACGCCAATCTGGAAGCTGATCGTCGCGCTGGAACCCGATATCCACTTCAAGCCGGAAGTCGAGCTGTATAACCTGATCGAAGATCCGCTGGAGAATAACAACCTGGCCGAGCAGCTCCCGGATGTGGTCGCCTTCCTGCGCGGCCGGATGGAACAGCACATCTCCCGCCGGACGGCGGAAACCGGCAAGCCCAACCCAATCTACAACCAGGGGGACTGGCACGGTCACGACGGCGTTGGCGCTTTCAAGTCCTCTCAGCAAGCTTACGACACCCTCCACATTGGCGATCCGGCCCAGGCCGCCCGGCTGCAGGCTGGAGAAAGGAAATAATTCAATGAAGAAACTGCGCGTTGCAATCGTTGGCGTCGGCAATATTGGTAATATCCATGCCCAGGTTTACGAAAAACGGCCCGATGTCGAGATCGTGGCGGTATGCGATATCATCCACGAGCGCTCCGACCGGGCTGCCGAGCGCTACCGCTGCCAGGGCTTTTACTCGGTCAAAGAGATGCTGGCGAGCGGCCTGCAGTTCGACGCGGCCAGCATGGCCACAGCCGGCGTGGAAAACGGCGGCGACCACTATGTCCCAACCATGGAACTGCTGGAAGCCGGCATCCCCGTCCTGGGCGAAAAACCGATTTCCAACAACCTGGACCACGCCCGAGAGATGGTCGCGCTGGCGAAGAAGAAAAACCTGCGCTACGGCGTCAACCTCAACCACCGCTTCACCCCGGCCGCGCTGAAGGCCAAAGAGTGGGTCACCGAGGGCCGCCTGGGCGAGGTGAACATGATCAACATGACCATGTGGATCAACAACCCGAACGAAACCTCGCCCTGGTTCCACATCCGGGCGCTGCACCCGCACTCGCTGGACGTGATGCGCTATTTTGCCGGCGATGTCGACCAGGTGCAGGCCTTCTTTAAGCGCGGGCCACGGGCCGATGGGCCGGATGGCCGGCGCGTGTGCTGGTCGAACGTGCAGGCAAACCTGCTTTTCAAGAACGGCATCATCGGCCACCTGCGCGGCAGCTATGATGCGGGCGGCAGCTACGGGCTGGAACACCTGGAAGTGGTAGGCTCGGATGCCCGCTTTGTGCTGGAAGACGCCTGCGAGCACCTGCACTTCTACCCGCGCCGCAGCCGGCAGTCGGAGCACTACGACTACCTGGGCGGCATGATGGGCTTCAACGAGACCTTTGGCAGCCGGATCGGCGCCTGGGTGGAACAGAACCTGGCCGAGGTCAGCCCCGAAGAAATCAACGCCTCCGGTGAGAATGCGCTCAGGGTGCAGACAGTCATCGAAGCTATCATCCGTTCGTGGGAGACCGGGCAAGTCGTCAAAGTCGAGTACTAGGCCAGGCAAGGAGACTTCATGACACTCATTACCGTTATCGGGCGAGGCCACTCTGGCACCCGCGCCATCTCGCATACCCTCACTGCCAGCGACGTATTTATGGGTGAGCCCCAGAACCGGTCAGGCGACCTGCTGCCTCCCCAGGATATGTACGAGGCCTGCCGGGTCTTTGCCAGGTATGTCCGCTGGCAGGGTGACCTGAGCTGGGATTGGAGCGCCGCGCTGGAAGGAGAAATCGACCCGGAGTTCACCCGGCTGATCAACAGCTACCTGAAAACTGTGCTGGCAGATAAGTCGCGCCTGCACGGATGGAAGATCCCGGAGACGACCCTGGTTTTCCCGTGGATCGCCCGCATGTTCCCCGAAACTCGCTTCATCTTCTGGATCCGCAACCCGCGCGACTCGATCATCGGCCGGCACCTGACCGATGACCTGAATGATTTTGGCATCCCCTACCCCCCGACCGAAGATCCACGCCTGCGCCGGGCGATCTCGTGGAAATACCAGTATGACCTGGTTAAAGCTACGCCTAAACCGGCGCACTGGATCGAAGTGCGCTTTGAAGATTTCGTCCTCAAACAGGAAGAAACCCTGGCCAGGCTGGAGGAGTTTCTGGGGATCCCGCTGGCGCGCATTATCGTGCGGCCGGATGTAATCGGGCGCTGGAAGACCGACCCGGAAAACAATTATTTCGACTTCTTTGAACCGGCCATGCTGGAATATGGGTATGAGATGCCGGCGAAAGAGAAAAACGAAGGCTGATGCCTTCGGGAGGATAGAATGACCTTACGTGTATGCGTGATTGGCATGGGGCCGATTGGCAACCGCCATGCCGACATGTACCAGGCCGATAAGCTGGCCCAGCTGGTGGGCGTATGCGACATCCGCCAGGACCGGGCAGATGCAGCCGCCGCCCGGCTGGGCGTGCCTGGTTTCTACGATGCGCCGACCATGCTCGAAAAAATAAAGCCAGACCTGGTCAGCGTTTGTACGGCCGGGGTGGAGAACGGCGGCGATCACTACCTGCCCGCCATGCAGGTTCTCGAAGCCGGCTGCCACCTGCTGTGCGAAAAGCCGATCAGCAACGAGATCCCTAAAGCAGAGGAAATGGTCGCCAAAGCCCGCGAAAAAGGGCTGTACCTGGGCGCCAACCTCAACCATCGCTTCAACCTGGCCCATCGAAAGGCGAAGCAATGGGTGGAAGAAGGACGGTTAGGCCACCTGTTGTTTGTCAACATGAGCATGTGGATTAAAAACCCAACCGAGTCTTCTCCCTACTTCCAGATCCAGGCCCTGCATCCCCACACTGTCGATATCATGCGCTACTTCTGTGGAGATGTCGAGTCGGTCCACTGCTTCGTGACAAAGGCGCCCGGGCGAACCCTGTGGTCGACCGCCACCTTCAACATGCGCTTCAAAAACGGCGTGGTCGGGACTCTGACCGGCAGCTACGATATCGAGCGCGGGCACCCCATGGAGCGCTGCGAGGTGGCCGGGACCGGCGGGCGGTTCGTCATCGAAGACATGTTCCAGCAGGTGACGCTCTACCCGGCCGGCAACCTGGAAAAGACAGTTTACACTAACCCGATCTTCGGCGGGGTATATGGCTTCGAATCAACTTTCCAGGACCGCATCCACAAGTTCCTGGAAGAGGTGACCGCCGGGGTCGACCCGGAGAAGATCGACGGCTCCGGCGCAGACGGCCTGGCAGCCCAAAAGGTGCTGGCAGCAGCAATTGTGTCGATAAAAACCGGCAATGTCGTACCGGTGAACTGAGCGAAGTATTCACGCAATGCGCGGGGCCGGTTGGTCAGCCCCGCGCAAAACACAAACAGGAAACCTTATGAAACTTGGCGCAAATTCAGTCCTCTTCGGCGGTCACGATATGGAAACCGCCTTCAAACACCTGGCGATGGCCGGTTACGATGGCATCGAGCTCTCGGCTATCGACGGGATGAGCCAGCACCTGGTCCTCGCCCACTGGCGCGACCTGGTCGGCGAAATCCGGCAGCTCTCGCAAACCTACGGGCTGGAGCTGCTGGCCATGGAACAGCCCTCGCAGGACCCGGCCCGGATGGAGCAGGCTTTCCAGGCCGCGGCCGAACTGGGCATCCCGATTGTCAACTGCGGGCCCGGTGGGAAATCCAACGATGAAGCCCTTTTGCAGCAGGCCATCGACAGCCTGGGCAACCTGGCAAAGATGGCCGAGCGCTACGGGGTGACCCTGTGCGTCAAGGCGCATGTTGGCGCAGCCATCTACAACACGCCAACCACATTGAAGGTCATGGAAGCGATCACCTCGCCGGCCTTCGGGATCGACATGGATCCTTCCCACATCTACCGGTCTGGCGAGAACCCGGTCGAGGCGCTGAGCAAGGTCATCTCCCGCGTCCGCCACGTCCACATCCGCGATTGCAAAGGTCGCCAGCAGGGCCCGGGCAAGCCCGAACTACAGGCCAATGGGCGCGGCGATATCGATCTGCTGGGCTATATCAAGGTCCTGGCGGATCACGGGTACAGCGGCCCGCTCGATTTTGAAGTCATCGGCGCCAAAGAATACAGCCTGGTGCAGTGCGCGGTCATCGCGGCAGAAGCGCGCGGCCACATGCAGGCCTGTTTGCAGGCCTGCGGCGTCCGGTAGTTCCTAAAACCCGCGCAGGCGCGTGCTCTCCCTGCGCGGGAGTCCTTCCTTTGGCAGCCGTTTCAGCACCACGTATTCCAGCCCGTGTTCCTGGCAGAAAGCCCGTTTCTCGGGTTTATCGCCGTCTTCGTTGACCGCGTAGATATTCGGGCGGACCTCGGCAATCTGCGGCTCCGCGTCCATCCAGCCCCAGCCGCTCGAGACCAACGCCTGTTTAACAAAGCGGATGGCCCCCACCATGTAACGGCGCTCTTCCTGCGGAAACAGCGGGTGGCCTTCCCCTTTGAGCAACCTGACATTTTCGTCGTGGCCGACCACCACGTACAGGTCGCCCAGTTCGGCCACTTCTTCAAAGAAGCGCACATGACCGGAGTGCAGCCAGTCGTAGCAGCCGGTCACCAGGGCCTTCTTTCGCCCGGCATCCGGGCCCGGATTGTTGCCCTCGGATAAAGGGAAACCGGCTAACACGTCATCCGGAAGGACCCGGTAATCCAGGCCGTGCGCCTGGCAGAAAGCCTGGCGAGCCGGCCGGTCCCCGGCCTGATTGACAATCCAGATCCCGCCGCCGGCAGCCAGCCCGGCAGGGAGGCTGTCTGCATCGGGTAAATCCTCCACCAGGTGAGCCGAATGAACGTAGCGGATGGATTCCAGCAGGTAGAGGCGCTCTTCTTGCGGAAAATCAGGCGGGCAGCCGGTCAAATCACGCAGGAGAGAATCCGACCAGAGAACCACATCGACCAGGCCAAAACGCGCCGCTTCCTGCAGGAAGCGGATATCGCGCGAGCGCAGGTTATCAAAACCGCCAGAGACAAATACAGGGTTCATTTCTCTGCCTGCCATTAATTGCGAACCTTCGCCCGGAAACCGCCCTCAACCGGCTTCTCCGAGACAACCAACAGGTACCCCCCACCACAGCCAGAGTACATCGCGCCAGGGTAGCGCCCCTGGTAATACCTCAACAGGCCGGGCAGATCAACCGGGATGGTTGGGTGCCGGACGGTCCCGGGTAAAATCGCCTCCCAGCAGCGCATGCAATCATTCAGTGATTCCCCCAGCGCGCGGAGATCCATAGCCAGGAGGGCCGCATAACAGGCCCGTCCGCTCTGGCCCAGGCGCCGGATCCATTCGGGATGCAGATTTTTCGTCTCCAGCGGGTTATAGCCTGGCGGGCGCTGGTTGACCGGGATGAAGTAGAAGACTTCTTCAATCCAGCTCACGACGCGCGGGTCGCGGCAGGATTCGATGTTGGCGGGAAAATACCCGCCTTCGAAGCCGGCGTCAAAATCTAGCCGGCTGACTCCTGGCAGGATTAACCCGGCCATATCCTGCGCGCCGGATGGCTCGGGTTTGCCCAGGTTTTCGGCTTCGTAAAGCTGGCGGACCAGCGCCTGCGGGTCTCCTTCTGGCAGGCAGGCACCCCATAACTGCATGGCTACTTTGCGGGTTGAAGTAGCCATGCCGCTGCGGTCCATAAAGCGGAAAACAGGCTCAAGACTCACCACCACCATCGACCCGGGCGGATCAGGGTTGTGCCGGGACACAAAAGGCTGGTCGATCCAGCCCCCAGCCAGCGCCATCCGGTAAGGGATGCTGCCGATCAGGTCGGCCATCGATGGCAAGTGATCTGGCATCGGGCGATCCCTACCCGAAATCAATCCGGTAGTACTGCACAAATTCGACCGGCTTACGCATGGGCAGGTCAATCGCCAGCCCGCGCGGGGTCTGCTCGAACTTCACCGGTCCGGCGTCTCCCAGGACGGTCACCCGCGCCACGGGCGGCGCGCTCGCGCTGCTCAGGCTGCGAATGACGGTTTTCCCGCCCTCGGGCCACTTCATCTGGAAGACATACAGCCGGCCATCGCGGGTCGTGAAGCGAAAGTCTTCGATCGTCCAATCCACCGCGTCTTCGCGGAAGCCCTCGATGATCACCTGCGAAGGGCCTTCCCCGCAAACCTTCCAGGGACGCGTGCCGTAAATGCCTTCTCCATTGACCTCGATCCACTCGGCCAGCCGGTGCAGCAGATAAAGGCACTCATCATCCAGCGTGCCGTCCGGGCGCTGGGGAATATTCAGCAGCAAGTTGCCGTTCTTGCTGACGATATCGACCAGCATTTCGATCACCTGCTGAGGGGTTTTATAAACATCGCGGACGTTGTAGAACCAATCGCCGACACTGGTATCCGTCTGCCAGACATAAGGGAAAATATCCGGCCGCTGGCTGCGCTCGATATCGAATACCCCCACGGAAAGGACATCGACGTTGCGGTCCTTCTGGGTATAAACAGCCTGGTTGCGCCCGCCAGAGCGCCGGGCGCTGGTGTTATAAAGGTGAGCAACAATATTCAGCCCGTATTCGCCAAACGGCACGCCGCCATCTGAATAGAGCAGGTCGGGCTGGTAAAGGTCGATCAGCTCTTTTACGTAGCCAAACCATTTCTGATGCCACCATGGATCGCGGGTATACCACTCGCCGGCCCCCAGGTCGCCGGCATTCCGGTTGGGCAGGTAGAGGTTTTCATAGGCAGGGTCATTCCCATCGTAGGGAACGCCGGCATACGGCCCGGCCTTGTCAGCCCCCTTGTTCGGCTTGAACCAGGTGAACGTGGCGCCCATGTGCTCGGAGAAGCCAAACGGAAGCCCGCGCGCGCGGGCCGCCGCCTGCCAGAGGCCAATGATATCGCGCCCTGGGCCCATCTTCACGGCGTTCCACGGGTGGCTGCTGGAGTTCCAGTTATGGAAATTGTCATGGTGCGCCGCCTGGGCCACGAAATAGCGCGCCCCGGCCTGCACATAAAGATCCATCAGCCCTTCCGGGTCGAAACGTTCGGCTTTCCACAGGCTGATCACGTCCTTATAACCAAATTGGGAAGGATGCCCAAACTTGCGGATGTGATAGCGGTACTGGTCAGAGCCTTCGACGTACATGTGGCGGGCGTACCAGTCGCCATACATCGGCACAGACTGCGGTCCCCAGTGAGACCAGATCCCGAACTTAGCATCCCGGAACCAATCCGGGCATTCAAATGTCCGCAGCGACTCCCAGGTTGGCTCAAACGGGCCCTTTTCGATTTCCATATCAACCTCCGATCCGGTCAATCGGTCACGACGCGTTTGCCGGCCTTGCGATCATAATACTGCTGCTCGATCCAGGCATAAGTTGGCTTGAGGCCCTCTTTTAAGGGTGTGGAAGGCTCCCAATGCAGCACCTGTTGGATAAAAGTGTTGTCACTGTTGCGCCCGGCTACCCCGCGCGGCGCGTCGAGCTTGTAGTGCCTCTCCAGCTTCACCCCGCCGATCTCTTCAATATAGTCTACCAGCTGGTTGACCGAAACCAGTTCGCTGGTGCCCAGGTTGATGGGCGTCGCGATCAGGTCATCACAATGGGTGATGCGGTCGATCCCGTAGACGCAGTCGTCGATGTACATGAAGCTGCGAGTCTGCGTGCCGTCGCCCCAAATTTCGATCTCGTGCCGCCCGGCATCTTTGGCTTCGATGACCTTGCGGCTAAGGGCTGCCGGGGCCTTTTCGCGCCCGCCAAACCAGGTCCCGTTCGGGCCAAACACATTGTGGAAACGCGCGATAAAGGTCTTCATCCCACGCTCGGCCCAATATTCCTGGCAGAACATCTCACTGATCAGCTTTTCCCAGCCGTAACCACGTTCTGACATGGCCGGGTAAGCATCGGATTCTTTGAGCGCCCGAACGTTAGGATCCTGCTGCAGAGTCGTGTTATAGACACAGGCGGAGGAAGAGTAGAAATAACGCTCGACGCCGGCCCGGTAGGCCGCTTCGATCATGTGCGTGTTGATCAGGACGCTGCGCAGGCATTCGACCCGGAAGCGCTCGATAAAGCCCATCCCGCCCATGTCAGCCGCCAGGTTGTAAACTTCCACAGCCCCTTCGACCGCGCGGACCGCATTCTGCTTCTCACTCAGATCCATCGAAAGGCACTCGACGCCCGGTACGCGCTGGTACCAGTCCGGCAGCGGCTTGCGGTCAACGGCGCGGATGCGGGTGAAGCCCTGGTTGTGGAAATAGCGAGCCAATGATCCACCGATGAAGCCCCCCCCACCGGTAATTACAATCAGGTCATCTTTCTTCAAGTAATCGACAGCAGTTCCCATTTGACACCTCAAGAATTTGAAGGGTAATTTAATGAATGGAGCCGGTGCTCAGGCAATCGGATCTCCACTGGAATGGCGGATAACGATTTCTGTCGGCAGGACGATCTCACGATAGGGGCCGGTCGCTTCACCGGACAGCCGTTCAAGCAGCAGCAGGGTAGCCTGGCGGCCCATTTCGTACGCCGGTTGCGCAGCTACAGTGAAGAACGGGAACATTAGCATAGCTGGCGGAAGGTCGTCAAACCCGACCAGGGCCACGTCTTCAGGGACCTCTAAGCCGGTCTCCTGGATCGCTTTCAGCGCGCCGATATTGATGAAGTTATTGGCAGCGAACATAGCCGTTGGACGCGGGTAGAGATCCAGTGCCTTACGAGCCAGGGCATACCCGCTGGCCTGGGTATATTCACCGTACAGGATATGGCTTTCATCGAGTGGCAGACCGGCTTCCTGCATGGCCCGGCGGCATCCCGCAACCCGGTCCGCAGCAGTCGAGACGGTCGGCGGCCCACTGAGCACGGCAATCTGTCGATGGCCGAGCGAGATCAGCAGGTTGGTTAATTTATACGCGCCCTCTTCCGAATCGCAGCGCACTACATCTACTGCTGCATCAGGCACGCGGCGGTCAAGCACGACGACCGGTTCGCCGTGCTTGCGGATCTGGCGGATCGAACCCGGTTGGCTCTGGGCAGGCACCAGCAGAAACCCATCCACCTGCTTCTGCATGAGCACCTGCAGGTACTTCGCCTCTTCGCTCTCTGATTCGTCCGTGTTGCAGAAGATGACGGTGAAGCCGGCGTCACTGGCCGTATCCTCGACCCCACGGGCGAGCGTGGTAAAAAAAGGGTTGGTAAAGTCTGTCAAGATCAGGGCCAGGGTATTCGTACGCTTGGATCGCAGGCTACGTGCCAGGGTATTTGGCACATATCCCAGTTCCTGAATCGCCTTTTCAACGCGCTCGCGAGTCTCAGGGCTAAAATAACCTGAACGATTGATCACCCGTGAAACGGTGATTGGGGCGACGCCGGCCAGTTTTGCTACATCATGAATGGTAGCCATAGGATTTTCCTAATAGGCAAAATCAACTCGAAGATGGGATTTCCTGCAAAGCGCCACAGGCGCTTAAGCATAACACGGATAAGGCCAATTTTCGAGCCATTTTGTCTCAGCAGTGCAAATCCTGCCATGAAGTCTCGATTCACCGGTCAAAAGTGCCTATAATTAAGTAAGGTCATTTAAAATTCGAGTTTAGACAAAAAGTAGTGCGGTCATCCCCTTGAGGAAAACCG
>CAZBDC010000139.1:13963-14781 GCA_964490575.1 uncultured Anaerolineaceae bacterium | reverse complement strand
GAGCGGTGACTGGAGTTCAGACGTGTGCTCTTCCGATCTCGCGCCCGCCGCAGGTCCCACGCAGGCCGGGCGCCCCGCGGAGAGCGCCCGGACCATGTCGGGCGGCTGCTCCTGCCCGGTCACCTGGCGGGCGAAGGGGGCGGCGACGATCAGGTGGTCGACCAGCGGCAGCAGCTCGCCCAACCCGGGCATGGCGGGCTTCTCCAGGTCGGCCACCAGCGGAATGCCGGCGGCGCGGGCCAGGCGGGCGGCCTCCAGCGCGGCGCGCGGCAGGTTGTGGTCGACCAGGACCACCCGGCTGGCGGCGATCCAGGCCGGGTCGAGCTCGCCCGGGGCCAGGTCGCGCACGCCGCTGGAGTCGTGCAGGATGGTGCGGCTGCCGGTCCCGGCGACGACGATGACCACCGCGTAGACCGGGCGCGCGCCCGCGGCGCGGAGGACGGGCGCGCAGTCGACGCCCTCGCGCTCGAGGTCCTGGATCGCGCACTGCGACAGGTCATCCTCGCCCAGGCTGCTGCAGAAGGCCGCCCGCGCGCCGTGGCGGGCCGCTGCCACCAGGGCCGTAGCCGCCTGCCCGCCGCCCTGGCGCTGCATGGCGCGGATGGGGATCTTCTCGTCGGGCTGGGGGAAGCGCTCGACCGTCAGCAACTCGTCTACGGCGGCGATGCCCACCCCCAGGAGGTCCCAGCGCTTCTGCACGGCTGCTCGCCCACGCGGGTCAGGCGGCGGGTTGGGCCAGCCGGTCGAGCACCCGCCGGTGGATGACGGGCGACAGCCCGCCCGGGTGCAGGACGACGTGAGATCGGAGGGGCGTCTGG
>CAZBDC010000139.1:10439-13953 GCA_964490575.1 uncultured Anaerolineaceae bacterium | reverse complement strand
GCGGGCCGATTCGACCGCCAGGCGCGGGCTGGTCAGCACCGGGCGGGTGAGCCGGGCCGGGTCGAGGCCGTCCAGCACGCGCGCCATCGAGGCCTGCGCCAGGAGGACCACGTCGCAGCGGGCCAGCAGGGCCAGGATGGTCTCGCCCACAATCCGGTCATGGCGGGGCTGGTCGCCGCCGAACAGGGCCGCGTAGGCGCCCTCGCACAGCAGCGGCTCGACCTGGACGGTCTTGCCGGCCTCGGCGGACATGCGCCGGACCAGCTCGCTGGTCGGCTGGAGCGTGGTCGGGGCGGTGGCGGCGATCCCGATCCGGGAGCCCAGCGTCAGGGCTTTTTCGACCATGGGTTCGTCGATCTTCAGCACCGGGATGGAAACCAGCGGGCGGCAGGCGTCGACGCAGGGCGAGATCGACGAGCAGGTCACCTGGACCAGGGCCGCCCCGGCTTCTTCGGCAGCGGCGGCGTGCCCGGCCACCCGCCGGTGGATGAAGGGCGACAGCCCGCCCTGTTGCAGGACGACCTTGAGCAGCAGCTCGTCGGCGATGTGGATGACCTCGACCCCGGGCGGGAACAGCTCCTCAGCCAGGCCGCTGAAAGTGGCTGCCAGGGCCGGCAGGGTGTGTAAGAAAACGACTCTCATTCGTTTTCCTCCCAGGTCTCGCGGACGAAGCGCGCCGCCCGGGCGACGCCTTCCTCGCCCTGGTTGGAGGCCTCTTCCATGCAGATCCAGCCGTCCCAGCCCGCGCGGCGCAGGCGGGCGAACAGGGCGGGGTAGGGGGTGACGCCGGTGCCCAGCAGGACGTGCTCCAGGCGCCCGCGCGCGGCGGTGTCGGAGGCATGCACGCTGTGCACCCGCTCGAGCACGGCCTCCAGCAGCGCCAGCGGGTCCGCGCTGAAGGCGGCCGCGTTGCCGACGTCGAAGTTGATCTTCAGCCCGCACCCGGCCGTCCGGGCGGCGATCTCGAGGAACACGTCCGGCGGCTCGGAGAAGTCGGTGTAGGTCCACACCCCCGGCTTGGAGTGATTCTCGTAGACCAGCGTGACGCCCGACCCGGCCGCGGCGTCGACCAGCGCGTGGAGCCCCTCGGCCGCCCATTGGATGCCGTCCGCGCGCGGCGTCTCGGGGTGGGCCTGCCCGGCGGTGACGCGCACCATTTGCGCCCCCAGCGCGGCAGCCACGGCGACCGCCTCCGTCTCCAGCCGGACCTCCTCCGCCCGCCGGTGCGGGTCGGGGTGGGTCAGGTCGGGGTAGGTGGTGACCATCGCCACCCGCATCCCCTCCGCCTCGATCTGCCGGCGCAGGTCCGCTGTTGCGCGCGGCGAGCGGTCGGGGACGAACAAGATGCTCAGGTCGATCGCGTCCAGCCCGAGCCGGGCGCCCATCCGTGCCCATTCGGCCACGCTCATCTGGCCGGACAGAATCTGGGGGAAGAAGGATACCGGCAAACAGCTCAGTTTCATAGCGCACCCTGCCAGGTCGAAAGGACGGGCCGCATGTGCTCGATCGTCAGGCGGGCAGCCGTGTCGGGATCCGGCAGGGCCAGCAGCTCGGCCGAGAGAAAGCCAGGGTAGCCGCCGGCGGCCAGCACTTTCACAATGGCTTTGAAGTCGATCAGCCCCTGCCCGGGCGACAGGCGGTTGTTGTCGCCCAGGTGAACGTGCCACAGCCGCCCGGCCGCCAGGGCCTGCGCGAACGGTTCCGTCCAGGAGCGCTCTTCGATGTTGACGTGGAAGGTATCCAGCAGCAGGCCCAGGCCGGGGTGGCCGAGCTTTTCGATGAAGGCCAGGCCTTCCTGGGCGGTGCGGATGAAATCGGTCTCGAAGCGGTTGAGCGGCTCGATCACCAGGCGCACGCCCTGGCGCGCGCCCAGGTCAGCGGCCTGGGTGAGGATCTGCGCCAGCATCTCCTGGCCCTGCCCGCCGGGCAGGTGGGCCAGCCGCCCGCGGAAGCCGCCCACCGTCACCAGCGGCGCGCCGACCCGCGCGGCGAACTCGATCAGCAGGTTCAGGCGGTTGCGAGCCTGGCTGGCGCGCAGCGCGTCGGCGTGCAGGAGGGTCAGCCCGGCCGCCATGGCCATCCCGCCGCTCGAGACTGCCGCCGCCTGCAGGCCGTGCCGGGTGAGCTGGCGGGCGATCTCGTCCGCGTCCAGGCGGGCCGGGTTGATCGACATCAGCTCGACGCCCTGCGCGCCGTATTCGGCGGCTTTGCGCAGCTTCTCTTCGAATGCGCCGCTCAGCAGCGCCACCGGCAGGGCCGGCTCCACTTCGGGGGTCTGGATGGCCAGCGAGAGTTTGATCATCTCAGGCCAGCCCCAGGTCCTGCTCGAGCGCGCCGAGCGTGTCATCCAGGATGGCCAGCAGCGCGTCCATCTCGGCCGCGTCGATCACCAGCGGCGGGGCCATCAGGACCATGTCGCCCAGCACGCCGTCGAGCGTGCCGGTGCAGGGGTAGGTCACCAGCCCGCGCGCCAGGGCGGCCTGCTCGAAGCGGCTGCTGACCCGCGTGCCGGGCGGGAAGGGCGTTCTGGCGGCCCGGTCCTGGACCAGCTCGAAACCGAACATCAGCCCCAGCCCGCGCGCGTCGCCGACCAGCGGGTGGCGGACCATCATCGCGCGCAGCCCGGCCAGGGCCTGCTCGCCGCGCAGGCGGGCGTTCTCGGCCAGGCCGTGCTCCAGCCCGTAGCGGATGACGGCGATGGCCCCGGCGCACGAGACGGCATTGGCGTTGAGGGTGTGCCCGGCCTTGAAGGGCGAGTGGTTGCACTCGAGCGCGGCCCACAGCTCGTCGCGGGCGATGATGGCCGAAAGCGGGGTATAGCCGGCGGTCATGCCCTTGGCAGTGGCGATGATGTCGGGGGTCACGTCCCAGTGCTCGACGCCCCACATGCGCCCGGTGCGGCCCCAACCGGTCATCACCTCGTCGGCGATGAAGAGAACGTTGTAGCGGTCGCAGATGGCGCGGATCTCCTGGAAGTAGCCGGGCGGGGCTGGGACGCAGCCCAGCGCGGCGCCCACCACTGGCTCGGCGATGAAGGCCGCCACGTTCTCCGGGCCCTGCTGGCGGATGGCCGTCTCGAGCGCGCGGGCGCACAGCAGGCCGCAATCCGGGTAGGTCTTTTCGTAGGCGCAGCGGTAGCAGAAGGCCGGCGGGATGTGAGGCGAGTCGATATACATCGGCTGGAAGATCTTGCGCCGCGCGCTCAGCCCCGACAGCCCGGCGACTGAGATATTGTTGCCGTGGAAGGACTGCCAGCGCGAGATGACCTGGTATTTGGAAGGCTGCCCGCTCTCGACCCAGTACTGGCGGGCCAGGCGCACGGCGTCGTCGACCGCGTCGGTGCCGGTGCAGGTGACCCACACGCGGGCGTTGTCGCGCAGCTCGCCGGGCAATAAGCCGACGATCAGGTCGCACAGGTCGAGGAAGGCCTGGTTGGTGAAGGCGTGGGCCGGGTAGAAGGAGAAGCGCCCGGCCTGGGCCTGCATGGCGGCGGGGATCTCGGCCACGCCGTGCC
>CAZBDC010000139.1:0-10429 GCA_964490575.1 uncultured Anaerolineaceae bacterium | reverse complement strand
GCCCGAGCCGTCGATGTACCGGCGGCCGTCCTGGTCGTACAGGTAGATCCCCTCGGTGCGGACAATCACGGGAAATTCGCGGTCCCAATCGCGGTGCACGGCATGAACGTTGGGTTTGGTCATGATACCTCCTGCGAACAGGGTAATATGGGTCGTGCTGGAAAAAACGCGGGTTCTGGCGCGTTAAGAAAACGTTTACACAAAAATTAGCATAGCATAAAAGCGGTCATGCGTCAATCAATCCGCCTGGCGATGATGCGACTGGCGGTTCCCGCACGCGCAAAAGAAACCTCACCCCCCGCCCCCTCTCCAGAAACTGCAAGATCGGCAGTTTCTGGAGAGGGGGTGCCTTCTGCTCGACCATTTATGCGAAATGCCCACGCGAACCGCTTAAAGACTCACCCCTCTCCAAAATCGGGCTTTGGCGATTTTGGAGAGGGGCCGGGGGTGAGGTATCGTCACGTTTCCACCCAGACAAAGTACCCATTTGGGTAATTGTAACGGGCCCGCCCGCGCCTTATTATGTGTCATATCATTTTTAGCAAAGACAGCCGAATCTCACGTGAATATGACACATCTTATCTGATTTATTATCATTGAAAGGGAACCAGACCATGGAAAACGATTTCGATCCGACCACCGAACTCGCCATCCCCGAACCGGATTTCAGCTTTAAAGACCTGGATGATGAGACCATCGCGATCCTGGTCGACGACAAGATCGCCACCGGCGGTTGAAGCGCCCCTCCGGGAACTTTTTGGCCGCGATCAGCGTTTTAATCTCCAGAGTCGCCTGACGAAGCAAGGGGGCAAGACGGCTCGGCCTGTACTCTGGAGGAACGCATGAAACCGTATCGCTTGATTTTGATCTTTCTCGTCCTGGGCCTGGCGCAGGCTGCCTGCGCGCTGCCGACCCGGCCCCTGGCGTCCGCTGAGACCGCCACGCCGGTCTTCCTGACCGCCACGGTCGGGACGACCGCCACCGGCGCGCCGGAGTTGATCACTGCCACCGCGCAGCCCACCCAGACGACCGCGCCCACCAACACGCCGCCGCCCCCGCCGACGGCTACCACCCAGCCCAGCGCCACCCGGCCGGCCGGCTGCACCTACCTGGCCACTTTTGTCGCCGATGTCACCATCCCGGATGACACGCGCATGGCGCCCGGGGCGACCTTCACCAAGACCTGGCGGGTGCGCAATGACGGCTCCTGCACGTGGGGCCCCAACCAGCAGCTTTACGCGCTGACCTTCACGGGCGGCACGCGGCTTGGCACGGTCGACCAGGTCAGCCTGCCCGGCAACGTCGGGCCAGGGCAGACGGTCGACCTGTCGGTCGGCATGGTCGCGCCCACCTCACCCGGCACCTACACCAGCGAGTGGATGTTCGCCCTAGCCAACCCGCCGGCCGGGGTCGGGTCCCTGCTGGGCCTGGGCAGCGGGCGGAGCCAGCCGCTCTTCGCGCGGATCGTGGTCGGGCCGACCCCCACGCCGACTACCCCGCCGGTCAGCGCCACGCGGATCGAGTTTGCCACCGGGGCGACCCACGCCGGGCTGACCGATCAGGTCGTGCGGGCCGGGGCGGTGCGCAGCTACGTGGTGTGGGCCGAGCGGGACCAGTATTTGATGGCCTCGTTCGCCTCGGCCGTCAGCGACCTGCGCCTGCGCTTTGTCAACGCCCGCAACGGGGCGGTCCTGCTGGCGGTCGACGGCTCGGAAGGCAAGGTCCGGCTGCCCGAGTCGGGCGACTACTACATCCAGGTGCTGGGCAGCAGCAGCCAGGATGCCAGCTTCACCCTCGGGGTGACCATCCCGCGCCGGGTGACTTTCCAGCCGGGGGCCATCTCGGCCACGCTGGAGGGACGGGCCTCGAACCGCACGCCGGTCTCGTACCTGCTGCGCGCCCAGGCCGGGCAGACCCTGACGGTCAAGCTGAGCAACTTCCCCGCCGCGGCGCTGGCCCTGACCATTTACGGCTTTGAAGACGGCCAGGTGCTGCTGCGCTCGGACTTCGGGCTGACGGAGTGGTCAGGCATCCTGAACGCCACCCAGGACTACATGATTATGGTGGTGCCATCGGTCGACACGGCGAACTACACCATCCAGTTTATCGCGCAGTAAAGAAAATGCTTTCCGGGGGAGCTGGGCGCTAACGCCCTGTTCTCCCGGAAAATTCACTTATTCCTGCCAGGATCCCACCTCGATGTAATTGCCCTCCGGGTCCGCAATCCAAAAATTCCTTTGACCCCAGGGCTGCGTTTTTGGCTCCTGGACGGAGTGAACCCCCGAGGCCATCAGGCGAGCGTACTCCCGGTCGACATCCGCTTTGCTTGGGACCCCGATGCCGATTTCCATGGTCAGGTTATAGCCCCTGGGAGGCACATAAGGCTGGTTCATATCTTCAGCGAATTTTTTGCGGTCAAACATAAATAATCCGCCATCGCTCACTTTGAAATTAGCCACGCATTTTGCGCTTCTTCCAAACATAAACACTAAACACCATAGCGGTTGAGGCTGCCGGCAAGCCGCAGAGCTGCCTAAACCAGACCTCCAGAATATTCACCAGTAGATCCTGGAGGAGAGCCCAAAGCATTCCGATTGGATCGCGTTGGAATGCTTCCAGCCAGGTGAAGACGCTTTCCCATTCTGACCGCAGATCATTCCACGCATCGTGTACACCACTCCACCAGGCCTGGATATTATCCCAACTTGTGCTGATCCAATTAAGAATAACATCCCACCATGGAATACCCGGGGGCAAAGAAGGCTCATCACCTCCCTCTTCCTCAGGAATCGCAATGTCTATTCCAGATCCAGCTTCAGCAATCACCGTAAGATATTGCGACAGCCAACGCCCTACCTGGCCGCTTTGAACAACCTGTTTGTTGTACCATAGTTGTGATGATCCCCCGCCATCGAATTTCATCGCGTCCCAGGCTCCAATTGACTCTGTCATCAGTTGAGTCGTAAAGTCCAGGTTGGCAGTATCCTCTTGCACGATTGCCAGGAATAGCCACCGCCCATCCTGTGTCAAACCCACCGATGTCTGGTCGGCTCCATCGTAACAGCTTCCGATGTTGGTCAAATTGCATAATTCTTGAACGTTTTTTACCGACAGCGTTTTTCCCTTATAAACCACCTTCATCCATGGACCCACAACACGTCCATCTTGAATGATCCACGGCCCACCACCTACACCGGTATATACCCAATCGTAATACTTGTCTCCGTCCTCTTCTCCTTCTGGTATTTGATGTATCACGGCTTTAAAAGGCGGTTCTCTGCTGATGGCTAGCCAGGGACGAATAACCGCGTTATTGAAGTCAGGATTCTTTGTTGGACCGTCGTAATCTCCAGTAACCGGTCCATCCAGGCGCTGGTCATCGACGACTGTGAAACCCTCGGGGCCGTGGTCGCGAAAATCTGCTGACCCTAAAGTACGAGCGCCGTAGTCACTGTTGATTACCACGGCGGTTTCTGGGAATCGTTTCGCTGCTTCTTCCAGAGAAAGCACCGGAAAATAGTCGTGATCCCTATAGAAAAACTCATAACAATCCGTACAACCAGGCCCCCCCAGGTCTTTCGACACACGGTTTACGTCATCACATGCGCCAATATAAGTATTATCACAGGAGGTAAGTCCAGAAGGATAGTATTTAGAAAATCCTTCAGCGATAACATAGCGGAACTCAATGCCAGGGCTGTTCAAATCGATAACAATCACATCGTAATGCCGTTTTTCCTCCTCTCCACGCGTGTTACTCCAAACGACGTCACCTGAGCAGTGCTCCAGTCCCTGAAAAACCTGTTGGTGGTTTTCCAGGGAGCAATCCAGACCACTACGCCAGCGCGGCAGATCTTCCTGGGCAGCAGCGATGACCTGAAAAGGGGAAAAAACTATCAGCGATACCAACCATAAGGAGCGAGAAAATAATTTCCACATACCTTCTCCAGCTTGTACCCAGGACGAAAAACTTAATTTCTAGTGAACTGATACAAAGTATATAACGAACTGCCAGAAACCCGCGAATATCTGACCGGATCGATGCGAATTTGGCCCATTTTGCTCCAATTGTGGTATAATCTGCCCGCTCACAAACAAGAGCACACGTTTGGGACAGGTTTTGATTATCCGATGGGATGCCCGGCGAAAACAACGGGCTTTTTTATTGCGAATGGGACGGATGGCCCGCGAGGGCCGGCCGGTGAAGGTGATAAACACGGCGGAGTCATCAGAACGGTCCTCAATTATTGATATGGAGTTTTGATGACAACCGAATTTACCACCCTTAACCTGCGCCAGGAGTTGCTGCAGGCCGTCAACGAGCTTGGCTACGTGGAGCCCACGCCCATCCAGGCCAGTATTATCCCTCTCATGCTGTCCGGCGCGGATGTGATCGGCCAGGCCAAGACCGGCACCGGCAAAACGGCCGCCTTCGCACTGCCGATCCTCAACGACCTCGAGCCCACCCAATCAGCGCCCCAGGCGCTGGTGATGACTCCCACCCGCGAGCTGGCCCTGCAGGTATGCGACGCGGTGACCTCGTTCGCCCAGTTCTCGCCGGCGCGGGTGCTGCCCGTCTACGGCGGCGCGCCCTACCAGCCCCAGATCCGCGAGCTGCGCCGCGGGGTCGACATCGTGGTCGGCACGCCCGGGCGGTTGATCGACCTGCTCGACCGCGGCATCCTCGACCTCAGCCAGGTGCGCGTGGTCGTGCTGGACGAGGCCGACGAGATGCTCAGCATGGGCTTCATCGAGGATATCGAGAAGCTGCTGGCAGCCACCCCGGCCGAGCGCCAGACGGCCCTCTTCTCCGCCACCATCTCCAACCAGGTCCGCCGCCTGGCCGACCAGTACATGCTCGCGCCGCAGTCGGTCGCCATCGAGGCCGGGCAGATCACCGTCGAGGCGATCGAGCAGCGCTATTACCTGGTCAACGAGAGCGAAAAGACGGCCGTGCTGACCCGCCTGTTCGAGGTGGAAGAGATCAAGTCGGCGCTGGTGTTCGTGCGCACGCGCGCCGGGACCGGCGACCTGGCCGGCGAGCTTTCGGCGCGCGGCTTCCCCTCCGAGGCGCTCTCCGGCGACCTCAGCCAGGACGCGCGCGAGCGCACGGTCAGCCGCTTCCGCTCCGGGCAGATCAAGGTGCTGGTGGCGACCGACGTGGCTGCCCGCGGGCTGGATATCGAGGATATCTCGCACGTTTTCAACTATGACCTGCCGGACGACGTGGAAATCTACGTCCACCGCATCGGGCGCACCGGGCGGGCCGGCAAGACCGGCATCGCCATCTCGCTCGTGCCGGTCTTCGAGCGCCGCCGCGTGCGCGACATCGAGCGCTTTACCCGCTCGAAGCTGACCCGCATCGAAATCCCGACCGCCGAAGAGATCCAGGCCCGCCGCGAAAACGCGCTGCTCGGCCAGGTGAAGATCTGGCTCGCCCGCGGGCGCTGCCGCCAGGAACGCGCGCTGGTCGAGAAGCTGGTGGCCGAAGGGGTCGACCCGCTCGAAATCGCCGCGGTGGCGCTGAAGATCGCCCGCGCGGAGGAAAAACAGCGCCCGATCGCCCCGGTGACGGACGTGATCGAGCCGGTCGAGCCAGCCCGCCCGGGCCTGCGCCGCCGCGAGCGCGCCCTGCGCCCCGAAGGCCAGGGCCAGCCCGCCGGCCGCCCCGCCCGCCGCGAGGGTGGATTTGCCCGCGGGCGCTCGGCTGAGCGCATCCCCGAGAGCGGCTTTGCCCGCGTGGGGGCCGGCGCGCGCTCGCACGAGGCCGGCATGGTCCGCCTGAGCCTGAGCATGGGCCGCTCGCACGGCATCCGCCCGGCCGACGTGGTCGGCGCGATTGCCTACCACGCCGACATCCCCGGCCACACCATCGGGCGGATCTCGATCGGCGATGAGTTTACCCTGGTGGACGTGCCCGAGGAGCTGGTCGGCCGGGTCCTCTCGCAGGCCGGCAAGTACAGCATCCGCAAGCAGCCGTTCACGGTAGAAAAAATCTAGCGGTCGCTCATTTAGAAAATCTCAAGTAAAGGCCGAACAGGAAGTTCGGGCCGAACAGGAAGTTCGGGCCGCAAAGGGCGCAAAGGGAAGAAAGAAATCTTTCCTTCGCGCCATTTGCATCTTTGCGTGAGCTTTTCTTGCCCTTGCATAACCTCATGCCAGGGCCGAACAGGGTGCCAGGGGAAGGAAGAAATCTATTTTTACCTTATAATTTAGGGAAGATCTTCATTCAATCCAGGGCAGGGATAACCTATGTCTGTCATCAACCCATTTGACCAGAACCGGTTGTTAGGCCGGGGCGTGAATATCGTCGGGTACGACCCGATCTGGAGCGACCGCTCGCAGGGGCGCTTCCAGGCCAAACATTTCAAGCTGATCCGCGCGGCGGGCTTCCAGCACGTGCGCATCAACCTGTGCCCGTTCAGGCACATGGACGAGGCGCTGACCATCGCGCCCGCCTGGCTGGAGACGCTGGACTGGTTCCTGGCCGAGAGCCTGGCGGCCGGGCTGGCGGTCATCTTCGACCTGCACGAGTTCGTCATCCTGGGCGAGGAGCTGGAGGCCAACCTGCCGAAGCTGACGGCAGCCTGGCGCCAGCTGGCCGACCGCTACGCCGGCGCGCCGGACAGCGTTTTGTTTGAGCCGCTCAACGAGCCAAACAAGGCCTTCACCGCCGAACTGTGGAACGCGAAGCTGCTCGAGCTGCGCGCGATCATCCGCGAGAAGCACCCCGCCCGCACCCTGATCCTTGGGCCGGCCCACTGGAACAACATCGATTATCTCGACCGGCTGGAACTGCCGGAGGACGACCGCAATATCATCGCCACGGTCCATTACTACAGCCCGATGCCGTTTACCCACCAGGGCGCGTACTGGACCGAGTGGGTCAACCTGGCGGGCATCGAGTGGCATGGAACGCCCGCGGAATGCGCCGCCGTCGACGCCGACCTGGGCCGGGCCCAGGCCTGGGCCGAACGGCACGACCGCCCGCTCTACCTGGGCGAGTTTGGCGCGTACGACAAAGCCGATATGCCCTCGCGCGTGCGCTATACCCGCTACGTGGCCCGCCGGGCCGAGGCGCTGGGCTGGAGCTGGGGCTACTGGCAATGGGACTCGGACTTCATCCTCTACGACATCGACCGGGACGCGTGGGTCGAGCCAATCCGCGAAGCGCTGATGGAGTGAGGAAGCAACCGGGCGGGCTGACCCTTCTATTGCATAATGCGAGAGAAGATAATCTCACGCCAAACAACACAGTTGCTTTGCGTGAGAATATCTTTGTTAACTTATCAAGCGATCAACCGCTCCAGCACCTCTTTCGACTCTTCGCGGACGGCGGCGTGCAGGCTGCTGCCGTGGGAATCCATCGTCACCACCGCCGGGAAGTCTTCCACCTCGATCACCCAGATGGCCTCCGGCACGCCGAAGTCGAGCTTGTGGACCCCCAGCACGCGCCTGACCGACTCGGCGATCAGCGAGGCCGCCCCGCCGATGGCGTGCAGGTAGACGCCGGGTACCTCCTGGCAGGCCTGCAGCGTCTTCGCGCCCATCCCGCCCTTGCCGATGACGCCCTTGAGGTTGAAATGGCGCATCACGTCGCCCTGGTAAGGCTCCTCGCGGATGCTGGTGGTCGGCCCGGCTGCCACGAAGCGGTATTCTTTGGTGGCCAGCCCGCCCACCACCGGCCCGCAGTGGTAGATCATCCCGCCGTCCAGGATGGGGCGGATGGCCTGGTAGACGGCCTCGTCGTCGCCCTGCGGCGGGCGGGTGCGCTTGATAAAGGTGTCGGCCAGCCACTTGTGGACCGCGTCGCGCCCGGTGATCATCACGCCCGAAAGCAGGACCGAATCGCCGACGTGCAGCGCGCGGATGGCTTCGTCTGAAGCGGGGATGGATAGTTTGATTGCCATGGAGCGCCTCCTTTAATCGTAGCTGACCTGGTCGCCGGCCACGGTCAGCTTGCGCCGCCGGTAGGCCCAGCACATGTACGAGATGGTGACGAAGAATGACGCCGGCAGGCGGTGGGTGGCGGTGATCTTGGTGCCCAGCACGGTCGACTTGCCGCCGAAGCCCATCGGCCCGATGCCGAGCTGGTTGGCTTCCTGGGTGATGCGCGCTTCCAGCTCCGCCAGGCCCGGGTCGGGGTTGGCGTCCTCCACCTTGCTCAGCAGGGCCTGCTTGGAGGCCACGTAGCCGGTGCCGCGGTCGCCGCCGATGGCGATGCCGAGGAAGCCCGGCGCGCAGCCCTCGCCCTGGGCCTGCCAGACCGCGTCGAGGGCCGCCCTGCGCACGCCTTCCAGGTCGCGCCCGGCCTGCAGGCGATCATTGGGCAGGGCATACTGCGCGCCCACGTTCTCGCACCCGCCGCCTTTCAGGATCAGCTCGACCGTCAGCGTGTCGTCCTCGGCTTCTTCGAAGTGGATGGTGGGGAAATGCTCGTCGCCCAGGTTGTTGCCGGTGTTCTTGCCGTCCAGCGAGTCGACCGCGTTGGGGCGCAGGTAGGTCAGGCGGGTGGCCTCGGCCACGGCGGCCTTGATCTGCTCGCGCAGCCGGCGCGGGCTCCAGCCCTCGGGGTAGCTGACGAAGAAGATGGGCGTACCGGTGTCCTGGCAGATGGGGGTGGAGTTGCGGCGGGTCATCTCGACGTTGGCCAGGATGGTCTGCATGGCGTCGTGGGCGGCGGTGCCGGGCTCTTCGCGCGCCAGCGCCTCGTGCAGGGTCTGCTCCACGTCGGGCGGCAGGTTGGTCGAAGCCAGCCGCACCAGCTCCAACAATTCTTGGGTCAGGTCTCGCATAATTCCTCCTCGCGGGTTTGATTTGAGCGCGCGCAAACGATTATTCGATCGCCGGCAGCTCGTCCAGGTCCGCGACCAGGACTTCGGCCCACTGCGCCTCAAACCAGATGTACTGGAGCATCTCGGCGGGGAAATCGCCCTGGCCTGGTTCACGATTACTATAATAATACTCCAAATACAGCGCCGCGTACTCCCGGTTTTCGCCGAAAAATTCGACCACCCGCCGGCGGAACTCGGCTTCGTCGATCAAAATTTTGCCGGTCGCCTCGTATTCTTCCAGCTCGTAGTCTTCGCGCAGCCAGAAATTTTCGGCCAGCGAGAGGTGCTCCGCGCGGTCGTAGACGTACTCGAGGAACTTATCCTCTTTGATCCCGACAGCCGCGGCGTACTTATCCAGCGCGTGCTCGGCGTTTTCGGCGTACACCAGGGTGAGCTGGATGTCTTCGATGTCGCTTTCGGTGAAACAGACGATAAATGGCCTGGGCATGGGATGGCTCCTTCACAGATGATAGAATTTCCTGCATCTTTTTTGATACTTGTATCGTTTTGTGTGGGCGACTGCGTCGCCCACACAAAACAAACGAAGTCTGAAAAACTATTTTAGTGGGTTTTACCAAATATACCCTTTTCAAAATAGAGCACAACTTAATTTGGCCTTGTGGGTTACAATACAAAGCCTCCATTCTGTTTTAAAATCCGATCCGTTCCAGGAGCTGCTATGAATCCGATTGCCATCATCACCGATAGTGATGCCAGCCTGCCGCCCGCGCTGGCCGAGCAGTACGGCATCCAGCAGGTGCCGATCACGATCCACTTTGGCGACGAGAGCTACACGACCGGCGTCGACATCGACGACGCGCGGCTGTTCGAGAAGATCGACCGGCTCAACCGGCTGCCGACCACCGCGGCCCCCTCGCCGGGCGCGTTCGCCAGCGCCTATGAGCGCGCCTTCAGCGCCGGCGCGCAGAGCATCGTCTGTATCTGCGTGTCGAGCAAGGTCAGCGCCACCTACAGCGCAGCCGTGACCGCCTGCGAGCAGTTCCCCGGGCGGGAGATCCGCGTGGTCGACTCGCTCAACCTGTCGATGGGGCAGGGGTTCATGGTGCTGGCGGCGGCCGAAGCGGCCCAAACTGGGGCCAGCCTGGACGAGATTGTGGCCCGGGCGCTCGACACCGGCAGCCGGGTGCACGTCTACGCCGTCCTGGCGACGCTCAAATACCTGGCGCTGAGCGGGCGGGTGGGCAAGCTGGCAGCCGGGATGGCCGACACGCTCAACATCAAGCCGGTCCTGTCTGTGCGGGGTGGCAAGCTTGACCTGCTGGAGAAGATCCGCACGCGCAAGAAGGCCGTCGAGCGCATGATCGAATTGACCGGCCAGTCGCTGGACGGCAAGCGCATCGAGCGGTTGGGCATCATCCACGTCAACAACCCGCAGGGCGCCGAGGAACTGCGCGATCTGCTGCGCGCCGCGCTGCCCTGCCCGGAGGAGATCATCATCGCCGAGTTCACCGCCGGGCTGTCGGTCCACGCCGGGACGGGCGTGGTCGGGCTGGCGCTGGTGGCGGAGAAATAAATAAGAGTTGTGGGGGGGTGGGGGGGCGGGGGGGGAGGCCACAACCAGGGGGTGTTTTGGA
>CAZBDC010000138.1:1934-14909 GCA_964490575.1 uncultured Anaerolineaceae bacterium | reverse complement strand
GCCGGCCTTGACCGGGTCTCCGGGCTGTTTGACCCATTTGGCGATGGTGGCTTCGATGACCGATTCACCCATATCGGGTACTTTAATTGCTTGTGCCATGGTTTCCTCCCTGCAGCGCGTCAGGTGCGCTCGATCTTCTTGTCATTGTGCTTGGTTCCGGTTGGGCAGCCGGACCGGGTTCTTGATGCGCCGTGAAGGCCCGTTCGATCAGCCGGCGCTGGATGAATGCATGCAGACTGCTGGAACCCTCCGCCGGGCTGGCGCTGCGTGCGCGGGTTACCCGGCGCAGCGGCCACCGCCCCGCAACTACCTGTTCCAGGTGAGGCCGGATATACTGCCAGGCGCCCATGTTCTCCGGTTCTTCTTGCACCCAGCACACTTCTTCTAACCCGGAGTACTGGGCCAGCAAGTCGCGTATGGGCTGGTCGGGGAAGGGAGCCAGCTGCTCGACGCGCGCCACAGCCACCTCAGGATGTTTTTCGCGCAGTTCGCTCGTCCAAAGGTCCGCATACACCTTACCGCTGCACAGGATCAGCCGGCGGACCTGTTTGGCCGCAGCCTCGCCCTGCGGGGGAATGATCGCCTGCCAGCCACCCTCTACCAACGTCTGCAGCGAAGAGGTCATCAACGGGTGGCGGAGCAAGCTTTTGGGTGTCATGACGACCAGCGGGAGTGGGTCGATCTCCAGCAGGGCGGCCTGGCGGCGCAACAAGTGGAAGTAGTTGGCGGCGGTGGTGGGATTGGCCACGCGCAGGTTGTTATCGGCAAACAAGTTTAGAAAGCGCTCCAGCCGCCCGGAGGAATGGTCAGGTCCCTGGCCTTCGTAACCGTGGGGCAACAGCATGACCAGCCCGGGGAGTTGTCCCCACTTATCACGGGCTGACACGATGAACTCATCGACAATGGCCTGGGCATTGTTGATGAAGTCGCCGTATTGGGCTTCCCAGACTACGAGCTGGTTGGGAGACTGCACGTTGTAGCCGAACTCGAAGCCTAACGCCGCGTACTCGGACAAGGGCGAGTTGTGGATCTCGAAGGAGGCAGTGGCCTGCGGCAGGGACTGGAGCGGGACGTAGACTTCGCCTGTATTCACATCGGAGAGGGCTGCGTGGCGGTGGCTGAAGGTGCCGCGTTCCACGTCCTGCCCGGTCAGGCGGATAGGGATGCCATCTTCCAGAATTGTAGCGAAGGCGAGCTCCTCGGCGGCAGACCAGTCGACTGTTGGCCACCCTTCGCCTTCTTCCAGGAGGGTATTTTCGCGGCGCTGCCGGATGCGCGCCAGGCGGGGGTGTGGGGTAAAACCGACCGGCAGGCGCAGCAGTTCACGGCTGAGGCGTTGCAGGCGCTCGCGGCTGACGCCGGTCCGAGTACGTCGCGCCGCACCGGGCGGCGGCGAGGGTGGGATTGGTTCAGCCAGCGAGCCTTCCGCATCGAGACGATCCAGCTCGGCCTGGAGGGCTGCAAGTTTTTCCTGATAGAGTTGCTCGGCGCGCCCGGGCGGGAGTACGCCGCGCTGAACAAGTCGCTCGGCCCAGATTTGCCGTACCGTTGGATGCTTAGCGACCTTGTTGTAAATCAGCGGTTGGGTGAAGGCCGGTTCGTCGCCCTCGTTGTGCCCCAGGCGGCGGTAGCCGATCAGATCGATTAGAAAGTCGCGCTGGAAGCGGGCCCGGTAGGCCAGGGCCAGGCGGGCTGCCATGATGATGGCCTCGGGATCGTCAGCATTGACATGCAGGATCGGGATGCGGTAGCCCTTGGCAATATCGCTGGCGAAGAGGGTCGAGCGGGAATCGGATGGATTGGTGGTAAAGCCTAGCTGGTTGTTTGCGATGATGTGGATCGTCCCGCCGGTGGTGTATCCCTCAAGGCGGTAGAGATTGAGCGTTTCCGCTACAACGCCCTGACCAGGGAAGGCTGCATCACCGTGAATTACGACTGGCAGGGTGATTGCCGGGTTGAATTCGGGCGGGCCGGGGCGGTCTGTGCGGGTGCCTGCTGCGCGGGCCATGCCGGCAACGACCGGGTTGACCGCCTCAAGATGGCTGGGATTGGGCGCCAGTTGGATGGTCAGGTCGATGGTGCTGGGGTCGTTGTTGTCAAGCGTGCGGCGCGCGCCGGCGTGATACTTAACATCACCGGCCCAACTGGCGGACTCATACTGCAGCGGGCGGGTGCGGAGCGGGTCCTTAAACTCAGCCAGGATCTGGTCATAAGGTTTGTTGAGCAGGTGGGCCAGTACATTTAGACGACCGCGGTGGGCCATACCAATCAAGATGTTGTGAATGCCTGCTTCGGCTGCTCCGCCGACCAGTGTGTCGAGCAGCGGGAGGAGTGTATCCAGCCCCTCAATTGAGAAGCGAGTCTTGCCCGGGAAAGCGCGCTGAAGGAAATGCTCGAAAACTTCCACCTGGGTCAGGCGATCCAGCAGCCAGAGCGGGTCGACTGGGGCGTGAACCACACAAAAACGGCGGGTCTCCGCCGCATCGCGCAGCCACTGGCGCTCTTCAGGGTTGCGGATTTGCAGGTAATCGTGGCCAACTGAACTGGTATAGATCTCGCGCAGATGTTGGATTGCCTCCATTGCGCTGGCAAACTGGGCCGTAGATGGACCACCGACCAGGCTGGCAGGCAGAGCGCGCAGGTCGTCTTCGCTCAGTCCGTAGGTTTCAAGATGTAAGGCCGGATCGCCGGGTGGCAGGCTGCCGAGCGGGTCGAGGCGAGAGGCCCAATGCCCATAAAAGCGGATCGATTGGGCCAGATTTGTCACGGCGGCGATCTTTTGCTGGGCAAGTGAGCTGAAATCGGCGGGCGGAGTTGGTTCGCCTGGGGAGGCCGGGCGCTCGCCAGCGGTAATTGCTGCTTTGATTTCCTGGGGTGTCCAGCGGTCGAAAAAGGCCCGCGTGGCGGTGTCTACCTGGCCTGGATCTGTAAGGTAGCGGTCGTACAATTCCAGCACGTAAGCAGCATTGGGGCCATGAAATTCACTCCAAAGGTCCATTGAACAGTTCGCTCCTTACCCCGTCCATAATGATCTTCAAATCGCTACTCGTTAATATTACCACGTTGGCGGCGATAGTTGAACGATCTGGATAGACTTTAGCTGAATGAAATCCTGGAGATGGTGTCAAGAAAGACGGCGAGATCCGTCGAAAATTGATGCTTGACAAGATGAAATTTGTCGCTATACTTTGTTTTATCACTAAAAATAATTTTAGCGATAAAGGAATGTTTATTTATGGATCAATTTCAACCAGCCGATATTTTTCTTATCGAGGACCTTGAGACACTGCGTACATTTGCCGACCCGCTGCGGGCGCAAATCTACGAAATTTTACTCCAGGCTCCGGCCAATGTGCGCCAGGTGGGTGAACGGTTGGGGTTATCTCCCAGCCGGCTGTATTATCACTTTAATCTGATGGAAAAGCTGGGACTGATCCGTGTGGTGGAGACGCGCATGGTGGCCAATATGGTGGAGAAGGTTTATCGCTCGGTAGCTTATAAGCTGGACGTGGCCAACGCGCTGCTCGATTTTGGCAGCGATTCGGGCCAGCAGGCGATCCACGGGCTGCTGACCAGCGGGCTTGAAGCTACCCGGGACGACCTGCTGCGCTCGCTGCAGGTGCGCCAGATGGCATTGGAACAGGGCGCCCAACCCAAGCCACGCCAGATGATGGTAAACCGGACGACTGCGCGTATCCCTGACGCACTGGCAGACGCGTTCCGCGACCGCCTGCAATCTTTGATCGCCGAGTTTGAGCAA
Organism: uncultured Anaerolineaceae bacterium; assembly: GCA_964490575.1. Taxonomy (GTDB): domain Bacteria; phylum Chloroflexota; class Anaerolineae; order Anaerolineales; family Anaerolineaceae; genus DSYU01. The sequence continues at coordinate 11,149 of CAZBDC010000138.1, read as the reverse complement.
GCTGACCAGGCTCAAGATGAAGGTGGTGAAGATCTGCAGGATTACGCACTGCTGGTGGCCTTCTACCCGAGCTTCTATTTTCGCAGTGAACAGTGATCGATGAACCAGGCACGGTGCAACATGAGCGTCTTTGCATCTGCCGTTTGCCGTTTGTCGTTTTTTAACCACTAACCATAGACTGAAGGAGGTTTTATGGAAACCGCCGGCGCTGCCCCGCGGGGAATGCGAACGTTCCTCATCATCTGGCTGGGCGAATTAATTTCTTTGATGGGTTCGGGGATGACCAGCTTTGCACTGGGGGTGTGGATTTTCCAGCTGACTGGCAAGGCTACCCCCTTTGCTATCACAGTGCTGTTGGGGAACGTGCCGCGCTTGCTGCTGCTGCCAGCTGCCGGGATGCTGGCTGACCGCTGGAACCGGCGTTGGCTGATGATTTTGGCCGATACAGGCAGCGCCCTGGCGACCCTGGTCATTTTTCTGCTGCTCAGTGCAGGCCAGCTGCAGGTCTGGCATATTTATCTGCTGGTGGTGCTCAGCTCAATCAGCAGCACTTTCCAGGAACCGGCTTACCGGGCCTCAGTGACGATGTTGGTCCCCAAGAAAGATCTTGCGCGGGCCAGCGGACTGATGACGGCTGGCGAAGCGGTACAATTGCTGATTTCACCGCTGCTGGCAGGTCTGCTGTTCGTTTCAATCGGGATGCGGGGGATTATCCTGATTGACTTCGTCACCTTTTTCTTTGCAGTGGCAGCGCTGCTGGTGGTACGCATCCCGCAGCCTCGCCTGGGCCAGGAAGAAGCGCAGCGGAAGCCCTCGCTCCGCCATGATATGGCTTTTGCCTGGGGTTATCTGCGGGAGCGCCCCGGATTGTTCTGGATGGTATGGTACTTTGCACTGGTAAATTTCTTGCTGAACTTTGCCGTGGTACTCAATGGCCCGCTGGTGTTATCGATGGCAGGAGCCGATACGCTTGGCCTGGTACAGGTGGCATCGGGGGTCGGGATGCTTGCGGGTAGCGTGACCATTGGTGCGTGGGGTGGGCCGCGGCGGCGCATCCGCGGTGTGGTGGGTTTCATTGCCCTGGCTGCGGTCGGGCTGGTAGTGATGGGACTGCGCCCATTGCCGATGCTGGTCGGGGCAGGCTTCTTTATCCTGCTTTTTAGCATCCCGATTGCTTCGGGTTGCAACCAGGCCCTGACCCAGGCCAAGATCGAGCCCTCTGTGCAGGGGCGTGTGTTCGCAGTGCGAGGGATGATTAGCCAGTCTATGATGCCATTTGCATTCCTGATCGCCGGGCCGCTGGCCGATCGGGTGTTTGGCCCTGCAATGGCTGTGGGTGGGGCGCTGGCGCAGACGCCGTTGGGTCAGGTATTGGGCGTTGGTCCAGGACGCGGGATTGGATTGATGTTTGTGCTTTCGGGGTTGGTACTGATCGCTGTGAGCGCGGTGGCCTGGTCGTATCGACGCATCCGCGCCGTCGAGGATGAACTGCCGGATGTGGTCAATTAAGTCAAATTTATTTACTTTTTTTCTGCCCACGCGATTCTTTGGGCTGTTTGCGGACCGGTTTTTTGCGCTTTTCACGGATCTGTTCGATGATGTGTTGCCTGGTTTTTTGTTCTTCAGGCGCGAGCCCATCGAGATACGCGGCTGGAGAAACCGGGCGGTTGCGTGAAGTGGCCTGGCGTTTATTGAGCAGCCCGACCGCAACCTGATAATCCTCCCAATCACCGCAGATGCTTTCATCCACCCGGCTGGCAGTAAAGGCCTGTTCAACCAGCACGGCGGCATCGCTATGGCGCAGATCTTTCAATCCCTTGATCAACAGCCCGTTGAGAACCGGATGATTGACTGCGAAGTTTTCCAGCGCGCGGGACAGCCCACCGGCGATCTGGTCGCCGGCGCGGGGAGTGTTTTCGGCCACCTGGTGAAGAGCATCGACCACAGCCGCCCGCGACCACGGCCCGTTCTGCCCGTCGAGCAGGTCTGCGAGCAGGGCAGGGATGGCCGGCACCCCGATCAGAGCGATGGCTTTTGGTAAATCTTCCTGAATGCGAACAATATCCTGCTCGTCCAGCCGTTGCAGCAAGCTGATCATTGCCGGGAGGGCTTCAGCCGCCTGGAGCTGGCCCAACGCGCGCCAGGCGTGCATCGGCGTCCAGGACAGCGGGCTGTCTGGTCCTTGCTCCCAGAAATCATCGAAAAGGTTGATGATGTCAATCAGGTCTGGAATGTGCTCTTTGCCAACCCCCAGGGTTTCATATTTCAGCCAGGGTAGTGTTTCCCACGCACCTGGATTGCCTAACTGGGCCAGGCGCTGCAGGCTGGCCGGCAGGTTGAAGATTGTAATCATGATGATTCCACTCCCTCAGATTAAGTTTAACATATTTCGCATTGCCAATGTGGAAACCGGGCCGTTTTGTATAGGCATCAGCCGGAAAGCCAGTGGACTTCATTTCACAGAGGAACTCATGGTAGGTCGCAGCGTGCTATAATAGCCCATTGTTGGTTTATTATCGGTTAAAGGTCAATCATTCAGCCATGAACTTTCGCGATCGCTTTCTGTGGCATTTTTTTAAACTTAACCTGGATAACCCCGGGCATCGCAACGCCTGGTACCTGGTGTTGGAGATGTTCTGGGCATCGATTTTGGGCAGTGTCGCTTCGTTCAACGCGGCCTTTGCCATCCGCCTGGGCGCAGATAACTTCCAGGTTGGGCTGCTAACCTCCATCCCGGCCATGATCGCGGTGCTGGTATCTATTCCGGCCGGTCAGTTTCTACAGAAGCAAACCCGCCGGACGCCGTGGGTGTTCGGCAGCCTGATGATTCACCGGGCTGGTTACATGCTGGTGGCGCTGGCACCGTGGGTGAAGCTGCCGGGAGTTGAGCCGGGCCTGCTGGTCGTGCTGATCCTGGTTATTAACACCCTCCCGGCGCACTTTTTCAACGTGGGCTGGATCCCGCTGCTGGCGGATATCGTTCCCGAGCAGCGCCGGGCGGCTGTTTTTGCCGCCCGCAACATTACCAACCAGGCCACCGTCAGCCTGGTGGTGTTCCTGTGCGGGCAGTGGCTGAGCCACGTGGCTTTTCCAATCAACTACCAGGCGTTGTACTTTTTTGGCTTCCTGACCTCGATGGTCAGTATGATCCTGCTTTTTAAGCTGCAGGTGCATGATTCTCACTTACCTGTGATTCCGAAGGTCGAGCTGCCCAGGCGGCATACACTGGCTGACCTGGCTCAGAGTGGGCGCGCGGCGCTTTCGGGCGAGCCGGCCTTCCTGCGCATCACGGTCAACACGCTGCTGCATGGGGTTGGGATCTGGATGGCAGCCCCGCTTTACACGCTATACTTTGTGCGCGCTCTGGATGCCAGCGATGCCTGGCTGGGATTAAACGGGACGCTGGCCAGCCTGGGAACGATCGCCGGGTACAGCTTCTGGCGCTGGCGGATGACGGGTTGGGGTGAACCGGTCACCCTGAAGCGGACGATTGTGCTGGCCGGGTTGTATGCGGTGCTGGTAGGTTTGACGCCCTCGCTGCCGATCATTCTTTTATTCGGCGTGTTGAATGGGCTGATCGTCCCAGGCTTGAACCTGAGCCATTTTAATACCCTGCTGAAAACGATGCGGCCGGATGCCCGCCCCCGATATACCTCGATCTATATGACAATCATGAACACGGGCGCGTTTATCTGCCCGTTGATCTCGGTCGCGCTCGCCAACCAGATCGGCCTGGCGCCGATGCTGGTTGGGGCGGGGCTGCTCTCGATGATCGGCTCGACCTCGTTCTGGTGGTGGCCGGTGCCCGAACGGGTATCTGAAATGGCCCCGGTGGCCGAGGGATGACCAATGTGCATTCGCTGCAGGAGGTAGAAAATAAAGCCTGCGGATTGGATTGGAATATTGGCTCTGGCGGGCTGCTGGCAAAGGTAGGAGACTCGATTGTTTAAAAATACGAACCTGGCGATCTTATTCTTTACTATGGTCGTGGTCATGCTCGGTTTTGGGATCATGATCCCGATCATGCCATTCTATGTCACCCAGTTTGGGGCAGGTGGAACTGAACTGGGGATGATGATGGCCATCTTCAGCATTATGCAGTTTTTCTTTTCGCCCGTCTGGGGTGATCTTTCAGACCGCTATGGGCGCAAGCCGATCCTGATCGTCGGCGCATTTGGCAATGCCGTATCGATGCTGATGTTTGGTCTGGCACCCAACCTGTTCTGGATGTTTGCTTCGCGCATCCTGGCGGGGATCTTATCTTCGGCAACCCTACCGACCGCGATGGCCTTCATCAGCGACAGCACCGATGCGCGCAATCGAGGTGGCGGGATGGGGCTGATCGGCGCCGCGATGGGGGTGGGGATGGTCCTGGGGCCGGGCCTGGGCGGCTGGCTGGGCGGGACGAGCCTCTCTGCGCCGTTCTTCCTGGCGGCCGGGCTGTCTGCGCTGGCTATGCTGCTGATCCTGGTCATCCTGCCCGAGTCGCTCCCGAAAGAGAAGCGCCAGACGGGTGGCGGGAAGATTCGCGGCCCGCAGTTGGGGATGATGTGGCAGGCGCTTTTTGGCCCGCTGGGCTTCTTGCTGTTTCTGGCTTTCCTGGTCAACTTTGGGATGGCTAACTTCGAGGGCATTTTTGGGTTGTATGCCAAGGAACGCTTTGATTACGGCCCAGAGCAGGTTGGCACGATCATGACCGTGATTGGGGTGATCTCTACTGTAATCCAGGGGGCGCTGACAGGTCCCGCTACGCGCCGGTTGGGTGAAGTGAAAGTGATCCTGCTCTCACTGTTGGGCAGTGCGGCCGGCTTCGTTGTCATGCTGTTTGCCCGGCAGTACCTGGATGTGCTGCTCACGGTTGGGTTTTTCGTCCTGGCCAACGCGATGCTGCGCCCGGCTATTGCATCCCTGATGTCGAAGCTGGTCGAGGGTGGGCAGGGCATGGCGATGGGGCTCAACAATGCCTTTCAGAGCCTGGGACGTGTGGTTGGCCCGCTGGCGGCCGGCTACCTGTTCGACCTGAACCTGCAACTGCCGTATTCGAGTGCGGCGGTGGTCATGCTGGCCAGTTTTTTGATGGGCATGCTCTGGCTGCGGCGAGGGCCCGTCCAGGCAGCTGGGAGCCCGGAGGTCAGCCCGACGAATTCATGAAAGATAACCAGGATGCAGAGGATGAAGGGGATAGAAAAATCATTCTAATATGCTCTATCCCTTCCATCCCCCTTATCCCTGTTTGGATCGTTCTTAGTGATCCACGTGGTTGACGAAGTGGATGCGCGGCGGCTTGCCGATGGCGTAGACATTGAAGCCGACCTCGTAGAGGGCCTTATGGTCGAGGATGTTGCGGCCGTCGAAGATAAAGGCCGGCCGGGCCATCCCGGCGAAAATTTTTTCGTAATCCAGGCTGGTGTACTCGGCCCACTCGGTCAGGATGGCGATCGCGTGTGCGCCTTCAGCGGCGGCGTACGGGTCAGGCTCGAAGATGACCTGATCGGCCTGCGCACCCAGGTCGAGGCGGGCGTTTTCCAGCGCGTAAGGGTCTGATATCACTACCTGGGCGTGCTCATCGAGCAATTCGCGGGCTACCTCCAGGGCAGGCGATTCGCGCGTGTCTCCGGTGTTGGCTTTGAAGGCCGCCCCCAGCAGCGCGACGCGCTTGCCGGCCACAGTATTAAACATGGCCGAAATCATGTTGCTGACAAAGCGCTTTTCCTGGAATTCGTTCATCTTTACCACCTGCTCCCAGTACTGGGCAACTTCCGGCAGGTTGTAATGTTCGCATAGATATACAAGGTTGAGGATGTCCTTGCGAAAGCAGGAGCCGCCGAACCCGACGCTGGCGCGCAGGAACTTGGGTCCGATGCGGCTATCCATCCCAATCGCGCGGGCGACTTCGTTGACGTCGGCTTCGGTCCGCTCGCACAGGGCCGAGATGGCGTTGATGGAGGAGATGCGCTGGGCCAGGAAGGCGTTGGCCACCAGTTTGGAAAGCTCGCTGGACCACAGGTTGGTGGTCAGGATGCGCTCGCGCGGAACCCAACAGGCGTAGATATCGGCGATAGCCTGGACGGCTTTCTGGCCTGACTCAGTTTCACGCCCACCAATGAGGACCCGGTCGGGATTCTCCATGTCGCGGATGGCAGTGCCTTCGGCAAGGAACTCGGGGTTAGAGATCACGTCGAAGTGCAGGCCGCGGTTGTTCGAGTTAAGGATGCGCTCCATGGCCTCGGCCGTACGTACCGGAAGGGTGCTTTTCTCGACTACGATCTTGGACGTGGACGAGTTTTCGAGGATCTGGCGGGCGGTTTTTTCCCAATACTGCAGGTCAGCAGCTTTGCCTGCGCCCTGGCCAAAGTGCTTGGTGGGGGTATTGACGCTGACAAAAATGATGTCGGCTTCTGAGATGTGGCGATCGATCTCGTTGGAGAAGAACAGGTTGCGTCCCCGGGCAGCGCGGACGACCTCGAGCAGGCCGGGTTCGTAGATGGGCAGGTCATCGCTCTGCCAGGCGGCAATTTTTTCCTTGTTAATATCCACCACCGTCACCCGGTGGTGCTCGCAGTTCTTGGCAATCACAGCCATAGTTGGGCCGCCGACGTAGCCGGCGCCGATACATAAGATGTTGGACATGAAACGCACTCCTTAATTAATCAAGGTTGAATTCTTTTTAGTTCCCCACTTGAACTAACCAGATTTGATTATAACTGAAAAAGTCAAGATTTTTCCAGGTGATTCCCCGAATTGCGGTTTTGTTAGGGCTAGCTGGCAACGGATGGTTGTCAGACGAACTGCGGCTCGGTCGGAACATCTTACCAGCGGCTCAACAGCTCCCTGACTTTTGCGAGCTGTACGGCAGTGCGGGCGTACTCGTTTTCGCCGGAGTGGTGCTCGATGCTGTAACAGCCCTGGTAGCCGGCGGCGCGCAGCAGGGGGAGGCTCTCTTCCAGGTGGCTTTCGGCGATTTCCCAGGAGATGTGGGTGTGCATGGCCCAGGGCGCCATGACAGCGTCGGCGCTATTCCCGCGGAAGTGCAGCAGCACCCCAAAGGCCGGGTGGTCGACCGCTTCGACCAACTTTTGCATGTTGGCTGGGTCGACTTCCGTACCCCAGTGGTTCTCCGGGCCAACTTTGTAGCCGTTGTCGTAGGCGCGCTGGGACCACTCCTTGAAGCGCTTCACGATCAGGTCGAACTGCTCGTTGGTCCATATCTCGCCATGCCCGCCGGCGTCGATGCGAATAGTCTGCGCGCCGAGCAGCTCGCCAGCCCGCAGATAGGTCAGCGCGTTTTGGTAGTTGCGCTCGCGCGCCGCCTCGTCATCCTCCCAGACGTGCGCGCCGTCCACGCACAGGTTGGCCAGGACCATGCCGCGCTCCTCCATGGCCCCTTTGACCTTCAGGATGAATTCGTCGTCCGTTGAGGGGAAAAAGCCGTTCCAGATATCCGCCGCGTCGACGTGGTAGCGGTACTTGCTGCTCTCCAGGTAGCCAAAGACGTCGATCATACCGTCCCGCAGCAGCCCGTGAAACGAATAGGAAGCAATCGAGATTTTCACCTGCACTCTCCATTGAAGAAAATCGGTGGATTGGTTAGAATCGAGCCGGACCCCGGCATGGGGCGGCTTGATTAACTAATTATAGAGGAAAACACATCAACACCCCCTCCCCGAATCCATCCATATCCCCATCCCAACAAGCCTTCACCCCTGAAACCTTCGCGCTGCTGGACGCGATCGCGCGCACGCCGACTGCTGCGTTCTACCTGACCCACAAGGCGGCCTTCAAGCAGCACGTTGAGGAGCCGCTGCGGGCAGTGGTGCGGGCGGCGGCTACTCGTCTGCCGCGGATGATGCGCGAGCGGATGGAGACTGAGCACAATGTCTTCTCGCGCTTTCTAAAGAACGATTTCGGGCATGGCGGCGCCTGGGCGCACTACTGGGGCGCCTTCTACCCGCGCGGCAGCCGGCGCCTGGCCGATGTCCAATTGGCGGTGTGGCTCGACCGCTGCCGGTTAGGGATCAGCTTCTACATCGGTGATTACGCTGTTGTGCCGCGCGAGCGTTTTGTGCGCAACCTGGACCGCCACCGCGCGGTCCTGTCAGGGCTGATGAGTGACCTGCTGGCTGAACCGGGCATCCTGCGCGCCTGGGGCGGTGAGACAGAGATAGACGAGGAGGGGAAGATCATTCCTCGTCGCCCAATGAGTTGGGCCGAGTGGCTGGATGACCCGCGCGCGGGCAATTACTGGGCTTTCCGGGCGCTGTCGCCGCGGGAGGCGCTGGTGACGCCGCGAGACGATCTGGCGGGGTTGGTCTCACGCACCCACGCGGCTTTCTTCCCGCTGGCGCTGCTGGCGATAGAGGATGAGCCGCTGCCGGTTCTGCGGGCTTTTGCGGAGGGATAGGAAGGGAAATAGAACGCAGACGAATAAATTGACTGGGGGCCAAGGAATTTGGTATGCGCTATAATCATCGTGACTCTCTTCGGTGAGGTGAATCCCATGTAGATCGATCTTCATGATGTGCCCTTCAGCCGCAGCGGCGCTTATCTGGCAATTTCTTCCCTGCCGGAGTCAGGCAACCTGCCGGCTGGTTTGTATCTGCGCAGCGTGCACGGCGGAGCGCAGAGCGTCAGCCCGGGTGGGCGAGTTGCGCGGATGGAGGCGCTGGCCGGTGGCCTGCCGGTCCCATTCGAGGTGCGCGTAACCCCCTCAGGCCTGGACCTGATCACAGAGCGGGGCCTGCTCTCGATCTGCATTGCCGAGCCGTACCTGGTACGCGTGCGTGGCGAGGGAGTGGGGCTGCGCCTGATCTTTTCCGCTGAACGCGGGGATTACGCCTTCCCGAGCGCGGAGGGCCGCTGGCAGATCAACTGCCCAACTCACCTTGTTCAGTTTATGCTTTCACCGTTGGCCGGTGACTGGCATGTCCAGGCTCCCTGGGAGGGTGTGAAGGCGGCCGCGGTGGTGGCTGAACTGCGCCCAGTCCACGGGGCGGGCGTGTGCGAGGGCGCGCTGGAGGAGTTCACCAGCGTATGGCACCCGCGCGTGCATGCCAGGCCTTTCGCCGAATGTCGCGCGGAAGTTGAGGCCGACTTCAATCGCTGGCTCGATAAATCCCCGCCTATGCCGAGAGCCTATGCCGAGGCCCGCCGCCTGGCGGCTTACGTCAACTGGTCCAGCCTGGTCGAACCGGCCGGTCATTTCTACCGCGCCAGCA
>CAZBDC010000138.1:0-1924 GCA_964490575.1 uncultured Anaerolineaceae bacterium | reverse complement strand
CCTATCCTACACTCTTTCCCTACACGACGCTCTTCCGATCTGATCACTGCTTCAATGCCATGGCGCTGACTTATGGGCAGCCGGCGCTGGCCTGGGACCAGCTGATGACTCTGTTTGACCAGCAAGATGAGCACGGCGCGCTGCCCGACTTCTATAATGACCGTTCCCTGTTGTGGAATTTCTGTAAGCCCCCCATTCATGGATGGGCGCTGGGCTGGATGATGCAGCGCACACCGTTCGTGCGCGCTGACCAGGTGCGCCAGATCTATGGGCCATTGGCGCGTTGGACGGAATGGTGGTTCCGCTGCCGCGACGATGACCGCGATGGGCTTCCACAATACCATCACGGCAACGACTCGGGTTGGGATAATGCCACGCCTTTCCTGGCAGGGCTGCCTCTGGAAGCGCCTGATCTGAGCGCCTACCTGATCCTGCAGATGGATGTCCTGGCCCGCCTGGCAACCCTTTTGGGCAACGCAGAAGAAGCCGAGAGCTGGCTGCGGCGCTCGGACGAGTTGATGGAGCGGACCCTGGCACATTTCTGGCAGGCCGATCACTTCGTTGCCCTACGCTCGGGCGATCACCTGGTCGGCGACACCGAAAGCCTCTTCCTCTACCTGCCGTTGATCCTGGGTAAGCGCCTCCCGGCTAACGTCCGCCGCGAGCTGATTGCCGGGCTGACCCGCCCTGGGCGCTTCCTCACCCCCCATGGGCTGGCGACTGAGAGCCCAGCCAGCCCTTACTATCACCCGGACGGTTACTGGCGCGGTCCGATCTGGGCGCCCTCAACCCTGATCATGGTTGAGGCGCTGGCAGCCTGCGGCGAGCTGGGCCTGGCTCGCGACCTGGCGCGCAAATTCTGCGACCTGTGCGCCGCGAATGGTTTTGCCGAGAACTTTGATGCCCTGACCGGGGCCGGCCTGCGCGACCGGGCCTATACCTGGACTGCCAGTGCTTTCCTGGTACTGGGGCACGAGTATTTGACGGAAGATTAGGCTGTCGGGATGGGTGCGCACAGCGCGATGGTCGCGCGCGGCGGGCGCGCCACCGAGCGCGACCTGTTCGGCAGCCTCGGGGGCTACCAAATCATTCTTAGCAAGAACACGGTCGGCCAGCCCTGCCCGGGCTGCGGCGCAGAGATAAAGAAGGAAGCCTACCTGGGCGGGGCCGTCTACTTCTGCCCGGTGTGCCAGGTTCAATAATTATTCGTTGTGATCGATCGACATCGTCGATCGATCACAACGAAAATCACCCGACGTTCAGGGCCTGGATGACGAAAGCATAGATATCGGCCCACTCGTCGATCAGCTTGGCAGTGGGCTTGCCGGCGCCGTGACCGGCGCGGGTGTCGATGCGGATCAACACCGGGTCAGGCCCGGCCTGGGCCGCCTGCAGCGCAGCGGCGAACTTGAAGCTGTGGGCCGGGAAAACCCGGTCGTCGTGGTCGCCGGTGGTCACCAGCGTGGGCGGGTAGGCCGTGCCGGAGCGGACGTTGTGGTAGGGCGAGTATTTGAGCAGGTAGGCGAAGTCCTCCGGGTCGTCGGGCGAACCGTAATCCGAGACCCAGCCCCAGCCGATCGTCCACTTGTCAAAGCGCAGCATATCCAGCACGCCGACCGTCACCACCGCCGCGCCGAACAGGTCGGGGCGCTGGGTCAGGCAGGCGCCGGTCAGCAGCCCACCATTCGAGCGCCCGTGGATGGCCAGGCGCTCCCGGCTGGTGTAGCGGTTGGCGACCAGCCATTCGGCGGCGGCGATGAAGTCATCGAACACGTTCTGCTTGGTGTGCAGGCGGCCGCCATCGTGCCAGGCCTTGCCGTACTCGCCGCCGCCGCGCAGGTTGGGCTGCGCGAACAGCCCGCCCAGTTCCATCCAGGCCAGATGGGCCGGGTTGAAGGCCAGATCGGAAGAGCACACGTCTGAA
>CAZBDC010000137.1:0-14934 GCA_964490575.1 uncultured Anaerolineaceae bacterium | reverse complement strand
TTTGTTTTGTGTGGGCGACTGCGTCGCCCACACAAAACGATACAAGTATCAAAAAGGAAAAAACCATGATCCGCATCATGCGAATGAACGGAAACACTGAAAGCAACCAGGCGCTCCCTCCAGAACAGATTACCAGACTGCTCCAGGAGCCTGACAGTCTGTTATGGGTCAGCCTGGAACATCCGACGCCGGAAGAGGCCAAAACGATCCTCCAGGATGCGTTTCAATTCCACCCTTTGGCTATTGAAGACTGCTTGAACACCGGTTACCAGACGCCCAAAGTAGATGATTTTGGCCGTTACATCTTCATCATTGCCCACGCCATCCAGGCAAGCAAGGATAAAGCCGAAGTTGAAACCATGGAATTGAACATATTTCTGAGTAAAAATTTCATGGTGACCTTGTTCCTGGACGAAAATATGCCGCCGGTTCAAAAGCTCTGGAACCAGGTACAGAAAGATGAGCGGCTGACCCAAAATGGCACCGATTTCCTGTGTTATCGCCTGTTGGATTTCATGGTGGATGATTACCTGCCGGTTCTGGATTATCTCGATGAAGAGATCGAGTTAATGGAGGATCAGGTGGTCGAACGGCCTACCCCGCACTTGTTAGAGCGCATCCTGACCCTCAAGCACGCTCTCATTTCCCTGCGCAGGATCATGGCGCCCCAGCGTGAGTTATTGAACCGCCTCAGCAGGGGTGAATTCATGGTTATCGATGAGAAGACCCGCATCTATTTCCGCGACATCTACGATCACATGGTCCGCTTCCAGGACCTGATTGAAACGCTGCGCGACATCGTGACTGGGGCAATGGACATCTACCTCAACTCCACCTCTCTGCGCCTCAATGAAGTCATGAAAGCGCTGACAATTGTTTCAACCATTTTCCTTCCCCTGTCATTCGTCGCCGGCGTGTACGGCATGAACTTCGATCTCATGCCAGAGCTGCGTTGGGCATGGGGATATCCGATGGTGTGGCTTGTTTTTGTGATCATCGTGGTGGGGATGCTGACGTTTTTTAAGCGGAGAGGCTGGTTCTAGAGAAAGGAGAGACAATTGACAGAGTTAAGAAATACCGAATTTCTCAATAATAACCTGGTTGCATGGTTTGTAGCTGTGCTCATGGCGCTTGCCATTTTTATCCTGGCACTGACGATTCGGGGATTTCTCAAGCGCCGGATTGCCAGGTCAGCAGACGATCAGCCGGTTGGGATCGTTTTTCTGTTAACCCGCCTTGTCGCCCAAACTCGGGCATACTTTATCGTTACCGTCGCCATCTTCATCGGTTCACTTCTGCTGGTTCTGCCGCCCAGGATTGAAGAAATTCTGCGGATGGCCTTGATCACCGTCATTCTGATTCAAATCGGGTTTTGGGGAACATACGCGATTAATTATTGGCTTGCGCGGCGCATCCAAAAGGAGATGGAACGCGATAGCACGACTGCCACAACACTGAACGGGCTGGGATTGGTCGTCCGAATCTTGTTCTGGGCAATCATCCTTCTTCTCATTCTTGAGAATGTCACCGGAGTAGAGGTGACTACGCTGATCGCCGGCTTAGGGATTACCGGGGTCGCCGCCGCGCTGGCAGTGCAGAACATTCTCAGCGATCTTTTTGCTTCTCTCTCCATATCCCTTGACCGGCCTTTTGTAATTGGCGACACCATCGTTGTGGGCGAGTTTACCGGCAAGGTTGAGCATGTAGGGTTAAAGAGCACGCGCGTGCGCAGCCTGACCGGCGAGCAATTAATATTTTCTAACTCTGATTTGCTGAACAGCCGCATCCGCAACTATAAAAGGATGGACCGCAGGCGAAACGTTTTCTTTCTGGACGTAACCTACCAAACTCCGGCAGATCAGCTGGAGCGCATTCCGCGCCTTATCGGCGAGATCATCCAAATGCAGCCTGATGTCACTTTCGATCGAGCGCACTTTAAAGAATTTGGCGCTTCAGCTTTACGCTTTGAGGTTGTGTACTTTAACGAGAATCCAGACTATCTGGTTTATATGGATACCCAACAAGCCATCAACCTGGCGATTGTCCGCTGCTTCACCGCCGAGGGCATCGAGTTTGCCTACCCTACCCAAACGTTATTTGTCCATGACGCGAACCACCGCCCGATCCAGGGCTGACGCTGCGAAATGTCGGCGTTCAGCTAAATTAGCCCAACCTGCTTCCCGACCTTTTCAAATATCTCCAGGACACGATCTAACTGCTGGTCGGTGTGGGTCGCCATATAGCTGGTGCGCAGAAGCTGGTGACCGGGTGCGACAGCCGGTGAAATCACCGGGTTGACGAAAACCCCATTTTCAAACAGAAGCCGCCAGGTCAAAAAGGTGCGCTGGTCATCGCCGATAATAATGGGTACGATGGGCGTCACCGAATGACCGATGTTGAACCCAAGCGCCTTAAACCCATCGCGCATCTTTTGGCCTGCCCGGTTCACACGTTCAATTCGTTCCGGTTCCTCGCGCATAACCTGCAGGGCTGCCAGCACCGCAGCAGTATTTGCCGGAGGTATGCTGGCGCTGAAAATCAGCGAACGGGCAAAGTGCTTGATGTAATGAATGACATCCTCACTCCCGGCGACAAAACCACCCAGCGAGGCAAACGATTTACTAAAGGTCGACATGACCAGGTCAACCTCATCATTCAGCCCAAAATGCCAGGCGGTCCCTCGCCCACCGCCTAACACGCCCATGCCGTGCGCGTCATCCACCATGACTCTCGCGCCGTACTTTTTTGCGAGCGGCAGGATTTCAGGCAGGTTAGCCAGGTCGCCTTCCATGCTGAACAAACCATCCACCACCAGAAGCTTGCCAGATTTTTCGGACAGGCTTTGCAACACCCGCTCCAGGTGCTCGATGTCATTGTGCCGGTAGCGCTGAATCTCGCCAAAGCTCAACCGCGCGCCATCCACGATGCTGGCATGATCATCTTTATCCAGGATTACATAATCACCGCGCCCAACCAGGGCGCTAACCGTACCAAGGTTAACCTGCATGCCGGTAGAAAAAACCAAAGCAGCTTCCTTACCCACCCACCGGGCGAGCTCAGACTCCAGGGTTTCGTGCATCTCGAGTGTCCCATTCAGGAAACGCGACCCCGTGCAGCTGGTACCGTATCGTTCGACCGCCTGGCAACTCGCTTCTCGGACCTTTGGATGGGTGGTTAAGCCCAGGTAATTATTCGAGCCGCACATAATCAGGCGGTGCCCCCGATAGGTCACCTCGGTTCCCTCGTTTTCTGTGAGGGGGATGAAATAAGGATAATATCCTTCCTTCACCGCTTGTTTTGCAGTCGTCCAATTAAAGCATTTCTCAAAGATGTCCATCATAGCCTCGCAAAAAATAAATAATTGACGATTGACAATTCTTCACCGGGTAATCATATTCCTCGAGCAAGCGGCTGAGCCAGATCCTCTAAACCAGGAAAAAGTTTCTGGCTACAGATCAAACCTCTTCTGCCAGAACACACAGGCCCTATTGTAACAAGAGAAACGATGGATCGCACAAAGCAACCGGGGATTGCCTGGATTGATTATACTGCCTGAAACTAGGGATGTTCAATGTGAAGCTATGCTATCATTAAATCACGTATTTGAATCTTAAAATCTTCCTCGATTAAAAATGAAAGGACACAGCCCAATGAAATACTTTGGAGGGATCGAAGCCGGGGGGACCAAATTTGTTTGCGTGGTGACAGATGCCGAAAAAACGATCCTGGCTGAAACCCGTTTCCCCACCACTTCACCCGCGGAGACCCTCGGCCGGGCCATTGCTTTTTTTCACGAGCAGAACATTCAGCTCCCCGCGCCTGTTTGCTCGTTAGGAGTCGGCTGCTTCGGACCAATTGACCTTCAGACCTCCTCCCCTACATACGGCTGCATCACATCCACCCCAAAGCCAGGGTGGGCAAATACACCGGTAGTCGCCCCCTTACAGGATGCATTTGGCGTCCCGGTAGCCTTTGAAACGGACGTCAACGCTGCCGCAGTTGGGGAAGGAAAATGGGGAGCCGCAGCGGGGCTGGAAGATTTCCTATATCTGACGATTGGAACTGGCATCGGCGGCGGCGGGGTAGCGAACGGTCGACCGCTGCATGGCCTGGTCCACCCCGAGATGGGTCACCTGCGCATTCCACACGACTGGAACCGCGACCCATTCCCGGGTTGGTGCCCTTATCATGGAGATTGTTTTGAGGGCCTGGCTGCTGGACCTGCACTGCTGAAGCGCTGGGGACAGCCAGGCGATACACTGCCTGTCGATCACCCCGCCTGGGATTTAGAAGCACACTACATTGCCCTGGCGTTACAAAACTATATCTGCACCCTATCACCCCAAAAGATCATCCTGGGCGGTGGTGTCATGCAGCAAGCGCATCTTCTCCCACTCATCCGCGTCAAAGTGCTTCAACTTCTGAATGGATATGTCCAATCTCCCGCCCTGCTGGAAGAAATTGAGACTTATATCGTCTCGCCGGGATTGGGCAGCCGGGCGGGTGTGTTAGGCGCCATCGCCCTGGCTCAGCAAATTTGCGGAGATTAGCCCACGAAGGGAAAGCCATGGGGCGCTTTCTGCGCGCCGTTTTCCATGTTTTCACGGGCCTGCTGTTTCTGCTAGGCAGCCTGCACCTGCTGCGGGTGCGCAGCACGCGCGGACTGGCACTGCGCTCTCTGAAATCATTGGCCGAGGCACTTTCTGCGTTCGTCGCCCTCGCCGGAGGAGCCAGCACAATTTTAGCCACCCTGGTCAAAGCCCCGCTGGCCGCTGCGGCAGCCGCGGCGGGCGGGCTACTCTCCCTGCGCTATGTTTGGAATGTATCCAGGCAGCCGGCCGGGTTTGCCGAATGCTTTGGGGAGAATTGGCCGGAGCGCCTGGAAAATCGCACATCCCTGCCGCAGCGGTCGGCCATGCTCAAACGGCCCTGGCAGTGGCGAATCCCGGCTCCGCTGTCCAAAGCTCGCTGGGAACGCGATCTAATCTACCACGTGATCCAGGCAGGCCCGCAGCAAGCCAGGCAGCCGCTGCGGTGTGATCTCTGGCGCCCACCCCCTGAAATACCCCCATCCGGCACTGCCCTGATTTACATCCACGGGGGCGGCTACTTCACCAGTAGCAAGGATTTTGGTACGCGCTCGTTTTTTCAACACCTGGCCTGCCAGGGCCACCTCTGCATGGATATCGACTACCGGCTTGCGCCCCAGGCCAATTTGTTTGAGATGCTGTCGGATGTCATGCACGCTATCGCCTGGATAAAATCAAACGCCAGACGGATGGGTGCCGACCCGCAGCGAATCGTTTTGGCCGGAGGTTCAGCCGGTGCGCATCTGGCTCTGTTGGCTGCCTATGCGAAACAACATCCCCGGTTAACCCCGCTCGACCTGCGTGAAAGCAACCTGTCAGTCAGTGGAGTGGTTTCGTATTATGGGATCGTCGACCTGGAAGCTACTTATCGTTCCATGCAAACCTTCTTCGCCAATCGCCAACCGCCCAGAGAGATACCCACACACCTGCTCGATCATCCGCTGTCCGGGCGTCTATTTGAGCTGGCTGCCAGGCTGCGCGGCGTCGACCGAGACACCATGCGCAAATACCTGGGCGACAACCAGGCGCTTCTTTCGACCGGGCTCGAATCCGCCTGGCGATATTTGCTGGACGGTCTGCCTGCCGAAATTCGTGAATTGTACGAACTGGCCTCTCCAATTCACCATGCGGGGCCAGGCTGCCCACCTACCCTGTTCTTCCAGGGCGCCCACGATTACCTGCTGCCGCTCGAGCCTGCCCGGCGCCTCCACAACCTCCTCCGGCAGGCCGGCGCCAGGTCAATCTACGTGGAACTACCTCAAACCGAACACACCTTCGATCTCTTCCTGCCGGTGTATTCACCGCCTGCCCAGGTCGCCCTGTACCATACCGAGCGATTCCTCGGATTGTTGTGACTACAACTATAACCGTTTTCAACATTTAACTATTCTCAAGCCGCCGCTCTCATGGTAAAATCAGCTCGGCAGTCATCCAGTCCCTACCGCGCAGCGGAATGAATGACCCCCAACCAGCGCCCGTAGTGAAGTGGACATCACGTAGCCCTCCGGAGGCTGAGGCCCGAGTTCGAGTCTCGGCGGGCGCGCTCACAAAATGCAATAATGCTGTTGGTGCTCCTTCAGCAAATAACGGGCCCGCTCCAGGATCGCTGGCATCAAGCGGCGTCCTTCAACTGCGGGCTGAAGGTCAGCCAGACGGATTGGTGGGGCAAAACTGACGTTCACCTGGATACGTAGCGACCGGGGACGCATGAGGTGATAAATTACCTGGGTAAACTCGGCCAGCCTGCGCCGATTGATCGCACCGCGCCGCAGATGCGTGATTGGGTGGTTTGCAAACCGCCGCAGCAGCACGCCGCTGACAATCGCCAACACCAGGCGCGTTTCAGGAACCTTGCGCAGCATCACCTCCAGGCTGGGTGACCAGTTCTTAAACCATTGCTCAGCGCCCGAAGCTGCGGCAGGATCCGGCTCGATCTGACCACTGCCAAACTGTAAGATGGCACCTCCTTCTTCGAGATGCTGGAGCGCCTGCCGCAGCGCAACCATCCGCCCCGCCGGGTCTGCCGGAGCCAGGATCATCCGTTGGCTGATCTGCGGGAGGGCATGGTAAAACTGCGTTTCATATGCAATGATCTTCAAATCGCCCCGCCGGATGCAGGAGGCCAGCGCCACCGAGTCATATGCGCCAGGATGGTTAGACACAACCACCAGCGGGCCATCGGCCGGTATATGATTGCTTCCCTCCGCCCCAACCTGAACGGATAGATCCGCAAGGATTACCCGGCTTCCATCTGGCAGCCCACCCTGCCCGGCAGCGTCATCCGCCCGGGCAAACATTTCAGCAAACCGTTGGGTGGGCCGAAAAAAAAGGTGGCCAAAGCGCTGCCGCAAGGATCCTTCCCGGCTTAATCCCAACGCGAGAAAAATTTCATCGGTGATGCGCTCGCGCATGCGTTCAACAGATTGGTTCATGGCTAGGTCTCGATCCAACGCTGCGGATAAGGGAGAAGCGACCTTTCATTTCTAGATACGAGTCCACAGGCCAATACGCAGCAGGTTTTCAGATAAGTTTATTTACGATGAGTGAACTGTCAAGAGACCAACCAGAAAAAAGTCACTCTGGGGAAGATGGTAAAATATATACTACTCATTGTGAATTCGTGAAATATATAATTTCGATTTCAAAGAATTCAAAGGGTCCGGCCTCACGATTCAACAATCGAAAATATTTAATAAAGGGAGTTGTATGACGAATAAGCCGTTGCCGTTAATCCATATCTATGGTTCCCACTACCAGATGGGCTGCCAGATTGGGGAAGCCTGCCGCGAGCAGATTCGCCATGATATTGAAAATGCTCACATCTTGATCAATGATGCCTACGACCAGCTTCAACTAACCTGGGAGGGCGCCCAAATCCAGGCACGCAAGTATATCCCGTTCGCGCAGGAACGCTATCCACAATATGTGCAAGAGATCGAGGGAATCTCGGCTGGCGCCGGCGTCTCTTTTGATGACGTGGCTGTGGTCAATGCTATGGAAGCCGTCACCTCCGACGCACTGCACCTGACCAAGTGTACCAGTATGGCGGTCAGCCAGGAGCGCTCAGCCAACGGGCAGGCACTGGTCGCTCATAATGAAGACTGGCTTCCCGAA
Source organism: uncultured Anaerolineaceae bacterium (assembly GCA_964490575.1). Lineage (GTDB taxonomy): Bacteria > Chloroflexota > Anaerolineae > Anaerolineales > Anaerolineaceae > DSYU01. The sequence continues at coordinate 7,231 of CAZBDC010000137.1, read as the reverse complement.
AATGAGCCAGACGTTTATTTGCTCCATGCCAGTCCAGTGGATGAACCCCCGTTCCTGGCAATGACTTACGGAGCGCTGCTCCCTAATATTGGCGTCAATGCTCATGGGATCGCTCAGTGCTGTGATTCGGTGAGGCCGGGCGATAGCCGCATCGGCACCCCCCGTGTGATTGTCTCTCGGGCCGTGTTAGCTGCGCGCACTCCAGGCGAGGCCATTCAACATACCCTGGCGAGACACCGCGCAGCCGGCTACAACCACCTGATCGTCCACGAGAGCGGGGAAATGTACAACGTCGAGGTGTCCGCCCTCCGCTTTGCCGTATTGTATGCCGAGGATGGATTAATTGTCCACACCAACCACTACCTGGACCCCCAGATGCAAGCCATCGAGACCGATCCGGATAAACTGATTGAAACCCGGGTGCGTTACTTTCGCGCTCTGCGCCTGCTGAAAGCCACCGACCTGCACACCGTGCTGACCCTCCAGACGATCCAGAAAGATCACATCAATCATCCCGACTCGATCTGCAACCACGCAAACCAGGCCGAGAACCCACTTGACCGGGAAAAAACGATCACTGCGCTGGTGCTCGACCCGGCAGCCCGGAAGATTCACGCTACCTGGGGTAATCCTTGCCAGGGGAGTTATTTCACATACCAACTCGAGTAAGCCAGCTTTGGGAACCGGCGGGTGCCTGACACCGTCATATCTTTAGAGAGCGATCCTATTTCTCTCCCTCTAACTGAAAGAATCTGCTCAAAGGAGAATGACCAATGGAAGCCCGATTATTGTTGAAAATTATTGCGATCACAACGATCCTGGCCTGGTTCCTGGCAGGTTGCGGCCCCGCGGCAGCCCAACCAGGCCTGCAAGACACAGAAATAGCGGTGATCTCGCTTCCGACCCACACCGCCACAACCCCACCCGAGAAAATTGTGTCGTTGGGGACACCGCTTCCGACCGCGACATCCCAGGCCAACCCGGCGGCGCCGGTCGATCTCCCGGTGCCCACAGCGAAAGGAGGGTATCTCATTTTTAATGGTGATGCAAGTGAATTCCAGGCCTACCTCCCGGACGGAAGCCTGGCCTACACAATCCCGGCTGTGGGGCTCAAGTACCCCAATCCTTTTACAACTTCAGCAGTCGACGGCGCAGTTTATTACCTGCCCGCGAACAGCGAAAAATTCGTCCGGGCAACTCCCCAGGGGGTAAAAGTTCTGGACATACCGGCCAATTATATGTCCCGGATTCGGGTGTCAGCAGACGAAGCATATATTGCCTGGTCGATGTTCGACCCCAATGGGAGCAGCGCGTTGTGGGTAGCGCAGCTCGATGAAAACCAAAACATATTCGAAGCGCGCGAAATAGCTCGTTATTCGGCCGAACAATCCGAGGCATTTAATCTATCCCCAATCGAATGGACAGCCGATGGGCATCTGCTGTTCGAGCGCGGGCTGACCGGGATCGGGGGATACATCCTGTATGGTGGCCATAACAGCCTGTACAGCTATGATCCAACAAACAACGCGCTGGTCACCCTGGTGCCAGCAGAAGAACAGTATGGCCTGTGCCTGGAAAGCTACCGGCCCGATCTGGAGAAGGTGCTCTTCAACTGCAGTAAGGAAGGACCAGAGATCGTCATCCGCGATTTAGCCACTTATACCGATCTGCGGCTGCCCAGCCTGCCAGAACAAGGCGCAGCCGGCAGTGCGCAATTTTCACCATCGGGCCAGCGGCTGGCATACGCCATCGCGCGCAGCAACCCGGAAGACGAAAGCGGAGAGGTAGTCGTGGTGCCAGCCGATCTGAGTGCCCCACCGGCCAAAATCGTCAGCGTTGCCGAGAACACCTATCCAACTGTACTGGGCTGGCTGGATGAAGATACCCTCCTAATCTCTCGCAGCCAGTGGCCCAATGGCACGATCTGGTCGGTCCGCTACGACGGCAGCCAGCTCGAGCAGCGCGCGACCGGCTGGTTCATCGACTGGATCCGCTAGGCGAGACACCGGTTCCAAATATTTGGAAAGGTGATACAAGCGATATTTGCAGATCCTGTTCCAACGCAGTAAAATATAAATTGGATAATACGAACCTGGTTTGATACTTTTATCGTTTTGTGTGGGCGACTGCGCCGCCCACACAAAACAAACGAAGTCCGAAAAACTTATTGAGCGGTATACAGAGAGGAGGAGAACATAAAAGCACATAAGTCCGTTCCCATCCGATCCTCTGAGATTACCCCCGAGCACGTCTACTTGAATCGGCGCAGTTTTATGAAAGCAGCTGGCATCGCGGGGGTGAGTGCGCTCCTGGCAGCCTGCACACCGGATGATCGTGCGGACTCGCAAGAATCGGGCCAGGCGGTAGAGCCCCACAAAGGTCCAGGAGAAACCGGACCAAACGCCCAAACCGATGAACTGGGTGATCCCCTGAACTCGTATCAAGAAATCACCAGCTACAACAATTACTACGAGTTCAGCTTTGACAAAGAACTGCCTGCCGTAGTTTCGCAGGGATTCCCAACCAGCCCCTGGGAAGTTCAGGTAGGCGGCCTGGTTCACAAACCAACCACCTTCGGGATGGAAGACATCCTCAAGAAGTTCCCTTCCGAAGAACGGATCTACCGCCTGCGCTGCGTCGAAGGCTGGTCGATGGTCATCCCCTGGTTGGGCTTTCCCCTGGCCAAACTGCTCAATGAGGTCGAACCGATGGGCGACGCGAAATACGTCGCCTTTCAGACCGCCATGGACGAGGAATATATGCCCAACCTGGCAGACCGGGCCTACCCCTGGCCATACACCGAAGGGCTGCGCATGGACGAAGCCATGAATGACCTGACCCTCCTCGCCACTGGCCTGTACGGCAAGTCACTCCTCCCCCAAAACGGCGCGCCCATTCGCCTGGCTGTGCCCTGGAAATACGGCTTCAAGAGCATCAAGTCCATCGTCAAGATCGACCTGGTGGCCGAAATGCCCGGAACGCTTTGGACATCTGTCGCTCCCGATGAATACGGCTTTTATGCCAATGTGAACCCGGAAGTGCCTCACCCGCGCTGGTCTCAGGCCACTGAACGGCGGATTGGTGAATTCCAACGCCGTGAAACGCTCATGTTCAACGGCTATGCCGAACAGGTCGCTTCCCTCTACGAAGGCATGGATTTAAGGGAAAACTTAATCCGATCCGATAAAATCAAATAACTGCGAACCAATCTGGACAAATGCAACCTTTATGCGTTGATTATTGAGAGGAATGCCAAATGAAGACTTATCGATCTGTTCCGATCCACTCGTCTGAGATAACTCCCGAGCACATCTATCTCAACCGGCGGAAATTCATGAAATCCGCCGGCATCGCCGGGATTAGCGCCTTGCTGGCAGCCTGCGCACCTCAAGCCGAAGAAACGCAGGAAAGCCCCACCGCCCAGGTGGAAGAGTCCGGCGCGGAGGATGATACCCAGGATGCAGTCGCCAGGGTTCCAACCGATGAACTGGGTGATCCCCTGAACTCGTATCAAGAAATCACCAGCTACAACAATTACTACGAGTTCAGCTTTGACAAAGAACTGCCTGCCGTAGTTTCGCAGGGATTCCCAACCAGCCCCTGGGAAGTTCAGGTAGGCGGCCTGGTTCACAAACCAACCACCTTCGGGATGGAAGACATCCTCAAGAAGTTCCCTTCCGAAGAACGGATCTACCGCCTGCGCTGCGTCGAAGGCTGGTCGATGGTCATCCCCTGGTTGGGCTTTCCCCTGGCCAAACTGCTCAATGAGGTCGAACCGATGGGCGACGCGAAATACGTCGCCTTTCAGACCGCCATGGACGAGGAATATATGCCCAACCTGGCAGACCGGGCCTACCCCTGGCCATACACCGAAGGGCTGCGCATGGACGAAGCCATGAATGACCTGACCCTCCTCGCCACTGGCCTGTACGGCAAGTCACTCCTCCCCCAAAACGGCGCGCCCATTCGCCTGGCTGTGCCCTGGAAATACGGCTTCAAGAGCATCAAGTCCATCGTCAAGATCGACCTGGTGGCCGAAATGCCCGGAACGCTTTGGACATCTGTCGCTCCCGATGAATACGGCTTTTATGCCAATGTGAACCCGGAAGTGCCTCACCCGCGCTGGTCTCAGGCCACTGAACGGCGGATTGGTGAATTCCAACGCCGTGAAACGCTCATGTTCAACGGCTATGCCGAACAGGTCGCTTCCCTCTACGAAGGCATGGATTTAAGAGCAAATTATTGAAATTCAAGCTGGAATGAGCCAAACAGCCTTTTTTGCCCGCCTGCGCAAACGGACCCACTGGCTCCAGGTGATCGTTCATATCGGGGCCTGGGTTCCCCTGGCAGTGCTGGTTTTCGATTTTTTGACGGACAACCTGACGGTTAACCCCATCCAGGCCGCCACCCAACGAACCGGCAATATTGCGATCATTCTGCTGGTGCTGTCGCTGGCCTGCACGCCGGCCAACCTCATTTTTCGCTTTTCACCGGTGCTGAAAGTCCGGCGAGCTTTAGGCCTGTATGGTTACCTGTACGCCGCGCTCCATTTCTTAATTTTTGTGGGCCTCGATTATGGCTTCAACCTGCGCCTGGTCCTGCAATCGATCGCCGAGAAACGTTTTATCGTAGTAGGATTTGTGGCTCTGCTCCTGCTCACAATCCTGGCAGTGACTTCGTTTCGTTGGTGGATGGTTCGCCTGGGCAAAAACTGGAAAAGACTGCACAGGTTAACCTACCTGGCAAACTTGCTGGTTGTCCTTCACTTTGCATGGGCAGTCAAGGGCAATATCTTTCAGCTCCAGGGAGATATCCTGCGCCCGTTATTGGCCGGGATCGCTGTCGCGGGATTGTTGATCCTGCGAATTCCAGCCATTCGACAGCGGATAAATCGCCTGGTTCGACCGGCGTCCCCTGGCGCCCAGGCCGTGCGGATCAAAAAAGTTATATCTTAATCACGCCATGTTCGACCAGCCAGGTGACCGCTTCCTGGACAGCCTGGAGCGAGCCGTAACGGGGCTGGTAGTTGATCAGGCGCTGCGCCTTTGCAATGCTGCAGTTCGGACTGTGCGCGATATGATCCCAGGTGGCCTGAGCCTCTTCCTCAGACACTTTTCCACACCACGCCTCCCAGGGCAAAAACTGCAGCCTGGCAGGCTCGCCCAACCAGTCAGCCATTGCTTCGGCATACCCGCGCAGCGTAAGGGCCGCCGGGGATACAGCATGGAAACTCTCGCCGATCGATGTGCTGCGAAACTCAATCGCCCGCATAAAGATCTGAGCGACATCATCGGCATGAACGTGATGAACAGTTTCCAACCCCAGGTTTGGCAGGTAAATTGTTTCTCCCCGCGCCAACTGGACAAAAACCTCGGGGTTGAAATGCCCGGCCGGGTTTAGTGGAACCCAACCAGGACCAACGATGTGCCCAGGATGCAGAATCGTCGCCGGGAAGCCGTTCAGGCGCGCCTCACGCAGCAGATAAGCCTCAATTGCTGCTTTCTGGATGCCATAATCGCCAAATGGACGGCGTGGTTGGGTTTCAGTCGTTGGGACCTGCACGCTTGGCCCATGCACCCAGATCGTCCCGCAGTGAAGAAAATGCATGACCTGACCACGTAAGGCTTCAACGAGCTGGCGGGCGCTGGTAAGGCTAAAGCAAATCATATCAATCACAACATCGGCTTCCAACTCCGCCATTTTCACACCAAACTGGCCGGCTTCTTCAGCCTTCAGCCGGTCAATTTCGATGGATTCGACCGCTCCCCATGCACCGTGCGGCTGATAAGGCTCACGCTGGTTGCGGCTGACATTAATTACTTCATGGCCTGCTTCGACCAGGCGCGGGATCAGGTAAGTCCCAACATGTCCGGTTCCACCTATGACAAGAATGCGCATTCTTCCTCCTCTTTGAATTTACACACAATCTATAGATGAGTGAAGGATCTGTTCCATCACCCGGTTGGTTCGCGCTGCGCTGACACCGGTGCTTGGGCATATCCCTAACCCACGCAGATCATCCACAACCGCCTGGATCAGCGGCTGTTGAATGGGTTCGATCCGTGGAAAAGAAAAGGACTCCACGCCCTTTTCGGTTTCCAGGGTAACCGGAAGCGGCTCAAAAAAGGAAAAAGAGAGCTTGCCGCGGCTGCCCACAACTTCCGCCAGGTCCATCTGCTGGGCCTTATCCACTGTAAAGCACCACAGTCCATTCCCCACGACACCCGACCGGTGGGTCCAGCTTGCAGCGACAATATCTTCGGCGGGATAAAGGCCAGCCTGGTTGGAAGATTGACCGACCGCAGAAATCACCGGGCCAAACAGATCATCCAAGAAATCGAGCTGGTGCGAGCCAAGATCATAGAAATACCCGCCGCCCGAGATCTCTGGCAGCACCCGCCAGGGCAGGTGCTGCGAATCGCTGTCACCAGGATGAAGGGAGTGAAAGAGCCGGACTGAGATAAAACGAACCGTCCCAATTGCTCCACCACCAACCAGGCTCTTTACCCTCTGGAAAGCCGGCAGGCAGCGCCGGTAATACGCTACAAAGAGCGGCACACTTGCCTCCTGGCAGGCCGTTATCATTGCCTGGCATTCAGCGTAAGTACGCGCCATCGGTTTCTCCACATAAACCGGCTTCCCAGCCTGGGCCGCAAGTAAGGTGTACTCAGCGTGTGAATCGGGCGGAGTGGCAATGTAAACCGCGTTGACGAGCGGGTCCATTACCAGGTCGCTGGCGCTGGTATACCAGCGCGGAATGCCGTGCCGGCCGGCATACGCTTGCGTCTTTTCAGGTGTGCGCCCCATGACCGCAACCAGGCTGGAATGCTTTATTTGGTTGAATGCGGGGCCGCTCTTTTTTTCTGTAACGTCACCGCAACCGATCATTCCCCAGCGAACCGCGTCCATCCATCCACCTCCCAACCAAAATTCATTTTTTACTATTGTATAGCCAAACAGGAGATTGCCGGCTTCCAGGCCTTGCAACTTTTCAAGAAAACCAACGTAATTAAAATAAGAAATACATCATCCTCATCGCCCAGGGAATGGGCTTTCAGGTTGAAAAAATATTCCAGAACATTTCTGTAAGAAGGATTTTGAGAAGATGGATAAAAGATTGCTTGTAATTCCCCTTATACTGCTTGGGCTGTTCATGAGCGCCTGTGGGTTGAGCGTCAATGTCGACTTTGAGATCGGAAGAGCACACGTCTGAACTCCAGTCACCGCTCAT
>CAZBDC010000136.1:0-14968 GCA_964490575.1 uncultured Anaerolineaceae bacterium | reverse complement strand
GATAATGAGCGGTGACTGGAGTTCAGACGTGTGCTCTTCCGATCTCCTGCTCCAGCGCGGATTGAAGGTTCTCCGCGAGACACCGCGCACCGGGCTGGCCATGATGATGGAACTGGCCGGCCTCCAACAGGCCCACCTGACTGAAGAACACATCGGCTTTGTTCTTGGGCCGCGGCTGAATGCTTTAGGCCGGCTGGACGATGCCAACCCGGCCGTCGAGCTGCTAACGACCCGTGACCCGGGCCGGGCGCGCGTGCTGGCAACCCATCTGGAGGGGCTGAACGCCCGCCGGAGGCTGCTGACTTCGCAGGTCCTGGGCGGCGCGCTGGCCCAGATTGAGAAGAACCCGGCTCTGCTGGACCAGGCGGCGCTGGTGCTCGAGCATGCCGAATGGCCCGCCGGCGTCATCGGGATTGTGGCCAGCGAGCTGGCCGAGCGTTTCAACCGGCCAACCATCTTGCTGGCCGCGCCGCCAGGCGAGCCCGCGCGCGGATCGGCCCGCTCAGTAGAAGGGATCAACATTACCGCCGCCATCGCCACCCAACAATCCTTGCTATTGGGCTTCGGGGGACACCCGATGGCAGCCGGCCTATCGCTCGATCCGGCGAATATACCCGCTTTCCGGCGGGGGCTATCGCGCGCTATCGAAACAGCCTCCGGTGGAACCCTTCCACAGCCATCTCTCCATCTTGATGGAACCATCAGGCTGCATGAGTTATCATTGGACCTGGTATCTGACCTGGAACGGCTGGCCCCCTTTGGGGTTGGCAACCCACCGTTAGCACTGGCCATCCAACGCCTGTCCATCCTAAGCAGGAGCACCATCGGCCGTGACGGCGATCATCTCCAACTTGTGGTAAAAGATGAGCACGAAAACACCCAACGCGTGGTGTGGTGGCGTGGCGCTGGCTGGCCACTGCCGGAGGGCATCTTCGACCTTGCCTGCACGGTGCGAACCAGCAACTACCGCGGCCAGCGCGAGGTACAGGTCGAATGGATCGATGCGCGCCCGGTGGAACCTGGCGAGATCGACCTGCGCCCCGCGCTGACGGTCATCGATCAACGCGACCTCGAACACCCGCTGCCGGTCTTACAGGCAATCCTGGCTGAGACTCCGGCGACGGTGTGGGCTGAAGCTGAGGCCGGCGAGCGGATGGCAGCGGCCGGTATTGAGACGCTCATTGCCGATCGTAATCACCTCACCCTGGCTGAAACGCTGATGATTTGGACCACCCCGCCTGGCCGTGATGAAATTCGAACCATTTTGGACCTGGTCAGGCCACAAAACGTTGTCATCTTTGCGATTGACCCGGCCGATTCCTCCCCGGAAGCTTTCCTGCGGCGCCTGGCCGGCCTGGTGAAATTTGCTCTGGAAAGACAAAGTGGTCAGGTCCAGCTAGCGCAGCTGGCAGCGGCTACTGCCCAGCGCGAGTCGGTTGTGCGCCTGGGCCTGCAGTGGTTGGCCCAACGCGGGCTGGTTGGGGTAACTTTCGACCAGGGCATCGTCCAGATCAGCGCCGGGGCGGCCTCTGACCCCGTCAAAGCAGCGCAAACGCTCTCGCGTTTGCGCGCCTTAATCGATGAGGTCCGCGCTTTCCGCAAGTATTTTAAGTCGGCTGACAAAGAAAATCTGCTGTGAAGGTCAAGACCAGCTGCTGCTATTTTGATGCTTGTAGCTTTTTATGGAGAGGACCGAATCGCCCACACAAAAAGAACGAAGTCTGAAAAACTTAGCAAAGGGACAATGGCGCCACTGTAACCCCATGCTCTTCCAGCGCACGGCGCACCGCGGCCGCCCGCGCTGCCGCGCCAGGGTAGTCACCATGAATGCACAATGTGTCCACCGGCTGCTTCCGCTGTACGCCATCTTCAATGGAAATAATTCCATCTACTGCAAGCCGAACTGCCTGGGCGCAGGCCGCATCGATCGTCTCAATCAGAGCGCCTGGCAGGCGGCGCGGGCGCAGGGATCCATCGGGTTGATAAGCACGGTCAGGAAAGCCCTCGTTGGCTACGCGCAAACCAGCTGCCTGGCCCACTGCCACCAATGCTGAACCGGCCAGCCCGACCAGGATTAGCTCTTTGCTGAAGCGCACAACCGCGCGAGCAACTGCTTCAGCCAGGGCAGGGTCCCGGGCGGCCTGGTTGTACAACGCACCGTGCGGTTTAACATGCACCAGTTCGACCCGGTTTGCTCGCGCAAAAGCAGCCAGCGCCCCGACCTGGTAAAGGACGAAGTTCTCTACCTCTTCTCCGGTCAGGTCAATGACCCGCCGCCCAAAGCCTTGCAGATCAGGGTACCCGGGGTGAGCGCCCAGGCTGACCCCGTGCCGACCGGCCAGGCGCACTGTGCGATCCATCACCTGCGGATCGCCGGCATGCAGCCCGCAGGCCACGTTCGCGGAGGTCACCACGCGCATCACTGCTTCGTCTTCTCCCAGTTCCCAACGTCCAAAGCTTTCGCCCAGGTCACAGTTCAAATCGATCTTCATCGCCTTCTATCCCTTTCTCTATCCCATCCACCAGTGCGCGGCATCGGGCCTGAGCTTCGGCCGCACTAACAAAAACGAATGATACCCGCCCGGTCCCCGGCATCACCTGAGCCAGTAGCGGCAGCCCGGCCCGCGCCAGGGTAGCGATCTTGGGGTACCCACCTGCGGTCGGACGATCGCTCATCAGCACGATCGGCTGGCCATCCGCCGGGACCTGGATCGCCCCTGTGGTGATGCCTTCTGAGATCAGGTCCGGGCTGCCCTGGTTAGGGATCCGCGGGCCAGCCAGGCGGTACCCCATCCTGTCTGAGGAGGCGCTGACCGAAAATTCCCCACCGGACAGGACGTTCAGGCCTTCCTCCCCAAACAGTTCCTGCTGAGGACCAGGGACAACCGGTAGGCTGACCTGGGATGAATAGGCCGGGCGGGCATCCGGTAGAAGCTCACGCCCGGCGAACTGCCGCATACCAGGGGAAAAGCGACCAAGCGGCAGGTGATCTCCCTCCTGTAAACAGCGACCGTCCAACCCACCAAACCCACCTCGCAAATAGGTTGAGCGAGAGCCCATCACCGGCGGAAGGTCGATTCCACCTGTTACAGCCAGGTAGCCCCAGCCTGCCCCGTCCAGCGGTTCCAGGTGGATCACTTCACCGGCCCACGCCAGCGCCGCCCGCCACATACCCACCCGGCGGCCCTGGATAAAAAGGTCATAACCCACCCCGGCAGCCGCCACCAGGCAGTCATAGCCAGCGCGCAGGTCTGGACCCGCCATCGCAAATTCAAGCCCGGCTGCGCCCGGTGGGTTGCCAACCAGGCGGTTGGCTGCCCATAACGCGAACCAATCCATCGCACCGGAAGGGGGCACACCATAGCGCTCGTAACCGGTCCGGCCCAGGTCCTGCACAGTGGTCATCGGCCCAGGCGTGAGCACCTGCAGCGCGCCTGAGGAGGTCATCGCCCGCGCTCCTCGTTTTTGACCGTTCCTTCCTGACCTGCCAGGGGCACAAAGCATACCAGGTCACCGGGTTCTAGCAAAAAAGGCGGGTCCCGCTGCGGATCGAACAGGCGCAGCGGCGTGCGACCAATGATACGCCAGCCGCCTGGCGAATCGATCGGATAGATACCGGTCTGTTCCCCGGCGATTCCAACTGAACCAGCCGGCACACGACTTCTCGGGGTAGCCAGCCGTGGAGCAGCAATCGCCGGATCCAGCCCGCCCAGGTAAGGAAAACCTGGCGTAAAACCCATCATAAACACCGGGTAAGCGCGTGCAGCATGCCGGTGGATCACCTCCGCCGGGGTCAGGCGGTTGTGGGCAGCGACAAAGCCCAGGTCAGGACCGTCCGCTCCGCCATAGCGGACCGGGATCTCCACTTTGCGAGGAGGTGCAAATTCACCATCGCCTTCCGGCAAGCAGGCGCGCACCCATGCTTCCACTTCCGGGTAAGAAAGCGCCAAAAGGTCATAATGAACCAGCACAGTGCTGTATCCGGGGACTGCCTCGATAAATCCAGGCAGCCGGTGAGCAGCCAGGGAGCGGGCCAGCGCCTGGGCCTGCCGGTTCGTGGCAAGGTCGATCACCCGGCAAAAGGTGACCAGCAGCGCACTGTCACCGGCCGGCTGTATCAACGGCCATTTCGGCCGGGCAGGCAAGGCGGAATTCTGTGAAAGCATATGCTAGTGTGGAGATGGGACAACCAGCATCAAGAACAGATCTCTTTGAGCCATTTCAACAGGAAGCGGTGCATCGATGCAAAGGCCTTATTTCATCGGAAGCTTGAAATAACGCCTGGGCTAAGACAACAGCAGGCTGCCCGCCTGCAGCGCAGCGTTATAAACCGCTGCCAGAGGGGCTCCTTTTTCTTCAGCCAGCCGGGCGCAGACATCATATTCGGGCATGGCCTGCACCGGGCGACCATCCAGCATTTTCAGCTTGATCGGCACCTCTCCGTATGGAGTTTCCACGCGTTGGATCTCGCGTTGAGCCGTATAGCGATAGACTGGCTGGACCCGGATCCCAAGCGTACTGGTCTCGCTCAGAATCAGGTGGGCCAGGGCTGGCTCATCGGCCCGGCGGGCAACGACACCCAACAAAGTGGCCGGGCGGTTCTTTTTCATATAGATCGGGGTCATATAAACATCCAGCGCACCGGCGGCAAACAGGCGGTTCATCACATGCCCGAACATCTGCGGGTTCATATCGTCAATGTTGGTCTCAATCAACACCAGCGGATATTCGGACTCAGTCGTGCTTTCACCCAGGATCAGGCGGAAGATATTCGGCCACGGCAGATCGCGTTTTCCGGCGCCGATCCCAACGCCGGTGACGACCAGGTTTGGCCGTTCGAAAGTCGCCAACGTCGCCAGGATAGCCGCGCCGGTGGGCGTTACCAGTTCCACCTGGGCCGGAGATGGGGTCATCAGCGCGTGGGCTTTCGCCAGGATCTCCAGCGTTGCCGGGGCCGGGACAGGCAGCGTGCCGTGTTGAGTCTCTACCTGCCCACCACTAAATGGCACTGCTGACGAATACAACCGGTCGATCTCCAGCATCTCCAGTCCAACCGCTGCGCCGACGATGTCGACAATCGAATCAAGCGCGCCTACCTCATGAAAATGCACGTGATCGAGCGGCGTGCCGTGCACGCGCGCTTCGGCTTCTGCCAGGGTGCGAAAGATTGCCCGGCTGGTGCCCTTGACCCGTTCAGACAGGCGGCTGCCTTCGATCAATTCGTCGATATCGGCCAGGTGGCGATGGTGATGGCTCTCACCAACCACCACGTCAACCAGGGTCGCCCGCATAGCCCCTTTTCGGGTCTCGTCTACGCGAATTTCTACCGGTTCGGGCAGATTCAAACCACTCAACTGCTTGCGGAGCGCTTCGACCGGCAAACCAGCATCTACCAGCGCGCCCAGGAACATATCGCCGCTAATTCCCGAAAAACAATCACAATATGCATATCTCATGACCTTAACACCTCATTCATGCTGCCTGAACGGTAACCCGCCAGGTCAATCTCGACATATGTAAAACCAAGCTGGCGGAAAAAGGCCAGTACGTCGTCCCGCCGTGCGACCAGGGCGCCCAGAAACGGGGAGGCCACTTCGAGGCGCGCTGTATCGCCAAAATGGCGCACACGCACGGGTTCAAAGCCCAGTTCCCCCAGGAATGCCTCGCCTCGCGCAACCTGGCCAAGGCCGGCGGCTGTTACAGGTGCGCCATACGGGAAGCGGGTGGCCAGGCAGGGCGAACTGGGCCGCTCTGCCACGTTTAACTTCAGCGCTCGGGCCAGGGCCCGGATTTCAGCTTTGCTCAACCCGGCCTCAGCCAGCGGGCTGCGGATGCCCAGTTCAGCCACAGCCCGCGAACCCGGACGGTAGTCGTGTGCATCGTCAGCATTCGAACCCTCCGCGATCCAGCGAATGCCGGCTTGGGCCGCAATCTCTACGATCGCCCGAAAGCGACCCAGCTTGCAGTGGTAGCAACGGTCAGGGGGATTCTCCACAAATTTTGGGTTTTCCAAATCATTAAAGTCCACCTGCAGGTGTGTGAAACCAACCTGGCGGGCCAGCGCAGCGGCTGCCTGATGGTCTCCTGGCGATTCAACCGGCGATCGTACCGTAATCGCCACCAGGCGATCGCCGAGGACCAGGTGGCCTACCGCGCACAGCAATCCGCTGTCTACCCCACCTGAAAACGCGACGGCCACCGATCCCATTTCGGCCAGAAGATCACACAGCCGCTGGCCCTTGTCTCGCAAACCCGGCTCCAGATCATTCAAAAAATCATCGACCATAAATCCCATCATGCAGTCTCCAACCAGTTGATCCGGCTGGCCAGGACCCCGGCGCCAAAACCATTGTCGATATTGACCACGGCCACCCCGGTTGCACAGCTGTTCAGCATGGTTAGCAGGGCTGCAACCCCTTGAAAACTGGCGCCGTATCCCACACTCGTCGGCACCGCGATCACTGGCACAGAGACCAGGCCACCTACCACGCTGGGCAGCGCGCCATCCATCCCGGCCACCACGATTACCACCCGCGCCTTCTGAAGCCGCTCGACCTGGTTAAGCAAGCGATGAATGCCTGCCACGCCAACATCATAGATGCGCTCCACTTCGTTACCCATTAATGCAGCCGTCAGGGCAGCCTCTTCCGCCACCGGGATATCCGCAGTGCCAGCGCTTAGGATAAATACGCCCGGCTTGCGTTCCAGATCCTTCGAGCGGTCCAGGATCTGGATGCGCGCAGAGGGATGGTAAACCAATCCAGGCACCTGAGGCTGGATAATCGCGTTCATTTCAGCCGTCACCCGGGTGACCATCACCCGGTCGTTGCGCTCGGCCAGGCGCTGAACAATCTGAACAATTTGCTCTGCTGTTTTCCCCTGGCCAAAGACCACTTCGGGAAAACCACAGCGCAGCGAGCGATGCTGATCAAGATGGGCGAAATCTCCCACCGTTTCATAAGGGAGTGAGCGCAACCGTTGGAGCGCAACTTCAATACTCAATGCGCCCCGGCTGACATTTTCCAATAACTGGCGAACCTGATCTTCCTGCATAATACGAGGACTCCTTGAAAAATACCAATGAATGATAACCGGGGTCGATTATACTTGGTTTTCAAAGGCAGAAATTGCTATAATCGCCTGAGTGATTGGTGATTCAATATGTCCGAAAGGAGTGAACCTATGCCAGGTCACATCGTCGTAGTGGGAAGCATTAACATGGATCTCGTTGTCCGCGCCCCGCGCCACCCGCAGCCAGGCGAGACCATCCTGGGCACCGATTTCCAGACCTTCCCGGGCGGAAAAGGGGCCAACCAGGCCGTCGCAGCAGCCCGCCTGGGTGGCAAAGTCAAAATGATCGGCCGGGTGGGGGCCGACTCGTTTGGCGACAGCCTGTTGGCGACATTGCAGAAAGATCAGGTCGACACCAGCACCGTGCTTCGGACAGAAGGGATCGCCTCAGGGGTGGCATTCATCACCGTCGCTGAAACCGGCCAAAATAACATTGTGGTTGTTCCAGGGGCGAATGCGCTCTTAAAGCCTGAGGATATTCAATCGGCCCGGTCGGTTTTTGAAGGCGCCAGCGTGGTCCTCCTGCAGTTGGAGATTCCCCTCGCCACAGTCAAAGAGGCCATCCATACAGCTCAAGAACACGGCGCCCGGGTTATCCTCAACCCATCCCCCGCCCAGTCGTTAGGGCATGACCTGCTAGCCGAGGTAGATTACCTGGTCCCCAACGAGTACGAGTTGTCCCTGCTGACCGGGATGCAGCCCGGCTCCATTGCCGCAGAACTGCTGAAATCTCTGGGGATTCGCTGTTTAATCGTCACATTAGGGCCAGATGGCGCGCTGGTTTTGGAAGATGAATTTTCATACCACATCCACCCACACCACGTGCCTGTGGTCGACACGACTGCGGCGGGTGATGCTTTTGCCGGAGCTTTCGCCGTGGCGCTCAGCGAAGGACAATCTACACAGTCTGCGGCAACCTACGGAAATGCTGCCGGGGCGCTGGCGGTCACCAAAGCCGGCGCGCAGCCGTCACTGCCCACCCGATCAACCCTGGAAAATTTCCTGAAGGAACGCGGCTAAGCCCATAATGGCTTACCTGCTGGGACTGGATATCGGCACCACCTCCATCAAAGCCGCCGTCTACGACACCGAGATGGGGAAAGTCTGTCGCGTCGCCAGCCAACCGACCCCGGTCGATCACCCGCTGGCCGACCGCAGCGAACATAACCCACAGGCACTCTGGAAGGCAGTCCTGGATTGTATTCAGGAAGCAGCGGGCGGGCTGCCTGTCGCCGGCCTGGCAATCAGTAGCATGGCCGAGGCCGGCCTGCTCATCGATGAGCAAGGCGAGCCAGTTTCTCCGCTGATCGCCTGGTACGACCGGCGCAGCGAACCGCAGGCCAGCCAGATTGAGACGGCGCTTCGCCTGGAACAGCTTTACCAGATCACCGGCCAGCGGGCCAGCCCATCCTTTGGCGCAACCAAGCTACTCTGGCTACGCGAAAATGAGCCAGGTAAATACCGCCGTGGCAGAGTCTGGCTGCCAGTTCCAGCATACGTGCTGTACCGGCTGAGTGGGAAGATGGCCGTCGACTACACCATTGCTGCGCGCACCCTGCTGTTCGACCAACGCACTCTGAACTGGTCGGCCGAAATTCTTGAGGTGCTTGGGCTTCCCCCTTCATTGCTTCCGCTCGCCCAGGTGGGTGGCTCGCGGGTGGGACGAATCACCTCAGCAGCCGCACAGGCATCTGGCTTGCCCACCAGCACCATCTGCGTGTTAGGCGGGCATGATCACCTGTGCGCCGCGCTGGCGACCGGCGCATCCGAATCGGGAGCGCTGGCCGACTCAACAGGCTCTGCCAGCGCCCTGATGATGCTCCTCCCCAGGTTCCTGGATCATCCCTCGCTCGCGGAACGGGGATATGCCTGCTATGCATATTTATTGAAAGATCGCTATGTGCTGAAAGGCGGGCTAAAAGCCGCCGGTAGCGCCCTGGAATGGCTGGCACGCATGCTCTCTTCCGGCGGAAGCCCGGATTATCTCGCCCTGGAAAAAGCCGCCTCTGCCGGAATCGGGCGGCGGGCAGGGCCTGTGTGGCTGCCCCACCTGATCGGCTCCGGCACACCGCAGGGCGATCGTTACAGCCGGGCTGCCCTGGTCGGGGCACAGTTCGAACACAACCGTGGTGATCTCTTCCGCGGGATGCTCGAGTCGCTGGCCTGCTGGCTGCGCCACAACCTGGAAGAAATGCAAGCCCTGACCGGCCTCGAACCGACCAACATCATCCTGACTGGCGGAACAACCCGCCTGGACCTGCTCTCCCAGCTCAAGGCCGATATCCTGAACCGGCCGGTGCGCGTTCCCAGGCTGCCCGAAGCTGCCGCTACCGGGGCCGCCCTGCTGGCCGGGATTGGCGCAGGGATTTTCCAATCGGCCGGGGATGCAATCAACAGCCTGCGTTATGAGACGACTCAATTCGAACCAGATCCCCACCGTGTGGATTGGTATGAACAGCTTTACCAGACTGTCTATTCGCCGCTGTACCAGGCCCTTCAACCAATTAATACCGCGCTCGAGCAGATCGATAAAAATGGGCCGTAAATCCCTGGCCCGTAAATTTTATCTCCGATTCTGCCGTCAAATATCATTTTTTGGTAATATTGGATTATTCTCGTTACTCATCTGGAGAAATTTCCCCTATGTCTATCCTTGTTCAACAAAAAGTTCGCCAGGCGGCCGGCATACTCCGCGAAAAAGAGATTGACTTATGGCTGACATTCGTCCGTGAGACTTCCGCCGGCGGCGATCCAGTCCTGCCATTAATTTATGGTGACGGCGGATTAACCTGGCACAGTGCGCTGCTCCTCGCGGGGAGCGGAGAAGCGATTGCAATTGTCGGGCAGTTCGAAGCCCACGCCGCAAAAGAGACGGGCGCGTACTCAACTGTGATTCCATACGATCAATCCATCCGGCCGGCCCTGCTGGAGGTCATCCAACGGCTGAACCCCACTCAGATTGCGATTAATACCTCCATCGACGATGTGATGGCGGACGGGCTGACGCATGGCATGTACCTGACATTGCAATCGATCCTGGATGGCACGCCCTACGCCGGCCGTCTTCGGCCCGCGGATGAGATCATCAGCGCATTGCGGGGGCGCAAGACACCCGAAGAACAAAAGCGGGTTCGGGCGGCCATTCATACGACCGAGATAATTTACCAGGAGACGTTTGACGATGTCCGAGTGGGCATGAGTGAACGCGAGGTGTCCGATTTCATGCATGAGCAGCTCGCAGCCCGCCGGCTGGAGCCGGCCTGGGCATATGATGGCTGCCCGATCGTCAATGCAGGGCCGGACTCTCCGGTTGGGCATGGCGCGCCAGGCGACCTGGCCATTCAGCGCGGCCAGATCCTGCACCTGGATTTTGGCGTCCGGCAGGATGGGTACTGCTCAGATATCCAGCGCGTCGCCTATTTCCTGGCCCCAGGCGAGACCCAGGTGCCAGAGGCCGTTCAACGCGGCTTTCAAACTGTAACCCAGGCGATCCAGGCAGCCGCCAGAATGATGCGGCCCGGGGTTACCGGACGAGATGTTGACGCAGCCGCGCGCTCCTGGATTACCGGCGCAGGTTACCCGGAGTTCATGCATGCTACCGGGCATCAGTTGGGCCGGCAAGCCCACGATGGAGGCGCCTTGTTGGGCCCAGAATGGGACCGCTACGGAGACTCACCGCGCCGCCTGCTGGAAGCCGGTCAGATTTACACAATCGAACCCGGCCTGTTTCTTGCTGGTTATGGATATGTCGGCATAGAAGAAGATGTTCTGGTCACAGAAACAGGGGTTGAGTTCCTCAGCACACCGCAGACAGAGCTGATCATCCGGTAGTCAATTTTCGATTGAACCGCCCCGCTTAGACCACCGAAAAAAAGGAGCACCAATGATTGCCATCACCAACGGAACCGTATTGACCATTACCCAGGGCACGCTCGAACGAGGCACTGTCCTCATTGACGAAGGAAAGATCAGCGCAGTCGGCAGGGATATCCAGGTCCCGGCTGGCGCCGAAGTGGTCGATGCAACCGGAAAGTATGTACTGCCGGGTTTGATCGATGCCCACTGCCACGTTGGCCTGTTTAATGATGGTATCGGGTGGGAATACGCCGACGGCAACGAGATGACCGACCCGGTCACCCCACATCTCCGCGCGCTGGACGCACTGCACCCCGAAAACATGGCCTGGCCCGACCTGGTCGGGGCCGGGGTAACCTGTGTGCTGACCGGCCCGGGCAGCGCCAACCTGATCGGTGGGCAGTGGATCTGCGTGAAAACAGCCCCTCGGGCGAGTGTAGACCAGATGATCCTGCTGGAGCCGGCTGGCATGAAAATGGCTTTGGGCGAGAATCCGCGCCGGGTATATGGCGGCCAAAATAAGATGCCTTCTACCCGCATGGGAAATGCGGCGGTTCTTCGTTCTGCACTGGTCGACGCGCAAAATTACCTTGACAAATGGCAGCGCTACGCTGCCGATCAGGCAGAATACGAAGCGAAACTGGCGGCCGGCGAGAAAGACGCCAAATTGCCAGCCCCGCCTGAGCGCAACCTCAAGCACGAAGCCCTGGGGCGAGTGCTGCGGCGTGAGATGAAGGCGCGCGTTCACGCTCACCGCGCCGATGATATCCTCACTGCCATCCGCATCGCCGAGGAGTTCAATTTGGATCTCACCATCGAGCATGCCACCGAGGGATATAAGATTGCCGATATTCTACGAGAAAAACGTATCCCGGTCACCGTTGGGCCAATCCTCTTCTCCCGGACGAAATACGAATTGAAAGGAATGACTCCCAAGAACCCCGGGATCCTGGCACGAGCCGGCGTGAAAGTCGCCATCCAGACAGATGAGATGTCCGCCGTCAAGTACCTGCCTATCAACGCCGCGTTGGCTGTACGTGAAGGCATGCCTGAGGAAGAAGCGCTCAAAGCAATCACGATTAACGCCGCCGAAGTGATCGGCGTGCAGGACCGGGTGGGTAGCCTGGAAGCGGGAAAAGATGCCGATATCGTCATTTTTAGCGGTCATCCCTTCGATTACCGGACTGTCGCCGAAACGGTCTTAATCGACGGAGAGATTGTCTACCAGCGAGAGAAATAACGGCCGGGTCGGGACAAGTGAGCCCGCGCTGCAAATATTAAGTCACAAACCCCCGGATGCGGGGGTTTGTGACTTAATATCACGATATTCCAGGCATATCCTGGTGAGTCGGGCTGCACCTCAGGCGTCAATCACGTCGTTCGAAGCAGGGAGAGGTTCTTCAGGAACAACCAAAATCATCACCAGATAAATAATCACCGGCATGGGAAAAAGGAAGATCGAACTGAGCGCGAAGATCAGCCGGACAATCGTCGGATCCAAACCAAGATATTCACCCAGGCCGGCCGACAGGCCGCTGACCATCCGGTTGCTGCGGGAACGATATAAGCGTTTGTAACTTTCAGACATGGCCATACTCCTCTAAACAGATATTTCTACTGTGATATTTTTCCAATCTATATTCATATACGCTGCGGCGGCTGAAAAGTTGCGCAGGGTCAGGTTAGAATTTCGGATACCTCTTGACTTATAAAGATAAATCAGGTAAAATTTATTTATTATCCCCCCCCGGGGGGGATGGGATGAGGGAGAATGGAATGCAAAATGATCGAGAAGTTATCCGGCGCCTGAAAACCGCCGAGGGCCATATTCGCGGAATTCAACGCATGGTCGAAGAAGAGGCCTACTGTATTGATGTGATCCGCCAGATCCAGGCGGTCCAGGCTGCGCTCAACCGGGTCAGCAGCGAAATTCTGGACCAGCACCTGAACTCGTGCCTGATTATGGCAGTGCGCGGTGATGACCCGGCCGAACGCGAGCGCGTATTGAAAGAAATTCGAGATGTCTTTGAAGCTGCTTCCAGGGTGTAAATTGATGTTCAAATCACGCAAACCTGTACAAACCAACCGTCCCATGTTCATTCAACTGGAGGAAAATATGAAAACCGTCACCTATTCCATTCCGAGTATCAGCTGTAACCATTGCGTCCATACCATTCAGACCGAAGTCGGCGACCTGGCCGGCATAAAATCGGTTGTAGCCAGCGCACAGACCCGCCAGGCAACCATTGTGTTCGAACCACCGGCGACTGAAGAAGAAATTATCTCGCTGTTGAAGGAAATTAACTATCCGCCTGAGCTTCAGGCCTGATGAGAGATGGAGTGGATATGGCTGAGACACGGCAAGTAACCCTACCGATCACCGGCATGACCTGCGCCAATTGCGTCGCCACGGTGGAGCGGAACCTCAAGAAAGTCAACGGGGTAGAAACAGCCATCGTTAACCTTTCTTCTGAGCGAGCTACAATCGAGTTCGACCCGGTTCTGACCAACCTGGAAATGCTCGTTGGTCGGGTCGAGCGAGCCGGTTACGGCATCGCATCCGGTGAAGCCGACCTGCTCGTCAGCCGCTTGAGCGACGATAACGACGCCCGCCGTTTAGAGAAGGCATTGACCGCCATCCAGGGCGTGCAGGAGGCTCAGGTTAGCTTTACCACTGAGCGGGCTCGTGTGCGCTACATCCCAACATTGGTCAGCCAGGCGGATTTACGCCGGGCAATCGAAGCGGCCGGATTCCAGGCCGAAGAAATGGGTGGACAGTCTGAAGATGTTGAAGCGCGAGCGCGCCAGGCCGAGATCGCTCAACAGCGCCGGTTTTTAACAGTAGGGCTGGTCCTTACCATCCCATTGTTCCTGCTTTCTATGGCCCGCGACCTGGGCTTACTGCCAATGGCGTGGGCCCATGCTGCCTGGGTCGACTGGCTGATGTTCGCCCTGGCTACCCCGGTCCAGTTTTATGTCGGCTCTCAGTATTACGTTGGCGCATACAAAGCACTCCGAAATGGTTCGGCCAACATGGATGTGCTGGTTGCCATGGGATCTTCAGCGGCTTATTTCTACTCGCTGCCAATCGTGGTAGGGCTGCTCGGCGGGCACGTTTACTTTGAGACCGCGGCGGTCATTATTACCCTGATCAAGCTGGGCAAGTATCTGGAGGCGCGCGCCAAAGGACGTACCAGCGAAGCAATCAAGAAACTGATGGGATTGCAGGCCCGCACCGCTCGCATTATCCGCGCCGGGCAAGAAATGGATGTTCTGGCAGATGAGGTGCGAGTTGGTGACCTGGTCCTGGTCCGGCCTGGTGAGAAAATCCCGGTGGATGGAGTCATCACTGAAGGCCGGTCAACTATTGACGAATCGATGCTGACCGGCGAATCGCTGCCGGTCGAGAAAGGCCCGGGCGACAGTGTGATCGGCGCGACACTGAACAAGCTGGGGCTGCTCAAGTTTGAAGCCACGCGGGTCGGTAAAGAAACAGCGCTTGCGCAGATCATTCGGCTGGTCGAAGAGGCGCAGGGCAGCAAAGCGCCCATCCAGAAACTGGCCGATCAGATTTCAGCCGTCTTTGTCCCGGTAGTGGTCGTGATTGCCCTGGTTACGTTTCTGGTATGGTACCTGGTAATTCCCTTACCTGCCGGGGCGGATACCGGCTTGTTCACCCGCGCGCTGATCAACATGGTCGCCGTCCTGGTGATCGCCTGCCCGTGCGCCATGGGATTGGCCACACCGACCGCGGTGATGGTTGGCACCGGCAAGGGGGCTGAACTGGGCATCCTCTTCAAATCCAGCGAGGCGCTCGAACGATCCGGGCGGCTGACAACGGTCGTCCTGGATAAAACCGGCACGATCACGCGCGGGCAGCCCACCGTGACGGATGTGGTCGCACATGAATTTCCGGGCGGCGAGATGGAACTGCTCCGCCTGGCTGCCTCGGTTGAAAAAGGCAGCGAGCATCCCCTGGGAGAAGCCTTCGTGGCCGAAGCAGGCAACCGGGAGTTGCATCTGAGCGATCCGCAAGGCTTCC
>CAZBDC010000135.1:0-14985 GCA_964490575.1 uncultured Anaerolineaceae bacterium | reverse complement strand
TCTATAATCTGGATTACGAAATCCAGGCAGCCGGTGAATGGATTGTCATTAGCTTTACTACCCCGGTGCCAGATTTCCGGATCGAATACTACGACCCCCAGCTTGATTTATCCAGTTCAGAGCGCAGCTTCATCTTCCGCTGGCCAGGTGATTACCAGGTCGAAAACCTTTCTTTACAGGTCCAGCAGCCTCCGACGGCCTCGAACATGGTCTTTAAGCCAACCCTGGGTAGCGGGCGAGTCGGTGATGACGGATTAACCTACTTCTATTATCTGATCGGTTCAATTGATGCAGGAACCACCTTTGACCTGTCCGTGTCCTATAGCAAGGCAGACGATCAGCTAACCAGCGCCAGCCAATTCCAGGCCGTCCAGCCACAGGAGCCAGTAAACGCCAGCACCAATAGCCAGATCACGCTGGATCAGGTGTTGCCCTGGGCGTTGGGAGGTTTGAGCCTGGTGTTAATCCTGGCCGGTGGGATCTGGTACTGGCGGACCGGGCGTGCTTCTCAACCTGCCAGCCCGCGCTTCAGACATGCTCGCAAGCCATCCCCGCCTGATGAGCCCGGCGGTGGCTCTATCTTCTGCCACCAGTGTGGGAAGAAAGCTGCCAAAGGAGATCTTTTCTGCCGCTCTTGCGGGACAAAACTAAAGTAAACAAAACCGGTCCAGGGGAAAAAACCTGGACCGGTATGATTTACCGCGAAATTCAGGTCTATTCAAGCGCTCCAGACTGGATCCAATCGATCACAGTTTGAAGCTCGTCGGCGGTGAACATACCCGGGTGACCTCCGGCCTGTTGAATGGTAACAACCGAACTTTCTGCCGGGCTGCCGGGCTTGACTGCCGCTAAAACCTTATCATACGTTTCAGCGGAGAATCCTCCTTGCTCACCATGACAGGCGCTGCATTTTGTGGCGAACAAGGCTTCTACCTGCCCACTCCAGGTGAGAGCTTCAGCACCACCCGCGGAGGGTCCACCGGGCGTCTCGGGCGCTCCTGCCGCAATCCAGGCTACCACTTTGGAGAGCTGTTCTTCAGAAAATGTCATTGGGTGGTTGCTTTGCTGAATCTGGACGATCAGGCTTTCCTGCGGATTGCCAGGTACAACCGCCTTGACAACGCTGGCGTAATTCTCGGCTGAAAATCCCCCCGCAGCGCCATGACAGGTCGTGCATTTTTCCTGAAAAGCGGTTCCGATGATTCCGGTCCAGGCCAGAGCATCTGCGCTCCCAGCCTGGGAAGGCCGGGTAGGCGCCGGGGTTGGGGTGGGTGGTACCGGAGTGGGCGTCTGGGTAACCAGGATCGCCACCTGTTCCACCGGGGAAATCGTCGTGACCGAAGTCTGCTCAAAAGTGACGAAATAGATAACCCCCGCCAACAGGGCCAGTGAGACAACCGAGGCCACCGGCACAAACAATTTCATTCGCTGCTGCTGAACCGCGGCGGGTGGCGCTTTGGGCAGGCGTCCTGACTCGATCCGTTCCAACTCCAGCCCATGCTCTTCTTTCATGAAATGCCGTTCAATCTGACCGGTGAACATGCTCTTGTTGAATAACCGCGCGTGAACATGCCAGAAATGCCAGAGAAGAATCGCCAGAACAGCCAGAACAGCCTCACCACCATGGGCTACTTTTGCGGCTGGAATAAATTCGCCGGGCAATACATTGGTTGTGGCAATTGGATTCCAAAGCATGAAGCCAGTGACAGCCATGACAAAAAAGCCCCATAACATGGCCCAGTACTCCGCTTTTTCGGTGAAGTTGTACCGCGGCATCTTGGGGGATTTATTTGTCAAACCCAGGTTATATTTGATGGAATGGATCGCATCGCGTCCATCCTTGATTGTGGGCACCATGCTGGCTTCTTCCCGGCGGACATACAGTTTATAACCGACGACCACAAGATGGTAGATCGATTCGAGTACAAAAACTGTAGCAGCCACCCGGTGGACGATCCGGACCGCTTCTATACCACCCATCACATCAATAAACCATTGAGAGATCGGCGAGAACGGGTATTTCTGCGGTAGCCCAGTCAGCCCCAAAATCGTGAAAGAAAGGATCAACACGAAATGTTCAATCCGCTGGGGGAGCGAAAACCGCAGGTAAGATTTCTTTACTTCGCTCATGGAATTACTCCTCCTTCCCTTTCTCTGCCTTGGCTTTACCCAATGGAGTAATGCCCACCTTGCGCAGCAGATCGGTCAGTACATACAGACCCATCACTCCCAGCACGCCAGGCACAAAGAGGCGGTAAAACCACTGCACATAAAATACCAGCGGGAACCGGTCTGGGCTGGCAATGTAGTGGCTCATCCAGGAAGATGGAAAATTCTCCGATGCGTCTGGATGACATCGCTGGCACATAACCAGCATATTTTCCTTTACCTGGAGGCCCTTATCCGGGTCATTAGTAGAGAGGATATTATGGATACCGTGGCAGTCGTAACAAACCGGCTTATTGGTCGGCATATCCGGGCTGGTTCGCTCAAAAAGCGTGATGGTTGTCCCATGGAAGTCTGACACATAGGTATCCATCACGTCGGTCGAAATACCATACTTGTCCATAATTTCTGGCCGGGTATGGCAGTTTGCGCAAAGCTGAGGAGAATTCAAGCGAAACTCAGCCGACCGGGCTGTGCTGATCTTGTGAATCCCATGGCAGTCATGACACGCCGGAACATCTGGATTGAATACGCCAAACACACCTTCCCCATGAACGCTGGTCCGGTATTCGTCCACAATCGCAGCGTGGCACTTCGCGCAGGTCTCTGCAATGACCGCATGCTCCGAAGGAGCAGGATCACCGTTGGCCTCCTTCTGGATAGCAGGTTGATTGTGCGGGTCGTGGCAGTCGGCGCAGATTGGCGTATTTGGATTGCCTTCTCTCGCCAGCCGGGCGTGCGCGCCATCCATAAAATCCTCAGTCTGTCCGGGATGACACTGGCTACAGGTGTTTTCGTATTGGAGTGTATATTGCCTGGCAGAATTTGCCGTAACGGGTGGATGGGGATATTCAACAATGTTCGGGTGGCAGACCTGGCACGCCAGCTTGTTGTGAACTGCCTGGCTATAAATTTCAGGATCTACAGAGATTGAAATTGTGTTTCCATCGGGGAAAGCATAAGCCTGTCCAGGTACAGCGTGACAGCTCAGGCACTTCGAGTTATCAGGCTGCTGGGCGGCCGGAGCAAAAACACCAGAAATAAGTTCGCTGCTTGAAGCCGCGCTTACAGCGATAACCTGGCTACTCCAAAGATAGATCCCAGTACTCAATAACATTAGCGCCAGAACAGTCAATATTGGATAGAGAATTTTTGGGACTGTTCCTCTCATTACTCGCTCCTGAAAAGAGTTTTACCAGACCGGTACTTGGGGTTCAATAGCACGAATGAAATTGATTATACCTTAATGAAATTCTCATGTTGCCAGAAATGCTGTGACAAATGTCACTTTTTCAAGCTCTTATAATAAAATTATGCCAGCCTTGAGTAAAAAAGCTGGCATAGTTACGCATTTTATTTACACTTTCTTACTTTTCTAACGCACCGCCCTCGATCCATTGCACCACCAGTGCCAGTTCATCGTCATCGAACTGGCCAAAGTGCTTTACGCCACTTTCTTGGATCTGGACAAGGAGACTGTTTTCGGGGTCTCCGGCAACCACAGCCGGTCCACGATCACCGCCTGCCATTAATCCCTCGTAGGTCAACAAATTGAACCCTCCCATTTCTGCCTGACCATGACAATCTCCACATCTAGCCTTTAACACGGGAACGATTTGTTCATAGTTAACTGACCCTGTTATATTCGAAAAGTCCACGTTGTCTTGGGGAAGGTCGGGAGGGGTGGAGTAAGCTTCGATCTGATCCGCCAGTGCAATTCGCAAAGCTGGCGCGTCGAAACCGGCAAATTCCCAGGTCGCACCGTGGCAGGCACTGTTTGAGCAAAAAGAGGTATTTGAAACTCCGCCTGGGTCTTCGACTGTGTGGCATCCCTGGCATGTGGTATCGAATATCTCACGGTGAAGAGTTATCCAGTTCGGGTTCTTATGTGATTCTGGCTCAAACCCCCGGGATAATTCCAGACTGGCTGTCAGTTGATTAGGACCCGATACTACCGGGATTGAATGGCACAGGTTGCATTCAAGGCGAATGCTTTCATTATTTTGCGTTATATGCTTACCGTCATGGCAGCGGAAGCAACCTGGAGAATCAAGGTGGGCAATGTTATTCGGGTGTGTTTCCCAATTCATTTCCTGTGCAGGAAAGTGAGTACGTTGGTAAGCCTCCCGAAGCGCCTGAACAGCATTATCAACCAATATGCTATTTTCCAGGTAATAACCACTCTGTTGATACTGGATCCCCACACCAGTGATACTTTCCATTGCTTGTTGCTCGGAGGTGTATTCCCTACTAAGTACCTCAACTGCTTTTGCTTTGATTCCCGGAATTTCCTGAGAAATCAGTCCCCGATCCATTAATTCATCGACGATCGCGTTGGGGCTTTCAACCAGGTGGGCGGTCCGGTTATGGCAGTCGATACAATCCATCTTGCGCAGTTGCGATACATCCACGGAAGTCGGGTCGAAATCCACTTCGACATCTACATACTCAGTCTGGGTGCCATCCTTATTTTCGACCACCACGTAGGGAATATTTTGGCGGCTCTCATCGGTGGCAAAGTAATAAACTGGGTTTTCGATATGCCAGTGTATGCCGAAACCTAATCCCTGTCGGCTGGTTCCCCCACCAGTTTTAACCGACAGATAGGTTGAGGAAGGTGTATTGGTTTCATCCTCAGCAAAGCGCTTAATTTCGACCAGCTTATCGGTTGTAAATACTTCCGGTTTATGACAGTTCTCACAAGCCTCGCGGGCAGGAGCCATATTCTTTGCCACGATAGGATATTCATAATTATTCAACAGCATCGCTGATCCGGTCTGCCAGGAATATTTCACCTTGCGTTGGATCATTACCCCCAGGCGGTCGCGGCCCATGTGGCAGTCTTCGCAAGTTACGTTGGTATGGGCCGAATAATAATGAGTAATGTACTGCGGAGGCATTGTATGACAGGTCAGGCCACAGAAATTGATCGAATTACTCTCCTCCCAGGCTACTGTAGCTGCTGTAAATAATACGATCATTAAGAGAGCAATTGTTACCAGTGGCAGAATCCGAATAAACGTTTTCTTATCTGCGGGGGGTAAAAAGAAACGGCTCATTGCACCAAAGAAACGCTTCATAGGTCAGTCCCTTCTCTCGGTTTAAAGTGTGATTCGACTTTGTGCTATGAAATAATGAAGTGCCATCTAACCGTCATGGGTAGTACGGGGAAAATATCCATATTGGATATATTACAGAATAAAAATATTATAGCTAACATTTCTAGATAAAGAAAGATCATTTCAGGGTGGTTTTTGTGGCAATTCCCAAAACAGGATCTTGGGGGCATCAAAAACGCCCCGACCTGGCCGAGGCGTTTTTGATGCTAGTTAGATTGTAATGAATTACGGCCGGGTCATACCCGAGACATCTCCACCAAGATCCTGGATCGAATCGTACAACGCCTGAGCCACATAAGCGAAGTTATGAACATAGGCGCCCGGATCTTTCTGAACATATTGGTAGTTATAGGCCGCCTTTAGCAGCTTGGGGGTAAAGGCATTATAGCCAACAGGGCTGCCGTTCTCGCCCACATCAGCCTGGCCATCGCCATCGGCATCGAGGAAGTAATATGGATAGGCGTGTGCATCATAAAGGATGCCCTTGCTCTTGCTAGTTGCATAAGCCTGCATCGCCGCGTACAGCTTCTCGGTCATGCCAGCCAGTTCACCCTTTAGCCCTTCGGTGACATCACCATCGCCATCATAATCTGCTGTCGATTTTATCCGGATCTGGTCAGGCGTCTGCCCAGTATGACACCCGGAACAGGCCTCAACCTTGGGCTCTAGTGCATGTGGGTCATGGCAAGACGCGCAAGCTTCAACTCCAGCCACGTGTGCAAAGCGACCAGCGTATTCTTTACCCGCATACTGGTAAATTCCCTGCACCTCGCTACCGAACAAGGTCGCACCGGCAGCGAAGTAATGAACATTTCGGAAGCGAATGGCGTTGCTTGCCTCATCTGCCGGCATACCTGCCACAGCCCGCTCAACGCTTACTGCTGACTCACGGCCCTGGTGGCAAACCAGGCACAGGTTATTCGGATCACCTTCCGCGAAAGCGACTTTAGCGCCGCTCGGGAAGGTTACCTCATTAATCGTATACAGCGCTGGCCAGTTCGCTTCGTCGTGACAAGATGTGCATAGGAACCCATTCGAAGCTTCCACGCTGATATTCGCGCCTTCAGCGATGAACTGGGGTAAACCTGCTGCGGCGTGGCACTTGGCGCATGATGCCGGAACACGGCCTTCTTCGCCGTCCCAATGCCGGAACGCTTCTGTGTCGCCGGCAAAATGACCAGCATCTTCACGGTGCATAGCGCTCATGTCAACGGGATTTGGCAGCTTGGCGTTCAGATCCTCGAGCGAATCGTATACGAGTTGGACAATATATTTGTTACCGTGAGCATACGCGCCTGGGTCCTTCTTGGAAACCTGGTAGTTGTAAGCAGCCTTCAACAGGCGAGGCGTCCACTGCGCAAATGCCACTGAGCCGCCTTCGGCATTTGTGTCAGCCTTGCCATCGTTATCGGCATCCAGGAAGAAGTATGGGTGAGCGGCCTCATCATAGACAATCCCGGTAGCCAGTACGTCTTTGGCATACATAACAATCGCGCCGTAAAGGGTATCGCGCAAACCGGCCATTTCGTCTACCATGGACTCTTCTATATTGCCATCGCCGTCGTAATCAGGCATAGAGGAAACCATGCGAATCTTTTGCAGATCCTCAACTGAGGCAACGCCTTCGTGACAGGCCGCGCACTGTTCTACCTTAACCTCGGTCGTGTGCGGGTTATGGCACTCGACACAGCTGTCGTAAGCCTCAACATGACCAAACTTCGTATCATAGGTTTTCCCATCATACTGGTAGCCGCCCATGACTTCGCCGCCATACAGGGTAACAGCAGCAGCATAATAGTGGACATTGATGAAACCAAAACGAACTTCTGCGTCACCCTCTTTAATAGGCTGAACGATCGCATCCGGGTCCTCGGCTTTAAACCGCTCGATCTGGCTATCAACCTGGACCTTCGTGGCCCGGCCCTGGTGACAAACCATGCAGCGCGCTTCAGCACCCAGATCCGAAATCTCAACACCCGAAAGGAAGCTGACGCTCGATAAACCAGCTGCAGCTTCACTATGGCAGGCATCACAGGTTACCGTGGTACCAACCGGGACTGGATTATCGACCTTCCCAACTTCTGAGCCATCCCCACCAAGAAAATCGATATAACCGGTGGTGCTGTGGCAGGCGGCGCATGAAGCCGGGATCATCTTATCTTCCGTCTCATCCCAGTGAATGAACGCTTCAGACTCACCGTCATTATGAGGCGATTCTGCCCATATCTCTTCAAAAGGAGCTTTAACCCCTTCTTCAACAGGCGCAAGGGTAGGACAGGGTTCGGGCGCAGGGCAAGTTGGCACAGGCGCCAGAGTCGGCGCGGGCCCCGCCGTAGGCTGAACGACCTGGGTTGCACCAGAACAAGCTACCAGCAGTATACCAAAGGCAAGTAGCAAACCCGCAATAATGATATATTGGACTGTCCTCTTGGACATAAACATTCTCCTCTACTATGAATTTTCGATCTCGCTCGTATCTTTCCATACGGACCATATTAGATGATTAGGTCGCTATTACTCTCCTCCTTGACTGGTTGGATTTTTCCCAGGGACAATATAAGGCTGGCTCGATTCCTTTACACGACCTTATCCGAACCCCGGAAAATTTAATGTGGGTTAAAAAATTATAAGGGGAAGCGTACAAATTTACAATATGACTTTCAGCCTATTTTCATGGACATGATCGAGTAAAGCTAGAATATTAATCGAGAGGTTAAATTATCATACATTATCTGCCCACAGGCCGCCGCTTCATTTCGCCAACGGTTTTTTCACGAACGGCTATAATACGAATTATGGAGAAAATTTATCAACACCTTGGAAATTATAGCGACATTGTGGCTGAAGCCCAACGGCACGGCCCGATTTATCCTTTGGCTTTGCCTGGGCCTGAGACACAACATAAGGTCCGTGAGGTCTTAGGCTGGTGCGGTTTGCCGGAAGCCGCGTTGGACATAAGGATCGAACAGACATGGGAGCGCGCCGAACTGACCGGCGAGGTCATAAGCTGGTCTACCGGATATGGACCCCGCACGTACGCCTGGGTGATCAAACCGGTAAAGGCAACCCTGCCTCTGCCAGCCGTACTGGCCTTGCATGACCACGGCGGCTTTAAGTATTATGGCAAGGAAAAGATCGCCGAAGGGCCAGATCGCGCGGAGTTATTTCTAGAAAAATATCGTGAAAAGTACTACGGCGGTCGAGCCTGGGTAAACGCCCTGGCCCAAGCTGGTTTTGTTGTATTGGTTCATGATACCTTCCTGTGGGGTAGCCGGAAATTTCCCTTTGCTGAGATGCAAGCCGCGGTAAGGATGAATGTGCCCAATGAAGCACTCGAAGGGGAAACGCTCAGCCTGGGGATCCCGCCAGAAGTAGCAGGCTACAATTACCTGGCAGGTCAGCACGAGCACCTGGTCGCGAAATATTGCAACCTGCTGGGGACAAGCCTGGCCGGGGTCGTCGCCCACGAAGATCGGATCGCGCTCAATTACCTTCGCTCCCGGAACGATGTGCAGCCGGAAAATATTGCCTGTATGGGACTGTCTGGCGGTGGCAACCGGGCTGGATTGCTGCGTGCGACTGCTAAAGGGCTTAAGGCAGCCGTCATCGTTGGATTGATGAGCACATACTCTGGGCTGCTCGACCACAATGTCCACCACACATGGATGTTCTATCCATACCTGTGGGCGCGGTACGGGGACTGGCCCGATCTCGTCGCCTGCCAGGCTCCTGCCCGTTTATTAGTCCAATACGACCTGGACGATGATTTATTTTCACCGGATGGAATGCGCGCCGCCCACGAGCGGTTGGGATTTTTATACCGGAGTGCTGGCGATGAAAGAGCCTATACAGGCCAGTTCTTCCCAGGTCCGCATAAATTCGACCTGGAAATGCAAGAAAATGCTTTCAACTGGTTAAAGATAACATTATCGGGAACAGGCGATGGGCCATAATTCTTGAGGCTATATTCAGATATGCCGCAGCAAAAACCCGCTAAAACCTCCGCCCGCTGGCGTCTTCGCCTTCATGAGATCATATTTGAGGCTGACACACCGGAAGGCCGCGCCTTCGACATAATTCTGTTGGTCAGCATTACGACCAGCGTAATCACTGTGTTTCTGGAGAGCGTCCAAAGCCTGAATGCCCGTTATGGGCCATTGTTCATCGCGATTGAATGGTTCTTTACCGTCTTATTTACACTTGAATATGTCCTTAGAATCCTATCCGTCCGCCGCCCTCTGCAGTATATCTTTAGCTTTTATGGGTTTGTGGACCTGTTTGCAATCCTCCCCACCTATCTGAGCGTGTTATTCCCTGTGGGTCATTATTTGCTGGTTATTCGTGTGCTGCGGATGCTGCGCATCTTTCGCGTATTTAAGCTGGTCGAATATCTGTACGAGGCGAATCTGCTCTGGCGGGCCATCATCGCCAGCCGGAGAAAGATCACGGTTTTCCTGATAACCGTCATGACCCTGGTCATTGTCATCGGCGCGACCATTTACGTGATTGAAGGTGAAGCCAACGGATTCACCGACATCCCGACCAGCATCTATTGGGCAATCGTGACCTTAACAACGGTTGGATACGGCGACCTGGCGCCCCGCACAGCACTGGGCAAAGCACTCGCCTCACTGGTAATGCTGCTTGGGTACGGAATCATTGCGGTGCCCACCGGGATTGTCACCGCAGAAATGGTTCGAAATCCATCCACAACGGTGTCAACGCAGGCTTGCCCAAGCTGCGGCCGCGAAGGCCATGACCCGGATGCTATTTACTGCAAGTACTGCGGTAATAGTCTGGAAAACACCCTTCCAGACCAGACCCGATGAATATCTTCCCGAAAATGAAATTTACTCTCACCGGGTAAGCAATGCTTATCAAGAGGACCTGAATATGTCGAAACCTACCAACTTCTCAAACACTGACCTGGCGGATATATTTGACCGGATAGGTGCTTTGCTGGAAATCAAGGGAGAGGTTATTTACAAGATTCGAGCCTATCAGCGGGCGGCCGAGTCGCTGCGCGCCCTAAGTGAAGATATACACAAAGTCGCCTCGGAAGGCCGCCTGGACAAAATACCGGCTGTCGGAAAAGCAATTTCAGAAAAAATCCAGGAACTTCTCTCTACCGGTCGGCTGGATTTTCTTGAGCAGTTAGAACAGGAAGTACCGCCGACTCTGTTGGAGCTCCTACAGGTGCCTGATGTTGGACCGCGTAAGGTAGCCCTATTTTGGAAACAACTGGGCATCATTGACCTCGTGGGCCTCGAAGCTGCTGCTCGCGGTGGAAAGCTGCGCGAACTTCCTGGGATGGGAGAGAAATCTGAGGCAAGGATCGTCGCAGGGATAGAAGCTTTGGCCCGCCGTTCCGATCGGATGACACTGGCGCTTGCCTGGTCACATGCAAATCGGTGGCTGGATTGGCTGCGAGAGCAGCCGGGCGTGATCCGGGCCGAGCCTGCCGGGTCCCTGCGACGCTGGCGCGAAACGGTTGGCGACCTGGACCTTGTGGCAGTTGTCTCACCTGACAGCCGGATATTGGAGCGTTTCGTTCAGCGCCCGGAGGTTGAGCGGGTGCTCGGTCAGGGAGAAAATAAGGCATCTGTTGAATTAAAAGGGGGCGTGCGCATCCAGCTCTGGGTCGCCCCACCCGATCGCTTTGGAAGCCTGTTGGCTTATGCAACCGGGTCCAAAAACCACAACGTCCGGGTGCGCGAACTGGCGCTCAAGAGAAAGCTTTCGCTCTCGGATCGTGGGCTAGAGGACGCCAATGGCAAGCTAATGACATATCCAGACGAAGAAAGCCTGTATCGAGCGTTAGGCCTGGCCTGGCCGGCCCCCGAATTGCGTGAAGACCGGGGAGAAATTGAAGCAGCTCTTCAAGGTAACCTGCCCCGATTAATCCAAACGTCCGACTTACGGGCTGAACTGCACACCCATTCCAACTGGTCGGACGGCGTTGCAACAATCAAAGAAATGGCGCAGGCTGCAATCGAGCGAGGATATACCACCCTGGCAATCACAGATCATTCTGGCTACCTGGGGATTACCGGAGGCTTAAGAGTCGACACGTTGCCAAAACAACACGCTGAAATCGAGCATGTTCGTGCAGAATTGGGTGACAAAATCTGTATTCTGCACGGAATCGAAGTCGATATCACTGCCGACGGTTCGCTTGCCCTACCTGATGAAGCGTTAGCAGAACTGGATATTGTGATCGCTTCTCTACATTCCAGCCTGCGCCAGCCGCGCGAAGTCATTACCGCCCGGCTGCTGCGTGCGATCCACAATTCTCATGTGGATATCATCGCTCATCCATCGGGCCGGCTGTTGCCGAATCGCGAAGGCGCCGACCTGGACTGGGATGCTGTTCTAACTGCCGCTCGTGACACAAACACCGCTCTGGAGATAAATGCCAGCCCGTATCGTTTGGACATTAACGATATTTATGCCCGCAGAGCCATTGAAATGAAGATCCCATTATCGATCAACACCGATTCGCATACCCCTGCTGATCTCTCCCTGGCTTTCTATGGGGTATCTGTTGCGCGGCGCGCCTGGGCTGAACCAGGCAACATCATGAACACCTGGCCCACTGAGAAGATCAAAGCCTGGTTAAAACATTAGGCCCAGTGCAGTTTACGGGAGCGGGGCAAAAAATACCTGGTTCCCAAACGCCAGCAGCGCTCGGCGGTTAGGCGAAACCGCAAATGCAGTCGGCATTCGATTTGGGACCGGGAAATCACTGTCTACCAAAGGCCGGTATTGTCTTTGCAAGTTTAGCCGGCGCTGGCTGAGATGATATATGGATGTGTTTTGGTTATCCAAAGCGAACAAGGAGGGGTCTGGCGGTTCGGTAGTCTGGATCTGGGTGAAATTTGCTCCCGGGAATACCAATGGTGAAGATTCGTATCCGGCGCGCCCATCACCATAAGGAGCCGGGTCGGTGCAACGCGTGGCACCGTAGGAAACGCCACCTGATGAACAAATGGTCATTTCACCATCAGCATGCAGCAGATAGAGAAACTCCTGATCAACCGCCAGGTCGATGACATCCGCCATTTGAGGGATATTTTCATCAAAGTAAAGATGGGGTGAATCTGCATACAGCCCCCGCTGACCGCTGTACCAGTACACCGCATTGAACTTTGGATCCAGCACGTAAAGCGTATCATTGTAGGTCACGATTCCCCTGATCTCCCCCCAACCCGAGTCGGGTGGGATTAACGTACGGCTATCAAACCCGGTTTTATTCGAGGCGCAGTAAACCAGATTCCCACCCGCATCAATCCCGAGCACCTCTGCATTCAAGTCGTTGTTGACCGGTAGTTCGGCCAGATCGATCAGTGGTCCGATATAAGTCCCACCTGCCTTGCCTGGACCGCAGTTGAAGAAAGGATTTATCTCATAACCACCCGTGGTAATACGCGTCATACTCAGAATTCGACCCTGGGAAGAGTCGAGTAAATAAACCTGGTTCAGTTTAGCAAGGATACGCGTGATATTGACGTCCTGTTCAAAACCGACACCAGAGGCCGGGCGAAAGTCGAGACGAACATAACCTTCCAGCTGGTCAAGGGTCATCTGAGCTGTGCGGGCGAGTTCAGCTGCCTCTGTGGATGATCCATACTTTTCTGCCTCATCGACCATCTCTAAGACACGATTCCACCCCTCTCTCTGCTGAACAGGATCGCTTAGCTGGCTGGCCTGGGCTGCGTACTGTTGAGCCCGTAAGAACAGTGTATCGAATCGCTCTGCCCGCCCCAGGCGAAAATAGACAACCGCCCCGGCCGTCCCAATTAAGATCGGCACGATGATCGCGATCATCAGCATCATGGAGGGTGACAGGTTGATCAGCGGTTCGCTGCGCTGCGGGAACAATTTCGAAAACAAATTTGTGAAAGCCCCAGACACCCTGACCCGGGCAGCGCTGCCTCTCCGCCAGGCAGGCGCCAGGTTACGGCGCAGTACTTCAGAAGGCGGCGGTCCAGCAGGGCGAGCGGGTCCAGGAGCAGATGGCGGTATTACGGGATTCTCAGCCGGTTTGATCAGGCGAACTTGCGAACGACGATCAGGCAATCCTGAGGCTCCTTCCCGGTTCGCATCAACCTTCACCGCCCGTGAAAGCCGGATGCCACCAGGCTCATCAGCCGGCATTTTGGAATCCAAAGCCTGGCTGCCCGCCTCAATAGGCTCAGCACCAAGCGTGTAGGTTAAGGAATCAGGCTGCCCCGAGAAACCTTGACCAACTTCCTCCAGATGATCGTCGCCCAAAGGAATCGTGGTTTCGGCAGAGTTCGCAGCATCCGCCAGTTGGACAGCTTCTGGATACTCTGCTTCAGCAGGCTGTGGTCCAGAAGGGTTTTCGGTAGTTTCAGAATCCCCCGTTTGCTCGACAACCAACCCGTGGCCCTCATGGAATTCTTGACCGGTTCCCGCGCCAACGTCCTGACGAACCTGGGCTGCCGACTGTCCGCCAGAGAAAGGCCGCTGGTGTTCCAGAGACGGCGAAACCAAATCAGGCGATGGAATTTGCGAGGTTTGCGGCCGGGAAACAGGTGGCTTCCAATAAGTCACCTGTCCTCTGCCAGGTAAGAACTGCACAACCACTGCCTGAAGCTGAACACCAGCATCCCCTAGTAAACGACGTCTAAGGTGATCAAGGGTCAGGTTCTGTGTGCTGCCCAACCGTTGGCTCCAGGCTTGCGGAGGGTTAACGCAAAATAACAGGATATCGTTGTCCGCTAACGCAGATTGGTAAAAACGGGGCACCACCTGGCGGCTGAGTCCAAGCCCGCGTAACCCCAGGCCATCATCGAAGTGCTGGGCGCGTGTTTTATCCAGGAAGAATGAATGCGTCGACCCGCTATGAGCCAATGTAAGGATACTTCTATGAATGGCAGCCAGATTGAGAATTCCAATGACTTGCCGGCTCTGTCCCGCTCGGGAGTTACGGCTGAGTAAAAAATCGTTCAGTCGTGTCACAACGGCTCTCAGGCCAGCTGTCACAGACCCAGGAGTCTTAAAGTAGGTATCAGCCAGGCGATTTAGCAATTCTTGCTCTTGCGTGGGCGTCCAGGAAGCCGTCTCGCCCGACGGCGTCGTCAGCGTCAAGAACAGGATGAGGATATCTTGCGAGCGCATCCTGGCAGTATTGCGAGGGGCGGTCGCAACGAATAATCCCGGCAGTTCATGCCGTTCCTGTCCTGCGTCAAGGGATAATGGAAACAATGTCAGATCGAACAATTTTTGCACCTTTATGTCAGGTCATTGGTTGGTGCCCTGGGCACCTGAACAACAGGCCCCTCGTACTAACAATTGTACCTTAAAGCGTCACAATGCAAGAAGTGGGCCGAAGTTCTTCGGACTGGTATAATTATCGAAATCAAACTGTACTAGGGAGCCCAATGGACATTAAGTTATACCAGACTTTTGACAAAGCCCTGGAACCCGAATGGAACGCACTGCTGGCGGAAAGCAGCGCCCATGTCCCATTTTTGCGATTTGAATATTTGAATGCATGGTGGCAAACACGTGGGGGTGGAGAATGGCCAGAAACGGCTGAGACAGTGATCCTCACTGCCCGAGAAGAAAACCGGTTGGTAGGGATCGCGCCACTGTTCCAAACCGAATGGGAAGGCATACGAACCTTGAGATCGGAAGAGCGTCGTGTAGGGAAAGAGTGTAGGATAGGGTGTAG
>CAZBDC010000134.1:0-14989 GCA_964490575.1 uncultured Anaerolineaceae bacterium | reverse complement strand
TTCACCCGGCAAAACAGCCGGTTTCATCGCCGTAATTGGCGAAGGTATTGTGTGACAGGTGAATTATAAATCAAAAAGTGGGGGATGATCTATTTCCGGCGCTGCGGGGGGGGGTGCGCTCGACCGGTGCAACCATGAGTCAGGAAAATGTGTGGCCGGGCCTCCAGGTGGTGTTGTGATCGGTAGATTTTCTACTGGACGAAGATAACCCGCAGGAAATTGCGCATGGGAAGATCCGGAAGCTTCCTGAATTCTTTGCGAGCCAGATCTTCCTGGCATTCAACCCACAGCCCTGCCACCAGGGCCGGGCGGCCGCGATCCAGGAACAGCCGCGAAACCCTGGCTGCCCTGCTGTGGCCGGACTGCTCGCAGGAACAGGCTGCTTCGTACCTGCGCCAGGCGCTATGGGATTTCAGCAAAGCAGCCGGAGAAGGCTGGATCTCGCGCGAGGGCGGCACAGTCTGGCTGCGCGAATCCGTGATAGTCGATGTGCAGCAGTTCGAGCGCCTCCTGGCACAGTGGAAGTCGTCTGCCCCGGGCGACCCGGCTGCCCAGGCCAGCCTGGGCGCAGCGGTTTCCTTATACAGCGCAGACTTCCTGGCCGGCTTCTCCCTGCGGGGTTGGCCGGCCTTCGAGCAGTGGCAAACCCTGCGCGCCGAAGGGCTGCGCCTGGCCCTGGGTGAAGCCCTGGAGGCCCTGGCCCGTATAACATTGGATCAGGGCGCGATAGATGAAGCCCTGGGCCATACCTTGCGCTGGCTGGCGCTGGACGAGCTGAACGAATCCGCCCACCGCGAGTTGATGCGCCTGTATGCCGAGAGCGGACAGCGCCGGGCCGCCCTGCGCCAATACGAAGACTGCCAGCGCATCCTGCAAGAAGAACTGGGCGTAGCACCCGAGGAGGCCACCGTCCAGCTCGCGCAGCAGATCTCCACCCGGCAGGCGCCGGATCGGGCGCCCCACCCGGGCCATAAACCACCTCTGCCGGTCTTCCTGCCTGCCCAGGCCACCCCTTTTCTGGGCCGTGAGAGCGAGCTGGACCACATCCAGAAAATGCTGGACGACCCCGAGTGCCGGCTGGTATCCCTGGTGGGGCCAGGCGGCAGCGGCAAAACCCGCCTGGCGATCCAGGCGGCCGGAGCCAGTCTCAGCTCCCCAAAACACCTGCGCTTTCCGCATGGAGTCTATTTTGCCGGCCTGGCTTCTGCCGCCAGCGAAGCGGACGCTTTGCCGGTCATTGCCAGCGCGCTCAGGCTTGAGTTCCGCATCGAAGTTGGCAGCAGTCTCCAGCTCGACACGGCCCGCGAGCAACTGGTGAACTTCCTGGCCGGGAAAAAATGCTTGCTGATCCTGGATAACCTGGAACAACTGGCCGGATCGGCCAGCCTGCTGTCGCGGCTCCTGCTCGCGGCGCCCGGGGTCAAGCTGATCGTAACCACCCGCGAGCGGCTTAACCTGCCGGAAGAGTGGGTGCTGGAGGTGTCTGGGCTGGATTTCCCACCGGAAAAGGACGCGGCGACTGGTTATGACCTCGCGGAGATCGACCGGTACGCGGCCGTGCAGCTGTTTCTCAAGGGCGCTGGGCGGGCCGGCCAGTTCACCCCCCGGCCCGAAGACTGGCCGGCAATTGCCCGCATTGTCCAGCTGGTAGAAGGGATACCACTGGGAGTCGAGCTGGCAGCAGCCTGGGTGAAGATGCTGTCCTGCCAAGAAATAGCGGATGAGATGGCCCACAGCCTCGACTTCCTGGAAACAAGCCAGCCTGACGCTCCCGAACGCCAGCGCAGCCTGCGGGCGGTATTCGATTATTCCTGGCGCTTGCTGGCTAAGAATGACCGCGAGATTTTCCAGCGCCTGTCGGTTTTCCACGGCGGTTTTACCCGTGAAGCCGCCTATGCGGTCGCCGACGGCTCGCTGGCAAATCTGGCCGCCCTCATCGATAAGTCCCTGGTCCGGCGGGTCTCTTCTGGACGCTTCGACCTGCATGAGCTGGTCAAACAGTTTGCCGCAGAAAAGTTGACAGCTGCGCCCGATGCCATGGCCGAAACAGAAGAGCGCCATGCCCATTACTACGCCGGCTGGCTGCGGCAGAAGAGCGCAGGCCTTAAAAGCAGCGAGCAATTCAACGCATTGGATGCCCTGCGGGCCGAAAAGCACAACCTGCGCGGCGCCTGGGATTGGCTGGTCCGGCAGCGTGAGGATGAACTGCTGCTGAACCTTTTGCCTGACCTGATCCTCTTCTTCGAGATGGATGGCGAGCACGCCACAGCCAGGGAGATGATGGCCCGGCTGGTGAAAGCCATGCCAGACAGCGGGGAAGATGAACCTGCCGGCGAAACGGAGATGGGGCTGTTGAGCATGGCCCTGGCACGCCGGCTGCCGCCTGGGAGGACCAGGGCCCATATCAACCTGTTACTCAGCATCAGCGCTGGCGCACTGGCAGTTGAAGAACAGGCCGATTTATGCCAGGAGAGCGTGGCAATGTTCCAGGAAGCCGGCGACGGATGGGGTGCCTCCCTGGCGCTGCTCATCCTGGCCGATTTGATCAACGTCAACCGACAGGATCCAGAACAGGCGGCCAGCACCTACCAGCAGAGCCTGGATGGCTTTACTCGCCTGGGCAACGATTGGGGCCGTGGATTATGCTTCTTTGGCCTGGGTATGCTGGCCGGTTTTGGCGGGCGGCCGGCAAAAGCCGGCCATTTATTCCAGCAAAGCCTCGAAATTTACCTGCGGTTGGGCAATATGAACCGGGTGCTCGACACCCGTGAAGCGCTGGGGCAGATTGCAGCCGCGCAAGGGCAGGTTGACCAGGCGCGCCGGTTTTTCCTGGCAAACCTGGCTTATCTGGAGCAGACCGGCGATCAAGAGCGCATCCGCATCGTCCAGGATCGCCTGGCCCGCCTCTAACCTTCCCAGGAACTTTTCGGCATACCTCGTCGTCCTAACCCCATGCTGAGAAGCAAATTGAAAATTTGAGGAGGAAGAATGTTTTTCCGAAACGCCGCATTTACTTGTATGCTTGTTT
The DNA here is from genome assembly GCA_964490575.1 of uncultured Anaerolineaceae bacterium. Taxonomy (GTDB): domain Bacteria; phylum Chloroflexota; class Anaerolineae; order Anaerolineales; family Anaerolineaceae; genus DSYU01. The sequence continues at coordinate 11,961 of CAZBDC010000134.1, read as the reverse complement.
TAGCCCTGCTGCTGTCCGCCTGTGCGGCGCCAGGCGCGGGCCTGTCGGGCGAGTGGACCCTGGTTTCGCTCAACGGCCAGGAACCACTGGCCGGTTCAACCCTCACCGCCATATTTGAGGACGGCCGGGTTGGCGGGCAGGCAGGCTGCAACAGCTACGGCGGGCCGTACAGCGTGAGCGGGCAGAAGCTCACCATCTCGGACCTGGCCCAGACGTTGATGGCCTGTATGGAGCCCGCCGGCCTGATGGAACAGGAAAGTGCTTTCCTGCAGACCCTTTCCCAGGCAGCCAGTTACTCGATCGCCGGCGACCGGCTGGAGATCCAGAACGCGGCCGGCGAGACAATCCTGACCTTCAGCAAGTAATCATATTATTACCGTCAAACCCAGAACCTCACGCAAAGCCGCAAAAAACGCCAGGCGGCCTTGCGTGAGGTCTTTTAACGGCAGACCCCTACCCAGCGCAGTCGATCTGCACGACGCCGCCGCCTTCAGCGCTCTCGATCGCGCCAAAGACCATCGCCAGGCTTTTGATGTTATCCGCGGCGAGCGTCTCGGGGGTGCGCCCGCTGCGCAGGCAGTCGACAAAATCGGCCAGCAGCCCGGCGTGCCCGCCCACCGCCGGCCCGGTGTAGGGTTTGATCTCACCCAACTTGTGCTCGGACTGAAAGCCGGCGGAGGGGAGCGCGTACTCGGCGGCCAGGCCCTGCCCACCGTCCCAGCGCGCGCTGCCGCGCTCGCCGATCAGCCGCCAGTCGCTCTCCCAGGTAGTCGGCAGCCCTTCGGCGCACCAGCTCCCGCGGTAGGTGTAGACAATCCCGCCGCTCATCTCGAACACCGCCACCGCCGAAGCCCCGTGCGCATACCATGACCCGGCCGGGTTCCACTCCTTGCAGTAGACCGCCAGCGGGTCGGCCCGGCTGAGGAAGCGGGCCTGGTCGAAGGTGTGGATAGCCATATCCAGCAGCAGCACGTGCCGCATCTGGTCGCGGAACCCACCGAAGTGCGGCGCGAGGAAGAAATCACTGTTGACCGTCGTCAGGCGGCCGATCTCTCCCCCGTCCAGGTAGCCGCGCAGCGCGCGGATGCCCGCGTCGAAGCGCCGGTTCTGCATCACCGCGTACACGCGCCCGGCCGCCTCCGCCGCGGCGACCATCCGCCGCGCGTTTGCCAGGGTATCCGCCAGGGGTTTTTCGCCCAGCACATGGCAGCCGCGGCCGAGCGCTTCCAGGGTCACATCCACGTGCGCCTCGGGCACCGTGCAGTCGAAGACCACGTCCGGCGCGACGCGCTCGAGCAGGCGCGGCAGGCTGGTTTCGATCTCCACCCCGCCCAGGCCAAACTGGGCGGCCCGCCGGCGGGCGTTCTCTTCCAGCAGGTCAACCAGGCCGACGATTTCCAATCCTTCCACCGGCTGGGCGGCTTTCAGCCAGGCCTGGCTGATCCCGCCGCAGCCTACCAGGACAGCGCGCAGAGGAGTGTGCATAGGAGTTTCCTTTGGATGCTTAGTCTGCTGCAATTATACGTCTCAGGAGTGAAATCGCGCCCGATTTTCCTGACCTGTCCGGCGCTCCTGTGTTAGTATCAATGGCATGAACGCACTCTCCACCCCCACACTTCCTGAGATTTTGGGCGACGAGCAGCCGGTCAGCGCCAGCCGCGTCATCGCCGAGAGCCGCCCGGGGCGGCTGCCGCTCACCGAAGCCATGCTGCTGGAAGAACCGAGCGGCAACCTGTTCGGGCTGACCCAGAACGCCGGCATGGGCTGGGACCCAGACGAGGTCAACCGGCCGGCCTTCCTCATCTTCAGCACGCTGGGCGGGCTGCGCGGCGAAGACGGTCGCCCGGTCGCGCTGGGCTACCACACCGGCCACTGGGAGCTGGGCCTGCTGGTACGCGAAGCCGCCGAGACCCTGCGGGAGCAGGGCGCGCTGCCCTTCGCGGCCTACGTCAGCGACCCGTGCGACGGGCGCACGCAAGGCACAGCCGGGATGCTCGATTCGCTGGCTTACCGCAACGACGGGGCCATGGTGATGCGCCGCCTGATCCGCTCGCTGCCCACCCGCCAGGGCGTGCTGGGCATTGCCTCGTGCGACAAAGGCCTGCCGGCGGCCATGATGGCGCTGGCCGGCGAGAAGAACCTGCCCGCGCTGGTCGTCCCGGGCGGGGTAACCCTGCCGGCCCGCGATGCCGAGGACCTGGCCAAAATCCAGACCATCGGGGCGCGTTTTGCCCACGGCCTGATCACGCTGGACTACGCGGCCGAGATGAGCTGCCGGTCGTGCGGCTCGGGCGGCGGCGGCTGCCACTTCCTGGGCACAGCCGCTACAAGCCAGGTGGTGGCTGAGGCGCTCGGCATGTGCCTGCCGCACAGCGCGCTAGCCCCCTCCGGCGAGCCGGCCTGGTTCGATATGGCCCGCCGCTCGGCCCTGGCGCTGCTGCGGCTCAAAGCAGGCGGGCTTGCGCTGGGCGACATTCTCTCTTCGGCGGCGGTGGAGAACGCCATGATCCTGCACGCTGCCTTTGGCGGGTCGACCAACCTGCTCCTGCACCTGCCGGCCGTGGCCCACGCAGCCGGTCTGCCGCGTCCCACCGTCGAGGATTGGATCCGCGCCAACCGGGCCACCCCACGCCTGGTCGACGTTCTCCCCAACGGCCCGCGCGCCTTCCCCACCGTCGATGTCTTCATGGCCGGCGGCGTCCCGGAAGTGATGCTGCACCTGCGCCAGATGGGACTGCTCAACCTCGATGTGCTGACCGCCGCCGGGGAGAAGCTGGGCGCCGTCCTGGATTGGTGGGAGGAGAGCGAACGCCGCCAGGCCGCCCGGCGCGTGCTGCGCGAGACGGGCATCGATCCCGACCTGGTCATCCTCAGCCCCGACGCGGCCCGCCGCGAGGGCCTGACCAGCACGCTGGTCTTCCCCACCGGCAACCTCGCCCCGCAGGGCTCGGTGGTCAAAGCGACCGCCATCGACCCGGCGGTGATTGGCGAGGATGGGGTGTACCGCTTCCGCGGGAGCGCGCGCGTCTTCACCAGCGAACAGGACGCTATCCGCGCCATCAAGGGCCTCAGCCAGCCGCCAATCCAGCCCGGCGACGCGTTGGTCTATATCGGCGGCGGGCCGCTGGGCACCGGCATGGAAGAAACCTTCCAGCTCACCTCCGCACTCAAGTACCTGCCATGGGGCAAACACGTGCCCCTGCTGACCGACGCGCGCTTCTCGGGCGTCTCGACCGGCGCCTGCATCGGCCACATCGGGCCCGAGGCGCTGGCCGGCGGGCCGCTTGGGCGGCTGCGCGACGGCGACCGGATCGAGATCGTGATCGATCGCCAGACCCTGTCCGGGCAGGTCAACCTGGTCGGGACGGCCAAAGGCGAGCTGGCCCCCGCCGAGGCCGCCGCCCTGCTCCGCCAGCGCCCGCCGCACCCCGCGCTGCGCGCCCGCCCCGACCTGCCGGCCGACACCCGCCTATGGGCGGCGCTCCAGTCCGTCTCCGGCGGGACGTGGGGCGGCTGCGTCTACGACGTGGAGGCCATCCTCCAGGCCCTGGCGGCGGGCCAGGCCGCGCCGGGCGGCGAGACCGGGTAAAACGCCATGCCATCGGCCGAGGACGCCTTCCTGGAACAACTGGCGCGCGGGGGAATTGTCTCGCAGGATGAGTACGACCAGGTAGCCGGCGACCTGCCGCCCGAGGCCCTCGCCGCCGCCCTGGCCCGGCGCTTCGAACTGACCGGCGAAACCAGGGTCCTGGTGGAGGCAGCCCGCCTGTACGCGCAAAGCGGCTTCCTCTACGAGGCATTGGAAGCGTGCAGCCGCGCGCCGCGCGTCTCCGGCCTGAAGCAGATCGTCGAGAAGTCCCTGCCCGCGCTGCGCCAGGCCTACCCGGGCGCGCGCCGGGTAGGCAAGCTGCTCGACCAGGCCCTGCTGGTCATCGACCTGGACACAGGCCGCATCGTCCGCTTCCCGCCCATCCTGCCGGCGACGATGTGTGCGGAGCGCGCAGGCAGGGTGGCCAGGGCCCAAGTTAGGGGGCGGTAGTTCAACAGCCCGATGAGGTCGTTCGCCCGGATACACACCTTCCCCAATTCCCAGCGATTGGCTTCATCGGTCAGTTCCCAGATAGCTGTTTGGGTACTGGTAGATAAACCATCTAGATGCCAGAGACAAATGGGAGATGGTTTGGACTAGCGATATAATAGAAACCCACCACATCAATTTTTTATGACAAAAATAGCTGGCAACAATTAATCAATTTATGCTATAAACCACTTGTTCACCGCCATCTTTTTTCCTATATAGAAAAGAACCTTGACTATGAACTCTATCATCAGCCTAACCATCATCCTGTCGATACTGCTTTCGTCGCTAGTTCCGATGAAAATAATACCGAATGATTTTGCTAATCGTTTCAGTTCCGACGATGATGAGGTCACACCGATAAAAGTTGAGCAAGTTTTATCTTCAAACTGGGCTTATCCCCCTCCTGATGTAACCCCAACAGCAGAACCAACAAACCAAATAACCGCAACAGCTGAGCCTTCTCCGACGATGACACAAACATCTACTTCGGACTGGCCATATCCGCCTCCCGGCAACACTCCTACTGTTGCGCCGACAGCTACGGCTACGAGCACACCTTCTCCTACAACAACACCAACTCCCACAGCGACGGCTACTGAGATCGTCATCCCAACACCGCAAGGGATTACCCTATCGATGGATGCCCATCATTACAAACCCGGCGAAACTGTCCTGGTGGATTGGCAGGTTGACACGACCGGAAGCAATCGCCCGGGTGAAAACTGGAAAATTCGGATGGTTCTTCCAAGCGACTGGAGACCTGTCGATGTTGGTATGGGAACATTCGACCCTGTAGAAAATCACTTTGAGTTTGCTATTTCTTCCCTGCACGGAAAAATTCCGATCCTGACGAGCGCCGATTCCGGCGATGAGCTGATAAACGGCTCTTTATTTGATGGAGCCGATCTTTTGACGGGTACATCACTTTATCTTCGGGCAAAACAATCTGCCAGAATTACCAAGGATGGCGGAGAGATCGAAGGAAAAGTTGGCAAGCTCAAAGTAAAAGTGAAATTCCCCAAAGGCGCACTACCGGAAGATGCCAATATTTCGATGCAGACCCCCGACCAGCAGCTTGGAGCGCTTCCGTACAAGGGAAGACAGGCCTTTGACTTTACTGCTCTGAGCGCATTAAACGGCGAGCCCATTCACCAGTTTAATGGCTCGGTTGATATTGAAATCACTTACGATCAAGATGCGATTGGCATTCATCCATCCGCATTATCCTTGTTCTGGTACAACGAGGAAGTTGGAGCCTGGCTGCCTTTGCCAGGATTAATGGATTACCAAAGGAATGTTTTTCTCACACGCGCCACCCATTTTAGTTTATATGCTTTAGGAGAAAATGCCTGGGAGTCACGGAAAATCCCACCATTAGATGCCGCACAGGTGGCCGATTTTACCGGATCGGCCAGTTATTCTATTCCGGTTGAGGTCCCCATTGGACCAGGGGGGATACAGCCATCAATTTCCATCGACTATAACAGCATGTCTGCCGAGGGCCATTATTTTCAAACCCCAAGCGATGGCTTCACCGCAGGAATTACGGATGGATCACAGGTTTCCTGGGTGGGTGCGGGATGGTCGTTATCAGCGGGCGGCTCGATTATTCGGAATATGGGAGAAAATATCGACTGGGATGGTGATGATACCTTCTCGCTGACAGTAGGGAACACGGCAATGAGATTGGTGCCCGTATCTGTCCACGAGGATTATATCGATTATAAGAGCGCCGATGAGAATTTCTGGAAGATCCGACGGATTATTAATCGAGTAACCGGAACACCATATGGGCAACCAAATCCTCCTAGTTTCGGTGAGGAAAATGATACCTGGGTAGCATGGGATAAAACAGGAACCCTGTATTCATTTACCAAACCGGCTTACTACTTAGAACTCTTTTGGGACCCTGTTAATCCCACTTATTACAATTGCGCCCAGGGAAACCGCGAATGTACCAAACGACCATGGGGCTGGTTTTTGGAGAATATAAAATATCCTTCTGGACAGAATTTGCATTTTAGCTATTATGCTGAACAAGATAGTAAATGCTTTTGGTACATCCAAAATACAACTACATGTGATACCTATAGCCAGGCAATGGTAGACCAGGCGGTGTATCCAGATTTAATAACTTACCCAGATGGGAAAACAGTAATCGCTTTTCTCAGGGAACAACGCCCTGACTTCATTTGGTATTGGGGGGATGGGGGCACCACGAAATATCGCTATGAAAAACAAAGGCTGACCAGAATTAAAATTACTGTAAATGGAACGGTAGCGCGGGAATACAAACTTACCTATTTCGATGATACCACGAACCCTCTAATTCCAGGGAGCTTATGGACCCCGGTGAACCCCGATGATAATAATGACATCAAGAATAATCGAAAGGTATCTGCGCTGAAGAATATTACCCAATACGGGGTAGGAGGGTATACCAGCGATTACCCGAACTGCGCCCCGGATCATTGTCTGCCGCCCATTTCATTCTCGTATACCAATCAGTTGTTCCTAACCGATGTGGATAATGGACAGGGAGGCAAAGTAACCTTTACCTACGAACCAATATACCAACATGATCAGGATGCCAGTAAAAGAACCCCGTTTACTGCGGATGATAATGGCGACCCTCAGCAAGATAAGCAACTACTTGAAGGCTTGGTAACCCTTAATCAGGTAGGAGAGGTCAGCTATATAAATCCATCGCCTAACACTTGGGAAATGGTCGGACCGTTGCCTGTTCGTCCTGGAATGGGTTATCGTTTGAGTTGTTTCATCAACGCTACCAGCGCAGTTGTTCAATTCGGAATCTATTACAAGAATAGCAGTGGGGGTACAAAGAATTATTCAAAAACGGTTACTGTTTCGGCAGGCACTCGTTATAACGCCAATGTGGTTATTCCAGCCGATGCAGACCGGGTAACCCCGGCTATAAAACGCTACTCAGGAAACAGTGTGACAGCATCAGACTGCCACGGCGTGCCCGTTCTCACCCATTACCGGGTCACAAAACGAACGGTGACACCTGATACAAACACAGGGTATTCGTACGATTACGCGTATGTTTATACCGGTGCGGCTGTGAATACCAGCGCCTTACCGGCTGATCAGCGTTCGGGAGCTTCCACACCCTATTCGGTTTTCCGTGGGCATTCTAAAGTCACAGTGACCGGCCCCGACGGGCTAAAAACCGAAATGCTGTACTATCAGGATGACATCAAAGCTGGCCGGGCGTACGATGTTCGCCAGTTCGATGGGACAAAGCGGCTTTCCTGGACCCAAACGCACTGGCTTTCTCAGCAAACCGCTTATAACAACATTGCTGGCTGCGCCAAGAAAACATCTTCTTCTCCATGCTATCAAGATCAATTCGTGAATTGGGTCTATTCCGATTGGCAAGATAGCCGGGATTATGGCTCGGGGGCTACGGAGCCGGTCTCGGATACCACGCCGTTTGTAGGGACCAGGAAAGAATATGACTATAACACGGCGGAACAATATTACTTTGATGGCAATAATAACAAGATCACCATTCAGTGGGGTAATCTGACCCGGATCATCGAACGAAACTGGAACGGAACCAGTTGGGCCACCTCGCCAGCGCGCGCCACACGCAGGATCTTCCAGGCGAACTACGTTGAAGATACTGCTACCAACAGCAACGTGCGTTACCTGGTTGGATTACCGGGAATGACGAACCTTTACCAGTGTCCTGGCGGAACGTGCAGTTATACCATCGAAAACCTGATCGCTTCGTCCTGTTCCTTATATGATGACCCTGTAACGACAAGTAGAGGTATTTGTGGAACCCGAAAGGTCGGGAGCACAACGGAAGAAAAGTTAGAAACTCCGCTAACGGGCATCGTTACCGGCAAACGGACCTTGCTCCGGTTTCCAACACCCCTGGATTACAGCGCCCCAAGCTATCAAGATGAGGTTTATCTCTATGATAGCTACGGCAACCGGGTAAAAGTTACCAACTATCCTTCTGAAGGAACCTTTGGTGCTTTAGCCAGTAGCACAGACGCACGGATCATCAGTTGGGTATACGATAACGATTTCCACGCGCGGGTGACTTCGGAGACAAAAAACGCCTCTCCCTACATCACAACCTATTCCTATGGAACAGCCGGGAATGGGTATGCGTTAGGGCTGCCGGTTACCGAAACCGATTATAACGGGCAAGTCGCCGCCGCCGAATATGATGCCTTTGGGCGGATCAAAACGCTGATTTTACCCGGCGATGATGGCTCATCACCAACGGTGTCAGCGACCTATACCGATGGCGTTCACTCCTACACCGAAGTGCGCCAGAAGATCGATGCCAGTAATACGCTAATCACGCGCAAGTTTTATGACGGCCTGGGGCAGCTCATTCAGACCCAAACGGCCAATGCGATCGTTTCTGGCGCGGCATCCGATATTATTGTGGATTATTCATACAAGTATGAGGCGTCGGATGGCGGCATACGCCGGATTGTCCGGCAATCCATCCCCTATGCTGTAGCCGTTGGCTCGGGCTACCGCACGCCTACGACCCAACCGGTCACCAAGACGGTTTATGATCTCCTGGGCAGAATCATCCGGGTCGTTGCGCCAGATACAACGGACACCACGCCTTCCCAGAAATTTGTCTACAGCATTGACAGCGTAAACGGCCGATTACTCACCACATTGACCGACGCGAAAAGCTATAATACGGTCCGAACTTCCGATGGATGGGGCCGGTTGCTGAAAATTGCTCCTCCAACCGGTCCATCGGTCGTCTATGTCTATAACGAAAAAGACCTGCTTACCCAAACCACCTATGGGAACGCAGTCACCAACCTTACCTATGACTGGGCGGGACGGAAAACCCAAATCGTCGATCCAGACATGGGCGCCTGGTTGTATGATTATGACGCGCTTGGGAACTTGAAATCCCAAACGGATGCGCGTGGATGCATCACCACGATAACCTACGATACCCTCAACCGGCTGACCGGCAAAACGTTTAGTACTTCGGGTTCCTGCCCGGCCACGGCTGCAATTTCCTATAAATATGACGGTTACCAGGCGTTCTCCGGATACACGCCCACGTCGAACTACCCGGTCGGCCGGCGGACAGGGATGACGGATGGCACTGGACAGACCATCTGGGAATTCGATGCCCGGGGGCGCACCGTTCAGGAAAGCAAGACGGTTAGCGACGGACAGACAAATTATGGCACGTACACCAGCCAGTGGGCGTATACTGCCAATAACCAGACGGCCTGGGCGCGATATCCAAACCAGGAGACGATTTTCTACAGCTATCTCCCCCAGGGAAGCATCGACAGCGTATCCAGCTATGTGACCGGAACGCAATATGACGCTGCCGGGCGCGTGGATTTACGCACGTTGGGAAATGGCGCACTCACCGATTACGCTTATTACGATTGGACGGTTCAGGGCGGGCGGCTGAACTGGGTCAAGAACGGGACAGGTACAACCGTAGACGCCTTCCAATACCTGGAGTACCATTACGATTTGAACGGGAACCCGGATTGGATCAAAGATCATAAGACGGGCGCCACCCGGGACCAAGTCCAAACGCAAAGTTTCGGGTATGACAGTCTCAATCGCCTGATCTCCGCCTCCTCGCTAACCAACGGAGTTGTGGTGGCCAGTCAAGGAGATTATGCCTCGGAATCCTATGGATATAATGGAACGACCGGCAATCTGACGAGTAAGGCAGGCGTAACGCTCAACTATACCAATTCCAACCACAAGCACGCTGTCAGCAGCACGAGTAATGGAAAGGCGTACAATTACGACCAGAATGGTAATTTGACCTCCCGCGTGGAAAGCAGCACCACGTTTAGCTTTACTTACGATTCCGCTAACTACCTGACGGCGATCAGCGGCGGAGGCATCAGCGGTAGTTACCGGTATGATGGCGACGGAAACCGGGTGATTGCCAAAGTGGGCAACGACACCAATATCTATATCGGCAACTACTTCGAGGTGCGGATCAATCCCACCGATATTCCGCTGTCACCTCCCCCGCCTGATCCACAGCCAATCACCCCTTGCCCCAGGCCTGGCTACAATTATTGCGCCATTCTGCCATTGATCATGAATCGTTACATTCCTGTTCCACCGATGGTTGAACCACCCAACTACTCGGAATGGCGGAGTTATTACTATGAGGGAACCCAGCGCATCGCCATGCGCGTGCAAGGCGGATCGAGGCCATATAGCGGGGAAAGCTCCTACCTGCTCTCTGACCATCTTGGCAGCACGGCATTGACGATCAGCGCCAATGGGGCAACCCTAAATGGAGAACTGCGCTATAAAGCCTGGGGGGAGACCCGCTATACTTCGGGTACAACCCTAACGAGCAGGCGCTACACCGGTCAACTGGCCGCGGAAGCCGGGTTATATTTTTACGGTGCACGCTGGTATGACGGATCATTGGGTCGATTTGTTCAGCCAGATATCCTGGTTCCACAGCCCAACAATTCACTTGATTGGGATCGGTATGCATTTGTCCGAAACAACCCGGTTATGTACACCGATCCTTCAGGCCACTGGGTTGAAACAGCATTAGATTTGGCATTTATAGCATATGATATTTATCAGATCACTCAAGAGGGATGGACACCTGTAAATACCGTAGCTCTTGTAGCAGACATTGCTTGTGCAATTGTTCCAATTGGGACAGGGGGTGGGCCTGCAGTACGTGCAGTAATGGCTGGTGGAGATGCTGCCCTTGCGTTCTCCAAGACAGCCGTTCATGTACCAGATGCAATTCGATTAGGTCAGGGTGCTGAAAAGCTACTGCAGTTTGCAGACAGTTTTGGGTCATCGGGTCCAAATGGAAGCCATGAGCAGCCAACATTACCTGGAATGGAGGATTTCGCTCCCAAGAGCGATCCTGAAAAGCATCATTTTCTTTCAAACAAACATGATTATTGGACTGATACTTTCAAAAAAGTCACAGATAACTATGGCCTAGACCTTAATGGCGAGTGGAATCAAGCAATGATTCCTGGACATAGCGGTAGGCATACTGATACGTATCATCAATGGATTTACAATCAATTACTTAGAGTCGATAAGCTTGCAAATGGGAATAAATTGAAGTTTCTCGAATTGTTCAAAGAGAGAATTATTACGCCTGTTTTAAAAGATCCTGGCTTGCTTTACAAAAAATAGTTTACTAAGTAAGGATATAAACATGGGCGAAACAGTTTTCTACCAATTGTTCTTTCAGGAAATCGAAGAAGCAATAATTGCTCAGAGTTATGATTTCAAGGGGCTGGACGATGATATTTTTTCGGAGGGTCAACAAATTGATAACTGGTCTGTTGATAATACAATCACAATAAAAGGGAAAAACCCTACAGATAACCTCTTTTGTCCTCTTAAACCTTGGTTCGTTGTCTCCAAAAATGTAGCTAACATTCTTATCGAGGAAAATATTCAAGGAGTTCAATTGTTACCAGTGCGCGTATTTCACTTAAGTGGGATAGAGCTTCCTGGATATTCGATTCTCAATGTCTTATACATGATTAACGGCCTTCATTATGAGAAGACATCTTGGTTAACACCCCGTAAATGGAGTGTTCAATATCCAGAGTTAGATATAGTAAAAGAAGCTCTTAAAGTGGACATGGTTAAAGGGAAAGATATCTTTAGAATAACCGAGGTGAAAACATCAGTCTATATTTCTAAATTCTTGAAGGCACATCTTCAAAAGAGAGGAGCAATTACAGGTTTTAAATTCTTGCCAATAAGGGCATATCCATAAATGAGTAGTTTTGCAGTTTTAACAAATATGGCGACAGCTACTTGGACGTGAACTGAAGAAAATCCTTCAGGGAATGAGCGATACAAGAGCGACTATCATCCTC
>CAZBDC010000133.1:0-15029 GCA_964490575.1 uncultured Anaerolineaceae bacterium | reverse complement strand
TGCCAACGGGCGCAGCGTGATGGTTCCGGGCTCAGGCTCACGTTCGCACTGCTGCGCCCCTACTGTTCACTGGATAAACCATGCTTGAAAAACCCAACCTCCCCGACTCATCCATCCTCGACTGCCTCCTTGCCCAATACGGGCTGCGGGCGGACCGGCTGGCCTTCCTGCCGCTGGGCGCGGACGTCAACACGGCCGTCTACCGGGTTGGCGCGGGGGACCGGGCCTTCTTCGTCAAGCTTCGCAAAGGACCCTTCGACGATCTCAGCGTGACTCTGCCCCATTTCCTCACCCGCGGCGGCGTGCCCGGGATCATCGCCCCGCTCGAGACGCGCGCTGGGGGGCTGTGGGCGCCGCTGCCGCCCTACACCGTCCTGCTCTACCCCTTCGTGGAAGGCAAAGACGGCTACGAAGCGGCGCTTTCCGAGCGGCAGTGGCTGGATTTTGGCGCGGCGCTGGGCCAGATCCACACACTGCGGCTGCCCCCGGCGCTGGCGGCGCGCATCCCGCGCGAGACCTTTTCGCCCGCCTACCGCCAGCAGGTGGGGCAGTTCCAGGCCCAGGCGGAAGAAGACCGCTTCAGCGAGCCGGTCGCGGCCCGGCTGGCGGCCTTCATGCGCGGGGAACGGGCGCGGATCGATGGCCTGGTCGCGCGGGGTGAGCGGCTGGCGCAGCGTTTGCGCGAGCGGCCGCCGGAATTCGTCCTGTGCCACGCCGACCTGCACGCCGGCAACCTGCTGATCGGCGCGGACGGCAAGCTCTACATTGTCGACTGGGATGCCCCGCTTTACGCGCCGAAGGAGAAGGACCTCAGCCTGGTCGGCGGGTGTTCCACCTGGGGCGCGGCGGGCGACGTGGCGCTTTTCTACCAGGGCTATGGGGAAGCGAAGATCGACCCGGGGGCGCTGGCTTACTACCGCTGCGAGCGGATCCTCGTCGACATCGCCGAGTTCTGCAAGCAGTTGTTCCTGTCGGACGAGGGCGGGCCGGACCGCGAGCAGTCGTATGGCTATTTCACCGGGCAGTTCCTGGCGGGGCACGAGGTCGAGCGCGCGCTGGGGATGGAGGAAAAAGAAAAAGTGTAACCGTGGTTACACTTTTTGGGGGCGAAACGGGCGGCGCGGCGCCAGTTAATGGCGGCGGTAGCGGTTCTGCTGGCGGACCTGGATCAGGCGCACCAGCTCGCCCAGGCGCTTGACCAGGTCCTGGGCGAGCCCGTTGACGATGAATTCGTCGGCCAGCTCATCCAGCACGGCTTCCTGGGCGGCTTCGTCCAGCTTATCCATCGCGTTGGTGAAGCGCCGCACCGCGTTGAGCGACTGCAGGGCCGGGTCGGGCGGGTTGGCGGGGCTGCCGCGGCGGGCTTTCACCGGCTGCCCGTCGTCATCCTCGGCGGTCAGCCCGGCCACCTGGTCGGCGGTCAGCTTCTGGCGGATGCTGGCCAGCAGCAGCGGCTCCCACTCTTCGGGCGCGGCGCGCAGCACCTCGCGCAGCACGCGCTCGGGCAGGCGGTGGCGGTCGGCCAGGTCGAGCAGCGGGTCGGGCAGGCTGAGGATCTTGAGCAGGTGCTCGAGCTGGACGCGCGAGACCTGCATGATCGGGATGATCTTATCCCACAGCCCGGCCGGCATGCGCCGCCCGATGGCCTGGCGGAAGTAGGCGAACTCGTCCGGGGCGGCCAGGTCGGGGTGGATTTCCAGCTCGGCCAGGATCAGCGCGGCCACTTCGCAGGCCCGCCCCACCGCGCTCGGCTCTTCGGCGTGGCGGTTTTCGAGCACCTGGCGCGAGCGGGTCGGGGTGGCGACCACTTCCACGCGCAGGAGCGGCTCGCTGGTCATCCGCGCGCTGACGTACTGCAGGCAGGCCGCCCAGAAGCGGCGCTCGCCGGTCTCGATCTGGAACAGGTAGCTGCCGTCACTGGCCTCGACCCACGTGCCGGTGATCGGCTTGATCTGCCCGTGCTCCTCGAACGAGCCGCCCATCGCCAGCAGGCGGTCGACCTGGGCCTTGATGGCCGCGTCGCCGCGGGCCATCCCCAGCCACTGGCGGGCGGCCTGGTAGCAGTCGATCTGGCCCGAATAGAAGGGCTGGCGCAGGGCGGTGGGCAGCAGCCGGCGCGGCTGGAAGCGGTCGGGCATCATCTGCGAAGGCGGCAGGCGCTCGATCCGCTCGACCTGCGGGGCCTGGGGCTGGTGGAGGACGTGCGCGTCGCCGCCGGCCTTGTCGAACAGGCTGTTGGCGGGGCGAGTCTCGCCGGCGGGATCCGCGCCGGGCTCGACCGGGAAATCTTCAAAGGCGCTGAAGCGTTTTTTGGGCATTTCCTACCTCTCCCTAGAAGGCGCGCGGCTTGCGGGTCCGGCCGGCGCCGTGCGGCTGGGTCTGCTGCAGGATCATCTCGACCAGTTGGGCGTACTCCTGCGTCCCGCGCGCGCTGGAGGCGATCTGGCTGGCCCGGCGCGCGCGCGGCGGGCGGTAGGTGAACACGTCCATGTGGCTGGAGTGGGCGTAGGCCAGGTCGGATGACTTGTGGATGGGCGGGAAGACCTGCCCGGCGTAGCGGGTGGAAAGCTCGGCCAGGATTTCCTGGGCCTCGCTGCGCTGCTCTTCGCACAGGGTCGGCAGGTAGCCGAGCACCTGCAGGTCGGGCTTGAAGTGCAGGCGGACCTGCTCGATCGTTCGCTGCAGCTCGCGCAGGCCCGAGACGCCCAGGTAGCTGGTCTCGACCGGCACCAGCACGTGGGTGGCCGCCACCAGGGCGTTGACCAGCAGGTCGCCGATGGTGGGGGGCGTGTCGATGACGATGTAACCAAACTGGTTCTGCACCGGGGCCAGCGCGCGGGCCAGGCGGGTCTCGTTGGCCATCAGGGTCGGCAGCAGGCGGGCGGCGTCGACCATGGCCTGGCGGTTGCTGGGGATGATGTAGAGATTGTCGTGGTGGTCGCCGCGCCGCAACATGCGCTGGATGGAGGGTGGGGGCGTTTCGGTCAGCAAAGCAGCCAGCGACTCCTGCGGCACCGCGCTCTGGTGCTGGTAGGCGGTGGCCAGCAGCCCGTGGCCCTGCGGATCCATGTCCACCAGCAGGACTCGCCCGGCAGGGTGGGGGGTCTCCGACAGGCGCAGGGCCAGCCCGGCAGCCAGGTTGACGGCGGTGGTGGTCTTTCCCACGCCGCCTTTCTCGTTGGCAATCGCGATCGTAATGGCCATTGGCTTTCCTTTAGAACAAAAGTTTCTCCGACTTCCTCCGTTTTGGGCGGGCCAGCCGGCCGCTCACCCAAAACGGCGTCATTTCTTGCCTTAGAAGAAGGAATAACAGGTAATTTCTTCCTGTAATCCAATATTAGCACATTTCAAAATCACATACAACATACTTACGCTAATTTGGTATAATCCCAAAAGAATTACGTTAACTCTCTTGTATTCTGCGGGAATTAGTGTCATAATAGGCCCAGCGGAGGAATCATAGCCCATGTTTGATCGATTGAGCGACGAGGAATGGCGGTTGGTGCGGCTGGACCGGCTGGGTCTCAAGGAAGACCCGTTCAAGCTTTCGGCGGACCCGCGCTACCTGTACCTGGGACCTGAGCACCTGGCCGTCTACCGGCAGGCCCAGGCGGTCATTTCCCGGCGGCGCGGGCTGGCGCTGATCACCGGGGATATGGGCATGGGCAAAAGCTCGCTGGCCCGCCGGCTGTATGACGTGTACGCCGCCGAGCAGGGCATCTCGATCTGCTACATCCACACCGCCGCCTTCCGCTCGGCCATGGACGGGGCCCGCCAGATTTCCAACGCGCTGGGCGTGCCGCCCCAGCGCAGCTTCCAGCGCCAGATGGAAGGGCTGGAGCAGATGATGGCCGACTCTTACACCACCGGGCGCAACGTGGTCGTGATCCTCGACGACGCGCAGTTGATGAATGGGGAGGCGCTCGAGGTCATCCACCGGCTGTACAACTTCGATTATGACTCCAAGGTCGTTCAAATCCTGTCCTTTGGGCAGAGCGAGATGATCTCGCTGTTCGAAACCAACCGGGCGGTCAACGCGCGCGTGTTCGTGCGCCTGGCGCTGCCGCCCCTGACCCTGGCCAGCGCGCTGCAGATGGTCTTCTTCCGCCTGCGCGTGGCCGGGCGCAACGACCCGCTGATCAACGACGACGCCTTCGAGCTGCTCTACGAGCGCTCGCAGGGCGTGCCGCGCGAGATCATCCGCCTGTGCGCCCTGGCCACCGACTTCCTCCTGCAGGGCGACGAGCCGGTCATCAGCCTGGAAATCGCCCGTGAGGTAACCAGGGCATGAGCAGCCAGCGACCCCCGGCCAACCGGCCCCCGGCCCAGCGTTCCGCCTGGGTGCAATTATATCAGGCGCGCCAGATCCACGCCGACCTGATCGAGAGCCGCCCGCCCGGCCGCCCGCCTTCGCCCATCCCGCGCCGCAAGGTGGGCCTGACCCTCTCGCAGGGCGAGATCACCGAGCTGGACACCTGGCAGGAGCGCTTATCGACCCTGCTCGGCCGCAAGCTCTCGACCGGTGAAACGGTCGGGATCCTGACCCGCATCTGCACGGCCCGCCTGGGGCGCGTGGAGGAAGCCGGCCCGTTCGAGTCGCTGGAAGACCTGGTCGAACGGATGATCGGGGAAAGTTAATTCTTTCTTCCGAAAACTATCGTGTATTTGGAATAAAAAAACAAACCTTAACAAACCGCAGGGCAGGTCCATCATGGACCCCCCTTCGGAGCAGACCGAGAAAAGCATGGCCCGGGGGGAGCTGTCCGGCAGCCGCCCCGCGCCAGGGAAACCCACAGAGGAAACCATCGTATGCCTTTCGAAGAGCCTTTTTTTTACCCCGTGCGCGAGCGCAGCATGGCCTTTCGCGGCAAGGAAATTGCCACCGCCGATCTGAAAGACGGGAAGGGGTACGTCTCGATCCGCTCGCTGTGCGAGGCGATGGGATTAGACCCCCGTGCCCAGCGCAAGCGCCTGATGCGCAAGCAGACCTTTTTCGAGCCTTACACCGCCACCATCCTGATGACCACCGCGGGCGGCCCGCAGAAAACCCTCTGCCTGATGGCCGACGCCGTGCCAGTCTTCCTGACCGGGGTCGAGCTGGAGCGGGTGCAGGACCCCGAGGCGCGCGAGCTGTTCCGGGTCTACCTGGAAGAGGCCCTGATCGTGCTGGCCGAGCATTTTGGGATCAGCGAGCGGGGCGAGATCCAGTTCCTGCGCGAGTCGGTCGTGCGCATGGCAGCCGAGCAGGAGCTGTTTGAGGAACAGATCGCAAAAAAAGTCGAGGCGGAGCTGGCTGAGCTGCGCCGGGCGCACGAGGAAAAAGTCCAGCAGATCCGGGCCGCGTTTGGCGACCTGCGCCAGCAGGTGACCCGCCTGGAGACGATCGCTGGACCCAAGGCGCGCCTGACGCCAGAACAGCTAGGCCAGCTCCGCCAGACCATCGCGACGCTCGGCTCGCTCCTCCAGGAGCGCGGGGTCGCCAAGCCATACCCCGGGATTTACATGGACGTCACCCGCCTGACCGGGGTCAGCCGTTCGGAAGATATCCGCCAGGAAGATTTCCCGGCGGTCATCGCCTTTCTGGATACGCAGATCGCCGCGCTGACGCGCGGCGGGGCTTCGAAACCGGCGGCGGGCGGCAGCCTGCCCGAGGCGGGCGAAGCGTAACCAGACTGGCTCGGGGGGAGGGGCCCTCTGCCAGGATACCTGCATGGAACAGACGCTGGAACAACCCACACGCGCACCAATCGATCCGCCCGGCATCGGCGAGGCCTGGGAGATGGTCACCAGCCAGCTGCGGATGGAGATGAAGCCGGCCCTGTACGAGACGTGGGTTGCGCCGCTCAAGCCGCTGGGTTACAAAGAGGGCGTCTTCCGGGTGGGCGCGGCCAACAGCTACGCCCGCGACTGGGTCGAGAGCCACCTGCGCGCGCGCATCACCCGCATGGTCGAGAGTTTCTTCGACCAGCCGGTCAGCGTCCACTTCACCCTGGCGAGCGGGGGAGGCGGGCTGCCGGGCGGGGCGCCTGCGCCGGCGGGCGTGGAGAAAGCGCCGGGCAGCCACGGCAAGAACGGCGCCGCCGGGCGCAAGAAGGGCCAGCCGGAGGGAGAAGCGCCCGAGGAGGGCAGCGCGCGCAAGATCCAGCTCCAGCGCGCCTACGGGACCGAGCGGGCGCGCGTCATCCAGCCCGAGCGCGGCATGTTCCTGACCCTCTACTTCCTCAATGCCTGGCTGCCGCTGCTGGGCCACTCGGCCGCCGCGGCGGTGCTGGCGGCCCGCTCGCTGTGCTACTGGAACCCGATGACCGGCGAGCTGCGCAACGTGGTCGAGACCGACATGACCGAGCTGGCCCGCCGCGCGGCGGTCAGCGTGCGCACGATCAAAGACGTGCTCAACGACGAACTGGTCCGGCGCTTCTTCCTGCGTTACAAGGTCCGCCGGGTGATGACCCCCAACGGCGTGCGCACGGCCGGCATCCTGCTGCAGGTGCGCATGGATGACCCGCTCACCCCCGAAGACCAGGACACGCACGCGCTGGTCGAGGATGAGCGCTGGTACACGGTCGACTTTGAAGAAGATGAATGATTTTCCATTTTTGGCTGCGCAGCAGCCAAAAATGGAAAAAAAATTAGTTCACCCAGGCCGACAGGCGGGCCTGCTCGGGGCTGACCGACAGCAGGGGCGGCAGCACGGCCAGCTCGCGGCGCAGCAGGCGCTGGAGCAGGCGGAGCAGGTCTGCGCCGGTGTCGGCTTCGAGCAGGGGCTGCTTTTCGCCGGCCGGGACCTGCAGCAGCGAGGCGGCCAGGTAGATCAGCGCCAGCGGGTCGTCGGGCAGGTCGAGGCCGGTCAGGTCGAAGTCAATTTCCTCGTCGCCGGCGTTTTCCTGGCTTTCGAGCCGGTTCAGCAGGGCCAGGTACTCGCCCAGCTGGCCGCGCAGGACGTGCGCGCCGCGCGCGAGCGGGATGGAGTGCGCGCTGAGCAGGGGGGCGTTTTCCACCACCGCCCTCGGGAAAGGCATGGCCGGACCGGACTTGAGGATACGGAAGCGCTCGTCGCCGACCGCGGTCAGGTTGGCGCGCCCATCCTCGAGCACGTCGACCTCAACGATGCGGGCGGTGCAGCCGGTGTGGTAGGGCAGGGCGACCGGCCCGAGCGCCTCGGCGCCGCTCTTGATCAGGCACACGCCAAAGGTGCGGTTGCCGCGCAGGACGTGCTGGAGCATGAGCTTATAGCGCTCCTCGAAGATGTGCAGGCGCAGCGGCATTCCCGGGAACAGGACCGTATTGAGTGGAAAAATCGGCAGATCATACATACGTGTTGGCTTGATTGTAACAAGAAACCGGCCGAATTCCAGCGCCTGTATAAGATGTGGGCGCCTGGTTGGCCCGGGCAGGTACTGGCTCTGCCGCTCAAACCGGGCGCCGGGGGCGTCAAAATGGGGCCCTGGGCGACCCAAAGCGGGCCTTTTTGGCAAAAAACGGCCCCTTTCGTGTAGTCGATGGGGAAAGGGGCCTGGTGGGGCGGAGTTATTTCTTCCAAAAACCCCCTTAATAAATGGAAGAAATAAATAAACCGGCCCTGGCGGGGAGCCCCAAAAAGACAGGTGGCTTAATGCGTGTATTCCAACCGCTGTGGGGCGGAAAAATGGCCTGAAATGGGGGAGGGGGCCTTCACTCGCGCCTGAGCCAACGCTTCATCCACCCCAGCGGTCCCTGGTTGTTCTTAGCCAGCGCTGCTTCCTGCTTCTCCAGGGCCGTTTCCAGGCGGCTCGCCGCCGTGGCGAGCGCGGTTTCAGGCTGCCAGCCCTGGCGCCGCCCGACGAAGCGGTTGTGCTCGAACCCCCGGCCCCAGACTTCCAGAGCAGGACCGTCCAGGCCGGGCAGGCGGAGGGCTTTATAGAGCCCTTCGGACTGGAAGATCATCTGCAGGGGCGCCAGGTCCAGCGCTTCGCCGTGTTCGACCGCCGCGCGGGCCTGGGCGATCACCAGCCGCAGCAGGCCGAAGGCGCGCTCGCGGTTCAGGGCTTCCTGGCGCAGGCGCCTGCATTCCTCGATCACCAGGTTGGAAACGATGGCGGATGCGGCCCCGAACGCGAAAGTGGCCAGATAATTCCACGGGATGCCCAGGGCCTGCCGGGGTAGGGCCACCTCCAGCCATTCGCCCTCGACCAGCGCCTGCCCGGGCTGCCCGTCCAGGCGGTAATCGATCCGCAGGACCGGGCGCAGCCGGCCGGTTTTCTGGGCTGCCAGGGTGATCTCCAGCGTGGTCGGGTGGGTCACTTCCAGCGGCAGCGGCGGGGCCTCGACCAGCGTCCAGGCGTCGCCGCCGGCCGGGCGCAGGCTCACGATCTCGACCGTTTTTCCCGCCGGCGGGGCCAGGTACAGGCTCAGGCGGGCGGCTTCCCCCGCCGCGAGCGCGCTGGTTGAAGAAGAGAGCGCGGCCTCCAGCCCGGGTTCTGGCCCGGCCGGCTGGGCGGCCTCTCCGCCGGCCCGGCCCAGGCCGGCCAGCAGGATGATCCAGGAAATGAGCAGGTATTTGAGCATGTGTCCTCTCCGACCCGACGGGTTAATCCACATTATAGGGCCCATCCGCCGCGGATCAAGCTTGTTTTGCCCCCAATCTCATGGTATGATTGTGACAGAAATGTGACATTCTTGATCGTTCCGGCCCTGGCGCCGCCTGCGCGGACCGGGAAGCGCGCCAGGCTATTTCGGGAGGGATATGGCTGCTTCGAGCGTCAAACCTTCGCGGATCAACCGCTGGCTCGAGACCTTCGGGTTTAAGAGCCAGCCGTTTGCCCTGCACCAGGCCGACCTGGAACGAGAATTTCTGCCGATGTGTTTTGTCGACCGGCCCTATCTCGACAATATCCTGGGCGACCCGGCTGCCCCGCAGACCGCCGTGCTGACTGCCGGCAGCGGCGAGGGCAAGTCGGCCACTCGCGAGATGATCGTCTACGAATGCCTGTCCGGCGAGCTGCGCGGGCGAGTGCTGCCCGTGCGTTATGACAGCTTTGACTACCTGCTCGGCCAGGCCGGCGGGGACCCGGGGCAGGTGACCCTGGCGCACCACGCCAGCGCCATCCTGCGCCTGCTCTTCCAGACCCTGCGCGAGGAGGTCCCGGCCACTTATTTCGAAGGGCTGGAGGATTTTGAGGCCGGGCTGCTGTTGGGCCTGGCGGGCTCGTACGCCGACTCGGTCATCCGGACCTGGCTGACCCAGATCCTCAGGCGGGTCCAGCCGGTCGAAGGCGTCGACTGGCAGGGCATGACCCCAGCCGAGCTCCTGCTGCAGGCGGTGGACCTGGTGACCCGGCTTGGCCCCCCCGGCCAGCCGTACCGGGCGGTGTACATCCTGGTCGACCGGGTGGACGAAATCCGGCGCGGGGACAGCGCGGCCTGTTTCCGGGCCATGCAGCCGCTGGTCAGTGAAGCGGCGCTGTTGAACCGCGAGCGGCTGGCGTTCAAGTACTTCCTGCCGCCCGATTTTGCCGACTGGATCCGCTCGGCGCT
The DNA here is from genome assembly GCA_964490575.1 of uncultured Anaerolineaceae bacterium. GTDB lineage: Bacteria > Chloroflexota > Anaerolineae > Anaerolineales > Anaerolineaceae > DSYU01. The sequence continues at coordinate 5,516 of CAZBDC010000133.1, read as the reverse complement.
GCCGCTGGCCCCGGTGAAGATCGTCTTCGAGCGCATCGAGTGGAACGCCGACATCCTCCTGAAGGTGATCAACCAGCGCGTGCGTTACTTCAGCGACGGCAGAAGGGAACACGTCGAAGAGATCTTCACCCCCGAGCTGCGCCGCGCCACCACCTACGAAAGGCTGGTCGACAAGGCCGGGCTCTCGCCGCGCGCGCTGCTGCGCCTGATCCACTACATGGTGCAGAGCCACCTGGAGCGCGAGGAGACGGTCGACACCCAGTTCCTCGACCGTACGGACCTGAACAACGCCCTGGCGCAGTTTGACCAGGCGACCGAGGTCAACCGCGGGCAGCGCCCGGCCCCGCCGCAGGGTGCGGCCATCCCTGCCGGCGGTTACGCCGCTGGCGCTCCGGAACCGGTTCCGGCGGCCGGGCTGTACATCGACGGCAGCGAGCACGTGTGGGTCGACGGCCAGCCGCTGGCCGGGTCGCTTTCTCGCCAGGAGTATAAGCTCCTGTGCGAGCTGAACCGCTTTGCCCCCCGGCCCGTTTCGGCAGAGGAGCTGATCCTGGCGGTATGGCAAGAAAACCGGCTGACTTCGCAAAGTCCAAAGAGCGGCAAGTATGACGAGCAAAACCTGCGCAAGCTGATCGACCGGCTGCGCGACAAGCTCAACCGCGGCGACGGGCAGCCCAAGGACCGCTTCATCAAGAACGCGCGCGGGCGGGGCTCTTACCTGGTCAGTTCTTAGGCAGGCGGCGGACGCTGCAGTAACAGCGGGATGCGGCAGGAGCCGCGCGGGCGCGGCAGTAGCTTTGGGCGCGGCGGGAGCCGCACTGGCAGCAAATTGGCATGGACCTGTCACAATATTGACATGAAACTATCCACTTCTTTGGATCGTATTGCCGGTCCCCACCGGTTACATTTTGAGTATGTTTCAGGGTAGGAACCGCCGAGGGGGCAAGTTTTCCGCACCTGGACGGACCATCACGCCGGTTATGAAAAACGAGAGCAATGGACAACAAGACGAAGGACTCTGTCATCAATTTTTTCAAGAGGACGCCGGGAGACGCCTACTTCCGCTTTCTGACCGACGAAAAACACCTGCTGACCGATCCTAACCGGGCCAACGGGCGCGAAGATCCCTTTGCGCTTTCCTTAATAAACCGCAATCTTGCCGAATATTACTTCCCGCGCGGCGACCTCGAAGCGCGGGTGCGCCAGTGGTCCAACCAGGTCATCGTGGGCCGGCGGGCCAGCGGCAAGACCACCCTCCTGCGCAAGGTGGCCGACCCGGTTTCAGGTCCCAAAGAAAAGCTGGCCGGCGCAGCGGATGGCCAGCCGGCTCAATCAGAGCCGGATGCGGGGCAGGGAGGCGAGCGCCCGGTCGATCTGGAAGACCTGGTGGTGACCATCCCGCTCCAGCGTTCGGATGAGATGGTTCCGGATGAAGCGTTTTTCGAGAAGAGAGCGCCCAGCCCGCTGTCCATACCTGTTTTGTCTCGTTATATCATGGACGGTTACTTTACCAGTTTCATTTGCCCTCCGGTGGAGCAGGCCGGCCTGTTGGGCTACTATCGCAAGAAACAGGGCTGGATGGAAGCGCTGTGCTGGGCTTATAACAACTTTCCCCCGCTCCGGCCGACCCTGGAAGCCGATTTTGAGCTGATGGCCTGGCTGGGCCCGTGCCAGTATGAATCCCTGGCCCGGCGGGTGACCTGGCCGAGAACCGACCTGGAAAAACTGGCGTGGCTGGTCTGCTTTGTGACCAGCCCGTTTGAAAGCGTAACCGGCAGAGAACAGCGCCGCTACCGGCGGGTGGTCGTGCTGGTCGACGGCGCCGAGGAGCTTCCTCCGCTGGCGGTCGAGCGCCTGCTGGACGATTACGCCCGGCTGGTCGATTACGGGTTCGCCAACCTGTGCGTCAAGCTGTTTATCGACCGCCGGGACGAGGGCCGGGTGCACGCGCTCGAGCCGGTCCGCCAGGGCCTGGTCGACGTGGTGGAGATGCCGCACTGGAGCGAGGACGACCTGAAAAAGCTGCTCCTCATTCGCCCGCTGATCTGCACCGGACAGGCCCCGGATAAATCGTGGGAAGAGATTGGCGTAAACGAGCTGGAAAATTCGATCCGATACGACTGGACCTGGAAGTTCTTCCCGCATGTGCTTCGACAGGAAACGCGCAAGGATTTCCTGAATAAATTAATCGCCGCGGCGCGGCGGGCATACGATGGCGACGAGGTTTATGACCCGCCCTACCATGCCCTGCGCCTGACCCAGGGGGTGCTCTGGTATGCCAGCACCCTCGCCGCAAAGGATTCCGGCCCAAAGGAGATTGAGATGAAGAATGTCGACGAAATCTGCGACCTGTACTGGTCTGGCAGGTGAGGAGGGGGGGAGATGGAGGCGCCAGTGTTTGTGAACCGAAAAACGGAGATCGACCAGATCGTCGATGGAGACTTTGCCCTGCTCAACGTGCACGGCGAGACGGGCATCGGCAAAAGCCGCCTGCTGGCGGAATGCCGCAAAAAATGGGCGGGCATGGGCAGCGCCTACCAGGTCCTGCTGGTCGACCTGGAGGCCGTGTGCGCCGGGCCGGGCCGGGCGGTGGAGAAACTGCTGCGGGCCATCATCAGCCAGGCGCCGGAACTGTTCGTCGGGGTGTGGAACAGCCCCGAGCAGGTGGCCGGGCTGGTGGTGAGCCAGCTCGCCGACCGCGCCAGGTCGTGCCCTAAAGAAAAGTCCTGCGTCATCCTGATCTTTGATACGGCCGAAGAGCTGCAAAAGAAGCCCGAGGATTGGCGCTGGCTGGAACAGAACCTGGTCCGCCCGCTGGTCCTGGCGGGCAGCATCAAGCTGATCTTCTCGGGCCGCACGCCGATCAAGTGGATGGACTTCGCGGTCCGCCGCCATGCCGTCGCGCCGCTGCGGCTGGAGCCGCTTGGCTGGGCGCCGGACGGCGAGGCGCCGGACGGCGGCGCGGCCCAGGAACTGGTGCACGCGCTGATCCGCGAGAAGGGCCACACCCTCCCCGCCGCCGAATGGCAGCGCCTGGGCGGGATGATCCTGGCCCTGTCGTTTGGCCATCCGCGCCTGATCGAGGAACTGGTCGGCGCGGTCGCTGAGGACCCGCGCCTGCTGGCAATGCCCGACCTGGACGCGCAGCTCAGCGAGTGTGTGGTGAAGATATTCATCGAGCAGCACATCTTCAGCGAGATCCCGGCCGACTGGCGCGGGCTGCTGTGGTGGATGAGCGTGCTCGATTCCTTCGACCCGATCTTCCTGAAGATCTTTCTCACCCTGGCCGTCCCAGAGGCGGTCGCGGGCCAGCCGGAAGCCTACTTCTTGAAGGGCATCCGCCTGCTGCACGAGCGCTCGCTGGTGATCTGGAAAGAGGGCCAGGGCGAGCAGTTCCAGGGCGTGGTGGGCAAAATCATCCGCAAGTGTTTTGAGATCACCCGCCGGGCCGATTACGCCAGCGCTAACAAGGCCGCCGCCGATACCTACCGGGCGCTGGTGAAGGAATACCTGGTGGATGAAGAAGACCTCATACACGATTACCAGGCCCAGGCGGCCGTATACGATGGACGAGCAGTGATGGCGGAGGCAGCATGAACGAGGCAATCAAATCCCAGGCTGACTTTGGCGAAAAGATCCCGCTGGTCGGGCGGACGGACGAGCTGGCGGACCTGAGCGAGAAGCTTAACAGCCGCGGCGAAAGCCACGTGGTCTATTACCGGGCCGGGGGCGGCATGGGCAAGACGCGCCTGCTGGCGGAGCTGGTCGAAATGGCCCGCCAGGCCGGGCCGGGCTACCGCACGACCGGGATCATCGACCTGTACCACACCGACAACCACAGCACCAGCGACGTGGAGCGCATCCTGGTCGACACGCTCGACCCGGACAACAAATATTTTAAGGAATACCGGCTCGAGCGCGCGCTGTACCTGGAGATGCGCGAGCGCGGCGCCGGGGTCGAGACCCTGGAGCAGTACCGCAAAAAGCTGAGCCAGATCCTGGTGGCCGAGTGGCTGCGCCTGTCCGCGGATATGCACAAGCTGGTGCTGATCTTCGACACGGTCGAGCTGCTGCAGTACGAAAGCTCGGTCGTCGAGGAAATGGCCGGGCTGCACACGGTTGACACCCAGCTAAAGACCTGGCTGCTGACCATCCTGCCGCAGTTGAGCAATATCCTGGTGGTCTTCGCCGGGCGGCCGAAAGAGCACGAGCACCAGGAACACCTGGAAAGCGAGATCCGGGCGGCCTTTCATGCCAAGAAAGTCGCGGTCGCGGTGCGCGAGCTGCGCGGGCTGGATGGGAACGAAATCCGCCAGTTTATGAAGGCCCTGAGCGGCGGCGAGCAGGTGCTGCCGGAGGAGACGCTGCCGGTGGTCGAGCGCCTGACGCTGGGCGCGCCGATCTTCCTGCACCTGATCGTCGACCTGATGCGCCACCTGACGCTCGAATACCGCAGCCTGCTGGCCTGGTTCGGCGAGCATGCCGACCTGGCGGCGCTGGCGGAAGGCGACCCGCGCCTTAAGGATGCCCGCATCAAGATCAAAACCAAGATCGTGGGCGGGATCCTTAACGAGGCCGAAGAGCTGGGGCTGTACCTGACCCGCATCGCGATGATGCCCAAGGGCGTCGACGAAGAGATCCTGGACGTGGCCCTGGGGCTGCCGGAGGCGGAAGCGCAGGACCTGCTGGGCCGGCTGGAGAACCTGTCCTTCGTCAAGCGCTACCATTCGCTGTCCAGCGAAGAGGCCCTGTTTGAGAAGCGCCTGTTCCTGCACGACGAGATGTACCAGCTGCTCCGGCTGGCGGGGGTGGTGCCGAACCTGGTGGTCAGCGAGCGGCAAATCGCCAGCACGCTGGTGCGCGGGTACTACGCGCCGCGCATCCAGGAGCTCGAGGAGAAGCTCGCGTCCATGGATTACGGACAGCGCGACCCGGCCCGCCGCATGCTCCAGAAGCTGCAGGTCGAGCAGTTATATTACCTGCTGGTCCAGAACCCGGCCCGGGGCTTCGCCGAGTACCGGCGCCTGAGCGACGAGGCCAACCGCTACCGCTTCGTCGGCTTCTCGATGCGCCTGCACGACGAGTTCCTGCGCTTCTACAACCTGGACGAGCGCCGGGCCCAGTTCGAGCGGGGCGGGATCAGCCACGCGCAGGTCATCCGCGAGAGCGCCGAGATGTGGATCGAGCGTTTCCACTGGTGGGGCCAGTACGATCGCGAGATCGAGTTCGCTGACAAGATCTTTGCCGGCCTGGAAGAACTGCACCTCGACCCGCAGCGCGACGCCGCCATCCTGGGCAACATCACCGCGCTGTATGTCCGCGCGCGGGTGATGACGCGCGGCTTTGACCCGCAGCTCGCGCCCCTGCTGGAAGCGCGCCTGGCGGCGCTGCCCGAGCTGGAGCAATGCGACCGCCGGCAGACCCTGGCCCGGGCGCGCCTGCTCATCTCCCTGGGGTTTCTATATGATCGCGGCGGCCGGTTTGCCGAAACGGCCCAGTATTATGCGGCCGCGCAG
>CAZBDC010000132.1:0-15037 GCA_964490575.1 uncultured Anaerolineaceae bacterium | reverse complement strand
AGGGGCCAGGCCGGGTGCCCGGCCTGGCCCCTTTCCTGACTGGCTAACTTTATTCAGGCAGTTCATAGGTGATGCCTTAAGCCCACCACCTCATGCAGTACTTGCACTCCAGGCCCTCAGCTCCCGGAGGGAACTGGTCGAGGTCAGCCTGTTCCATCTTCTCGCCCTCAGGAACAATCACATTGCCCTGGTTATCCATGATCGGTCCGGCGAAAACATCGAAGCGAGTAAAGGTCCCGGCTTCCATCTGCGCCAGGATATCCCTGACCTCTTGAATGACCTCAGGAGGCAGTTCAGCCAGGCCTTTGGTCAAGGTTTCGCCTTCCATGAAGCCATACAGGCCCATGCTGCCGGCATCCGAGTCAAAATAATCCCAGCCTACCTGGTAGGTTCCATCGCTGACGCCCTGGGCAATCTTTGCATAAACAGGGCCCCAATTCCAGTAAGGCGCGGTCAAGCAGCGTTCCGCCTTGCAGGAACCGCTCCAGTCATAGGTGACGCCCCACTTGCCTTTTTCGGTTGCCACATCGGCCACCGCGGGAGTATCCGCGCCGGTGAATACAACCTGAGCGCCCGCATCGAACAGGGAGGCAGCCGCCTCGCGCTCTTTCACCGGATCATGCCAGGTGTTAATCCAGCGCACGTCCATGGTGCATTCCGGGCAGGTCTCGCGCATGCCCAGGGCAATCGCGTTGCCCAGGCGCAGTTCCTCGGGGATAGGGAAGGTGGCCATGTATCCCAGCTTGGGGTTGCCATCCATCTTCGCCCGCGCGCCAGCCACCATACCCGCCAGGTACTTCATGTTTTCCATGGCCCCGAACAGGTTGCCAAAATTCGTCATGTTAGATTTATACCCGCTGATGTGGATATAAGTGGTATCCGGAAATTCGGCGGCGACGATTTCCATCGGATCCATAAAGCCAAACGAGGTCCCGAAGATCAGGTCAAAGCCTTTGCGCGACAACGCCCGGAAGACCTGTTCGGAATCGGCCCCTTCTGGGACATTCTCAATATAAGCCGTATGGACATTTGGAACGTTCTTTGCCACGTATTCCAGGCCTTCATAATGTGACTGCGACCAGCCGCCATCATCGTGAGGGCCAATCAACACCATGGCAACATTAAATTTATCCTTTTCAATATTGGGGATCTGGAAATCCCCCACTTTTTCAACAGCAGGTTGGCAGGCGCCCAGCACAAAAGCCAGGACAATTAGCAGGGCGAGACTGCGCAGGGTCAAGCTTGTTTTCATCTAAGTCTCCTCCAGGAGGTAAGAAAGGATCAGGCGATTGATGTTCGTACGAGCATTTGTGACTCGGGACAATCAGTTATTCTTCCGCGCGTCACCTCCTTTCACACCCGATTTCCGTCAGCAGTTCTTCGGGCATCCCATCAAATAAATCCAACAATAAATTGAAAAACCTACCGGCATGTCTCACAGGGTCAAACGATGAATAAGCGCGTTGCATGCACGCAGCGGGCAAAACAGATCAATTATCAACTCCTGTGGAAATCTCACTCTCGTATTTTACTCTTTAAAATAAAAACGTGCCCTTTTTTCAGCGCCTTAAATACAAAAAGTACCAGTTGTCTAAACAACCGATGACAAACTTCCTATAATCGATCCCAGGCGAATCGAAGCCAAAACACGGTGTCTGTTTACATTGTCAAGGCCATCACGGCTTTTTGTACGTGCAGACGATTTTCTGCCTGATCGTAGACGACCGAATTCGGGCCATCAATCACCGCGTCAGTCACCTCGATATTGCGGTCGGCCGGCAGCGGGTGCATATAGATGCAGTCGTCCTTAGCAAGACCCATCCGGCGCTCATCGGTGATCCAATCCTGATAACGGTCGATGATCTGTTTGCTCTCTTCCAGGTCGGCGGTATGCACCAGCGGCCCCCACGATTTCGGGTAAACCACGTCGGCATCCTTAAAGGCCTCGTCCATGTCCTCGACCACCTCAAACCCGGTCCGGTATTTCCTGGCCTGCTCGCGGGCCATATCCATGATTTCAGGCATCAGCTTGAATTCGGGCGGGTGCGCAAGGACAACATCCACACCAAACCGGGGCATCTGCAGAATGAGACTCTGCGGCACCGATAGCGGCTTCTGGTAAGACGACGCATACGCCCACGAAACAACCATTTTCTTGCGGCGCAAGTCACGCCCCTTTTTCTCAATGACCGTCATTAAATCGGCCAGGATCTGGAAAGGATGATAGACCTCGCACTGCATATTCAAAACCGGCACCCGCGAATACCTGGCGACCTCGTTGATGTAGGCGTTGCCGACGCCCCAGTCACAATGCCGGATGGCGATCCCATCGAAGTAGCGGCCCAGGATTTCACCGATCTCTTTGGCTGTATCGCCGTGTGAAATCTGGGTGGTGCGGGATTCGATGAAGGCGGCGTGCCCGCCCAACTGCGCCATCCCAGCCTCAAACGAGGTCCGCGTGCGCGTGCTGCTGAAGAAAAACAGCAACGCCAAGGTTTTATCCCGTAAATAAGCATGGGATTCACCCAGCGCACGCCTGCGCTTTAGATCGAAAGCAACTTCCAGGACTGTCTCGATTTCTTCCTTACTGAAATCAAGGTCGCCGATAAAATCACGTCCCCGAAGGTAAGTTTGCATAGCTGCTCCTTTTCTATCGTCAAGATAAGATTGCGACCGCCCTTTCAAGGCTGGCAGTTCGTTTCGGAACGAAGGCTGTTCAGTTCAGTTCCGGCTTTTCCATCGCCGCCCAGGCCGATTTCGACCCGGTCCCACAGCGCGCATAACGAGGCCCGTAAACCAGGGTGTTGCCCGGCTTCTCGGGCCAGATCCGTAGTCTTTTCCCACATACCGGCGCGCGCATACCCCTCAATGAACGGCAGGAGTTCAACCGGGTTTTCCCAGCGAAATCCGGCCGCAAACGCCTCCTGCCCCAATGCCACGACGCCGGCCCAGTCCTCTTGCTGGCGGGCCAGGTCAGCCCGCTCGAAGAAATAACACCAATCATGTGGCGGCTCCTGGCCTAACTGCGCCGGCGGGCGCACCCCACCAGCATCGACCCAAATCTGTTCCAGCCGGGTAATGGGCAGGGCGCGGGCCAGCCGTTCAGGCAGACCGGGCAGGAGAGCATCTTCAGGCCGCAGGATTCTCAAACAGGCCGGGGGATCGAACACCAGGGCCAGGGTGCTGCTGGTGCTTGTTTTGAAGAAGGTCCCGCGGTGGTTGTGCTCTACCGGAATATCTTTTTCCAGCCTGGAAATGCCAGCGTGTTCCGAATCCAGGCGGATCGTCAGGTCAAAAAATTTATAAGGCAGCTGGCGAGAGGTGAGGTCTGGGGCGTAGGTCCAGTTCAACAGGGCCGTCAGGTCGCTGTCACTGTAACGATTTAGCGGGATCACATCGAACAAAATCAGCGTTCCCGGCTCCAGTCCTGGCGCTCGCCACGCCAGCTGCCAGTAGAACTTTTGCAGCTTTTGCCACTCGGCGCGATACTCCAGCGCGTTCTGGAAATGCAGCCCAATTGCCAGGCCCACCAGCACGGCCGCCAGCGCCGGCCGGTAGCGTGGAACAACCAGCATCTCGAAGAGCCCGGTCACCACCAGGCTGGCGCCCAACATAAACGAGAGCGTCGAGCGATCCCAGGGGAAAGCGAGCGAAACAGGAATCCCGGTCACCCAGAAAACCGAGCCGCCGGCCAGCATCGCCAGAAGGCCAATCCCTACAACAGTTTCACCCCACAGGCGGGCCTGTTCCGGCCGCATCACCGCGGCAACCGCCCCTTCCCCGCGGTTCGCCGTCCCCTGCTGAGAAAAGCGCATCGCGAAAACCGTCGCAGCCGCCCCAGCCGCCACCAACGCAGCGAAAACCAGGATCTGGCGCCGGCCGGCCGGCGCGCTGAACACCTGGCGCCAGGCGCCGCCCAGCGCAGTTGACAAGTCTTGAAAGATCCTCCCACTCAGTGCACCCAGGGCCAGCAATGGATCAGCACGCACTTCATCCAACAGGACCGGCTTGTATGTAGGGAAGGAGAAGATAACCACGCGCCAGAACAAAAACAGGCTCACCACAACCAAAGCCGGCAGCCAGGCCTTAAACAGCCGGCCCCACCGGCGGCGGCCGGTCAATCCTTGCTGGCGGAGGATAATCCACAAGAAGACCGGGCGCAGAATTTCCAGCCCGACAAAATATTCTAAAGAAAAGAGGCCAGCCGCCCCCAGAGCGGCGCCCGCTGCCAGCGGGATATACCGGTGCGGGCAACGGGCTGCCAGCAGAGTTGCCCCAAGCGAAACCAGGAATAGATCCAGCACAGCAAAATGGAGAATAAACTCCAGCGCAACCGGGTTCTGGCGAAAGCCAGGATAGACCGCAAACAGCAGCGCTGCGAGCGCCGCTTCCTGGGTCCGTCCTGGCCAGACGATCTTCAGCACCCACCACAGCAGGACTGCGCTCAACCAGCGCAGCACCAGGAGCAGCCCATGATAAAGCCAGACATGCTCGCCAAAAGCCAGGCTGACTACCGCATAAAACAAGGCAGACACCGGCCGGTCCATCGCCGCGAACTCACCAGGCCCCATGGGCCCGAGCAGGTGGAAATACCACAGGTAAGGCAGGTCATTTCCAAACAGCCCCCACCACGGGATCCACAGCCCATAACTGAGCAGGACAACGCCCAGCAAGATAGCGGGCGCCATCCAGACCGGTCGACGATTAAGCCAGAGGGCCATGACCGGCCTACTCGATCAGCGCAGGCAGCAGCGCGTAAAATTCAGCCGCTTTGACCACATCGGCCAGGGAAACGCACTCCTCCACCGAATGAGCCACCCGCTCATCTCCAGGCCCAAAACCAATGCTCGGAATCCCGGCTTTTCCGGCCCAGTAAATGCCATTGGTGCTGAAGTCCCACTTTCCGCTCGGCGCATCCGGCAGTTCGCACAGCCGGCGGGCTTCTTGCCCGGCGATCACCAGGGGATGATCCGCATCTAAAGCCCAGGCCGGAAAATATTTATCAACCGGAAAAACAAACCCTGTATAAGAAGGCTCGTCATAGAAAAGCTCTTCAACCCGGACCGATCCGCGGTGTTGGGGCGGGATGAGGGCCTCAATCTGCTCCACCGCCTGTTCTTTGGTTTCCCCAAACGTCATGCGGCGATCAATAAAGATGATCGCTTCATCCGGAACCGCGTTGATGCTGGGCGTGCTGACGCGCATGTCACTGACGGTGACTTTTCCATGCCCTAAAAAGGGATGGTCGCCGAGGGCCGGCTCAAGGTCGCGGATGCCGGCGATCACTGGCAGCAGTTTATAGATGGCGTTATCACCCAGGTGGTTGCTGGCTGCGTGCACGCTGCGGCCCTTAGCAGTCACTTTCAGCTCGATCCGGCCTTTATGGCCGCGGTAAACCTGCATGCGGGTAGGCTCGCCGATCACGACGAAATCGGGGCGGACTTTGGGATCGACCTCCACAAACGTGTTTGGCGCAATCCCATCGCACCACTCCTCCATGTTGCCAAAATAATATACCGTCCAACCTTCCAGCATCCCCAAATCGCGGGCGATGGCCAGGCCGTAGATCATCCCAGGGGTGCTTCCCTTTTCATCACAGGCGCCCCGAGCGTATAAAATACCGTTTTCTACTTTGCCCTGGAATGGATCCCATTCCCAGGCCTGTGGATCCCCAATCCCTACTGTGTCGATGTGAGAATCATAGACGAGGATCCGAGGCCCTTCACCGATCCGCCCGAGCATATTTCCCATGCGATCGAAGCGCACTTCATCAAACTTCAACCTGCGCAGCTCGGCCGCAATTCGCTCACCGACCTCTTTTAACTGCGAATCCATGCTCGGGATCGCGCAAATATCACGCATAAACGCAATGATCGCGCCGCGCGATTCCCAGACTCGCTTCTGCACTTCGTTTACCACTTGATTGGCTGCCATCTACCCCACCCTTAAGCAATCCCACCTACCCGCCGGATCACATGAAAGCGAAAATAACCGGGCAGGAAGTAGCTGAGAGAATGATCAATTACGCGTTCGTCGCTGGTGTAAAGCAAAGCGACAAATTCAAGTAACACATCGCCGCGCTGGATGCCCAGCGCGCGCGCAATTTCAGAGGAAGCCGCTACCGCCCGGATTTCCGCGACCGATCGTTCCAGTTTCGGGAAGCCCTGCCGGAGCAAATGATCCAGCACCGAGCCGGTAAACCCGTCCGAAAGATCATTCGGGGCCAGGATGTCTTCAGGAAGCACATCGACCAGGTATGCAACCGGCCGGCTGCCGGCCAGGATCACCCGGCTAACCTGCACAAGCGGCGTATTTTCGGGTACGGCAAGCGCCGCCGCTTCTTCCGAACCGGCTAAAACGGTCAGCACCTGAAAATCACCCATCGAGACGTCTAACCCAATCCGGTGAGCCAGGCTCTCAATACTTTCCAGGATTTCAAGACCGGTCTCGAACACCGGCGGTTTGCCGATCACAAATGTGCCTACACCCTGGCGCCGGCGGATGATGCCCTGGCCTTCAAAAGAGCGCATGGCTTCGCGTAACGTGGCCCGCGACACACCCATCTGCCTGGCCAGTTCGGGCTCCGCGGGGAGGCGGTCGCCAGGAGGGGTCGAGGCGATCAATCCGGCCAGTTCTCCTTGCAAACGTTTATAGGGATGAAGCTTTTCCTTTGAATCCGGCAGTCCCTCGGAGCACATACACCTGACCTCCAGCCTAACAGGCTCGCATATTCTGTCGATCGATCCCGGCGAATTCAGCCGGCCAGCAGCCTGCCGGCCGCCCGGTTGTGTTTTTCGACCAGTTCCGGCAGGTCCACGCCCAGCAAAACACCCTCCTGCACGACCGGCCGCCCGTGAACAATATTCCAATCTACCCGCTGTGGGTTGCAGAACAGCAGCGCCGCCGCCGGGTCATGTAAAGCGCCGGCAAAGTCGAGACGGTTGAGGTGATAGGCAACCAGGTCAGCGCACTTGCCAACTTCTAACGAGCCAATATCTGCCCTGCCCAGCACCTGCGCGCCTCCCCGGGTTGCCAGTTCCAGCGCCTGGCGGGCCGTCATAATCCAGGGCTCTTGCGAGCCAGATAATGAGGCACCTTGCAAGGCAGAGCGAAGCCGGGCCAGGAGCATGGCCTGGCGAGCTTCGGCCAGCAGGTGCGAACTGTCGTTGCTCGCGGAGCCATCCACACCCAGGCCGACTTTCACGCCATGATGGAGATATTCGCGGATCGGTGCAATCCCAGACGCCAGGCGCATGTTCGAGCAAGGACAATGAGCAACCCCGCACTGGTGCCGGGCGAACACATCGACCTCTGACTGGTTGGCATAGACTGCATGGGCATACCAGACGTCCGGGCCAACCCAGCCAAGCTCCTCCATGTAGCCAACCGGCCGGTGCCCAAACATCTGCTTGCAGAACTCAACCTCATCCTCCGTTTCGGCCAGGTGCGTGTGAAGCTGGACGCCGTACTGGCGGGCCAGCAGCGCACTCTGGCGCATCAGATCGCCGGTCACGCTGAATGGCGAGCAGGGAGCCAGGACAATCTGCAGCATCGAGCCGGGATTAGGATCGTGATACCGTTCGATCAGGCGCTGCGAATCAGACAGGATATGATCTTCCGAGTCAACCACCCGATCCGGTGGAAGCCCGCCCTGGCTTTCTCCCAGGCTCATCGAGCCGCGCGAGGCATGCAGCCGCAGCCCAACCTGGGCAGCCGCATCGATTTCATCATCCAGCCGGGATCCATTGGGAAATAGATAAAGATGGTCAGAGGCCGTCGTGCATCCAGATAACGCCAGTTCAGCCAGAGCCGTCTGCGTTGAGATAAAAATATCCTCCGGCGTCAGCCTGGCCCAGATCGGATAGAGGGTCTTGAGCCAGTGGAACAGGTTGGCATTCTGAGCGAGCGGGACGGCGCGGGTCAGCGTCTGGTAAAAATGATGGTGGGTATTGACCAGGCCCGGCAGGACGATGTGACCGCTTAAATCGAGTACCAGGTCGGCTGTTTCTGGCAGATCTCCCGGTCCGCCGACTTTGCGGATAAACCCATCCTCGGCGTAAAGGCCCCCGCCGGAGATTTCCCGGCGTTGCTCGTCCATTGTCACCATCAGGGCGGCGTTCTTAATCAGGAGTGTGGCCATTTGTGCGGAAAAGTGGATAATAAAGTCATCGATGGGGGTTATTTTTCCCAGCGGTATAGAACTACTATAATCACATTCCCAGGAAAAGTCAATTGTCAGACAATCCTGGGCAATTTTATTTACACCAACCCGGGTAGACCCGGACCTTATGGCTGTCTGGCCTGCCTTGCCCCAGGCCGGAGCGCCGGGCAGGTTATCAATCTGCCAGTTGAGCCGCGCGCAGCGTATTTTTTAGCAACATTGCGATGGTCATCGGCCCTACCCCACCGGGAACCGGCGTGATGAAACCGGCGACTTCTTTGACCTCATCATATGCCACGTCACCGGTCAACCGGTAGCCGCGCGGGCGGGTAGGATCATCGACCCGGTTCGTCCCCACATCGATCACCACGGCGCCTGGCTTGACCCAGTCGGCCTTCACCATCTGCGCCCGCCCTACCGCCGCCACCAGCACATCAGCCTGGCGCACCACCTCCGGGAGGTTCTTTGTGCGCGAATGGCAGATCGTCACCGTGGCATTTGCCCGCACCAGCAGAAGCGCCACGGGCATCCCCACAATGTTCGATCGCCCCAATACAACCGCGTTCACCCCCTCCAGGCTGGCAAACGTCTTTTCCAGCAGCACCATGACGCCCGCCGGCGTGCAGGGAATGAACAGAGGCTCGCGTCCTTTTTGGGCCAGGCGTCCGATATTGACCGGGTGAAAGCCATCCACATCTTTATCGAGCCGGACCAGGTTCAGCACCCGCTCCTCATCCAGGCCGTGCGGCAGCGGCAATTGAACCAGGATACCATGCACGTTAGGGTCCGCATTCAGCTTCTGCACCATGTCCTCGACCTCGGCCTGGCTGGCAGTTGCCGGCAGTTCAAAACCAAAGGACTGGATTCCGGCTTCCTGGCAGGCTTTGCGTTTTGACCGGACATAAGATTGTGAAGCGGGGTCTTCCCCAACCAGCACCGTCGCCAGGCCCGGGACAGGCAGCCCAGCCTGCTTGCGGGCTGCAACATCTTGCGCCACCGCGCTCCTGATTTCCTCGGCGATACTTTTTCCATCGATGATTTGCGCTGTCATTCACCGCTCCTTTTTTGGCTTTGCGTGCTTTCTCTCACAAAACGATTATACTATTTTCCCTGGGGAGCCGCCTGCGACCGCCAGAGATTTTCACAGTTCCTACTTCCAGGCCGAATTCCCCATGATATAATTTGAGAAATCATTTTTCAGCGGAGATCGAACACATGGAGATTACTTCCGCGCAATTCAAACATTGCGACCTGGTGAAAGCGAAGGGACGCGTCGATAGTTACACGGCCCCGCAACTTGCCGAAGCCTTCAACAATCTTACCGAAAATGGCCGGCACAAGATTGCCTTTGACATGAGCGAGCTGGACTTTCTTTCCAGCGCAGGGCTGCGCGTGTTAATTAACACGCAAAAAACCTGCAAACGATACAACCGCGGTGAATTGGTTCTGGTAAAGATCCCGGAAAATATCTACGCCGCCCTCGATCTGGCCGGGTTCATTCCGCTGTTCAAAATATACGGCGACGTGCTTGAAGCTGTTGGAAGTTTCTAGCACCTTCGATCCTTCTGTCTCTGAAACGAGAGCCTTTCCAGGCATCTATGCGAGCCTGGCGAGTATTGGTGATTTTGTTCGCGAATTTGCCCAAAATGCAGGGTTTGAAAGTTTCGCCGTCTATTCGATTGAAATGGCGGTCGATGAAGCATGTTCAAACATCATCGAACATGCATATGGCGGCGAGGGAAAGGGCACCATCCGCTGCACATGTTCATTTGACAGGCAGTCCCTGGCAGTTGTTCTTCGGGATCAGGGGAAGTCTTTCGATCCAGCGACGGTCCCTCAACCGAATCTCAGCCAGAACCTGGATGATCGGAAAGCCAATGGACTTGGTATGTATTTCATCCGCCAGTGGATGGATGAGGTCAGTTTTCAAACCAGCGGGTCAGAGAACATCCTGACCATGATAAAGCATAAGTGATCGGTCGAAATGGGGTCTGACCCCAAGGAGAAACTTGCTTGACGGAGTATTCCCAGCAGGCGGCTGACCCGGGATGGAAACAGCTCTTGCAGCTAGGGGAAATGCTGACTGGCCAGCCCACTCCTGAAGCGCAGTGTGACTTAATCGCCAGGTCAGTCAGCCGTTTGCTTTCTGCTCAGACCAGAGTCTGGTTAGCCAGCCCTGCCTATCCATTGCCGGGCGAACCCCAGATGGAAGCCTTGCCGCACGCCCAGGCGACTCCTCTGGCGCACCAGGCGCTAAAAGCGCGCAGGCCGCAGGTCTTACCTGATCCACAGCCACGCGAGCCCGAAATGGAAAGCAGTGGGCCGAGCTCGGTCGCCGCGCCGATGATCGCGAAAAATACTCTGCTTGGGATCATCCAGGTAGACCGGCCCGAAGGGCCGGCTTTCGCCGGCGCCGAGATCAGCCTGCTGGAGGGATTGGCGGCCCATGCAGCAGCCGTTATGGAAATTTCTCGGCAGGAAGCCTTAAAAAACTGGCGGCAGGAGCAATTAGACCTGGTCCGTTCGGTCAGCGCCAGGATTGCCGGCCTTTCCAACCTGGAAGATCTTTATGACCAGGTAAGCCGGCTGATTCGGGAAACCTTTGAATACTATTCTGTGGCCATTTTTACCCTGGAGGAACGTCAGAATCTTCTGCGCTTCCGGGGCAGCGCCAGCCACGACCAATCCGCACTGCTTCAGGACAACTTTATCATCCGGCCCGGTGAAGGGATTATCGGCACTGTGGCTGCCAGCGGCGTTGAAATTGTCGCCCCAAATGTCCAGGAGGAAAGCCGGTTCCGGTATCTTGATTTCTTGCCGGGAACGCTCTCCGAAGCCGCGCTCCCACTGAAGATCGAAGAGCGGGTTCTGGGAGTGCTGGATATTCAAAGCGACCGGATGAATGCGTTCCATGAGGATGATATGCTGGTGCTGCGGGCCCTGGCCGATAACATCGCCTTGGCTATCGAAAGTACCCATCTTTACGGCGACCTGGAACATCACGTAGCCCAGATTGATGCTGTATTTGAGGTGAGCCATGCCCTGGCTTCTATTCTCGATCTTGATGTGCTGCTCGACGAGATCGTGTCTCTGATCCATGACCGGTTCAAATACCCATTTGTCCATGTTTATACCGTCCACATGGGCCGCCGGATGGTTATCTACCAATCGGGGATTGGAGAGCGAAGCATTGGGCTGAAACAGCATGGGCAGAGCTACCCACTGGAAGCTGAAAAAGGCATCGTCCCCTGGGTAGCCCGCAACGGCAAGACTTTCCTCGCCAATGACGTGACCCAGGAACCGCTGTATTTACCTTCCAATCTGCCGCCCCTGGATACGCGTTCGGAAATGGCCATTCCACTCATCGCCGGCGAAGAGGTCCTGGGGGTTTTGGACCTTCAAAGCCAGGAAGTCGATGCATTCGACGAAAACGCTCGTGCTTTATTTGAAGCGCTCGCCGCGCCAATCGCCGTGGCGATGCACAATGCCATGCTGTATCGTTCAGAACAGTGGCGCAGAAAAGTCGCGGAAAGCTTCCGGGATGTAGCACACCTGATTTCCGCCAGCCTGCCCCTTAACCAGCTTCTGGAGATCATCCTGGAAAAGCTGGAAAACAACCTGCCATGTGATGCCTCTGCCATCTGGCTCTTAGATGAAGAACTCGAACCAGCCAACCACAACCTGCGCCATCTGCGGCTGGCAGCCGCGCGGCGTATCCAGCCGGAGCAAATTTTTGAGGCGCTGCAAGAGAAATCTGTCCAGGAGATGCTGGATCAATCCTTATCTTCCGAACAGCCGCTGATCCTCAAAGCAGCAGACCCGTCTGGCCCATTAGGGAAAGCGCTCCACTTTGAAGACCACTTCTCTTACATCGCGGCGCCCATGCTGACCGGCAAACAGCCACTCGGCGTGATTACCCTGGCCCATCATCAGGAAGGCCGCTACGGGACAGAAGCCCAGGCCATTACGGCAACGTTTGCCAGCTATGCCGCCGTAGCTATCCAGAATGCACGTCTCTACAACCAGACCCAGGAACAGGCCTTGATTTCTACCATGCTCTTGCAGGTAGCCGAAGCAAGCCAGAGTACCATGAACATTGATGACCTGCTGGCGACCATGATCCGGCTAACCCGCCTGCTGGTCGGCGTAAAGAAAAGCGCCTTCCTGCTGTGGGAAGAAAACCTGCAAAGTTTTGAGCTAAAAGCCTGGTATGGTTTTGAACCCATGGGCGAGGCTCCCTATCTGTTCTCGAACCGGCTGCCAGGCGCAATCCGGCTGACCAGCGAACGGGCAACCCTGTACATTGATGACCCGGCCCACGATCTCAACCTGCCAGAGTTGAGCCTGAGCCCAGAACCAGGCACTGTGGTCATGCTGCCCATGCTGGTCCGAGGTGAGGTCAGTGGAGCCTTCCTGGTCAGCCTGCAAATGGCCTGGACTCCCGGGATTGAAACCGGTTTCGATCCGAAAGCCCTGTCCATTCTCCAGGGCATCGCTCACCAGACCTCCATCACAATCGACAACCTGCGCCTGCTGGAGGCGCGCCAGGAAGAGGCTTACGTCACGGCGGCGCTGCTGCAGGTGGCCCAGGCCGTGGTAAGCTCAAATGACCTCAACGACACGCTCGATACAATCGTCCACCTGCTGCCAATCCTGGTCGGGATCGATACCTGCGTAATCTACCTGTGGGATTCAGCCAGCCAGCTGTTCCGGCCGACCCAGGCCTATGCCGAATCACGCCGGATGGAAGATGCCATCCTGAACCACCCGTTTGCGCTGTCTGAGCACGGACTGCTCAACCGTGTCCGCCAGACGGGCGAGATGCACATGTGCCGGCTGCCGGAGGGCGAACTGGCATATATCGACTGGAGCGCCCTGCCATGCCAGTCCTATGCACAGCGCAGCGACCAGCCCGACCTGTACCATGGCGATTGGTTGTTAGGCTATCCCCTCTCACTGCAAGAACAAGTCTTAGGGGTCCTGCTGGTTCGCGAGATCAGCGTTTCGCCAGCGTTCTGGGAAAGGCGCATGGAGATCATTTTCGGAATAGCCCAGCAAATTGCGCTGGCCATCCAGAATGATCTTCTGAAACAGGAAATGGTTCAAACCGAGCGGATCGAGCGGGAAATTCAGCTTGCCCGCCAGATACAGGAAACTTTCCTGCCCGAATCCCTCCCGCAATTGAGCCGCTGGGAACTGGATATGCGCTGGGAAACGGCGCGCGAAATCGGCGGAGACTTTTACGATTTCTTCAAACTGGAAGAAAACCGGATCGGGCTGGTTATTGCCGACGTTTCGGACAAAGGCCTGGCTGCGGCCTTATATATGACCGTTGCGCGTACCTTGATCCGTGCGAACGCAGCCGACAGCCAGTCTCCGGCTGAAGTTCTTAAAGAAGTCAACAAACTGCTCGTCAACGAATCGGCAGAAGCAATGTTCGTTACGGCAGTGTATATCATACTTTCGCTGGATACCGGCGAGGTGCTTTACAGCAATGCCGGGCATAACCGGCCGCTACTGTTCCACAGCCGCAGAGGTGTTCTGGAACATCTCCCCAAAGGGGGAACCGCCCTGGGCGTCATCAGCAACCTGGAGTTAGAAAACCATCACCTGCTGCTCCGCCCCGGTGATTCGCTGCTCCTTTATACAGATGGCGTGACCGACGCGCTTTCGCCAGAGGGCGAATCTTTTGGGGAGGACCGGCTTCAGAACCTGCTCCGGCTGCACGGTAAAGAGACAATCCAAAACCTGCTCGAAGCCCTGGACGACGCCTTAATCGAATTCCGCCGCGGATTAGCCCCGTTCGATGATATTACCCTGGTCGCCGTGCGCAGAGAACCCGCCCGCGGGAGACAGGTCCGGAAAAGACAGGGCAGAGTTACAGGGGGAAAAGTTGAAACAGGCGAGTGAAACCGGCGCAGAATCCACGCTTCATTCGCCAAAGAACAGCGCCCACCAGACTTCCCAGTTCTCAACAACAGGCAGGGTAGGGGTTACCTCGACAACCGGGGGCGCGGCCTGGTCATCCGGGGTCAAAGCGACGATCACCTGGTCCCCCGGTTGAGCCATGTGGGCCTCGCTGCGCGCCCACTCTTCGACGGCCTCGTCCGAAGTTGCGTAGGCAACCTGGGTCTCCAGGGCAATCTTGGTCGCGCGCAAGTCACTGACCTGAGTGCTCATCCGGTCGCGCTCGCCGGTCAGGCGGAAGTACTCGTTCAGGCGGCTGTTCAGATTCATCATCAGCAGCATCAACAGAACGACCGCCCCCAGGCCAATTATTTTCTTTCGGGATTCCCAGAGCAGTTTCATGATCATTAATGTTACTGCAAGTGGCTGCAGGAATCAAGCCAGGTGGGGAAAAAAAATCCCCGCGGTTCTGCGGGGAAGTGCTGTGCCGAAGGAGGGATTTGAACCCTCATGGGTGTACACCCACTACGCCCTGAACGTAGCGCGTCTGCCAATTCCGCCACTTCGGCTTACGCAGGTTATTTTATCCGGTTTTCACGATTTGTCAACCTTATTTAACTTTTTTGCTATAATCCTAATCAAGCGATAGGCTCACCGGTCAGGGACAAGCATGCAAAACACGTTTCGAGAGATCTTATACTTATTAATCAGCCCGCAAGGGAACTTAATTTTTCATCTTACGCTGGCATTCTCGATTATTGCCAGCCTGCAAGCTGCCCTGATCACCCGCCAGAAAGGCGCCTTTCCTCACGCAAACCGCCTGATCATTGGCCTGGGTATGCTGCTGCTTGGACAGGTCATCCTGTTTTTTAGCAGCGGACTGGCCTGGCAAAATATTCTGGAAGAGCGTGTCTTGATTCCACCGTTGGATCGGGGCATCATGCTCTTCAGCCTGATCTGGATCGTCTG
>CAZBDC010000131.1:0-15623 GCA_964490575.1 uncultured Anaerolineaceae bacterium | reverse complement strand
CAAAGCTGGTTGCCAACCTGCGTTCTTCTTCCAAGCCATTCCAGGCCCTGCCGCTGGTCGAACAGGACGGCGCCGAGAAATTTGGATTATCCGATCAAGAGATTGCCCTGACCTGCGCTTCTCACAGCGGCACAGACGAGCACGTAGCCGTACTAAAGCGCATGCATGAGAAAATCGGCATTCAAGAGACAGATTTACAGTGCGGCGTACACGCCGCAGGCGACGAAAAAACGGCCAATGAAATGCTGCTGCGCGGCGAGCAGCCTACCCCGTACCGCCATAACTGCTCTGGAAAACATACCGGGATGCTCGCCCAGGCTATTCTCGCGCGCCAACCCATCGACAATTACCTGAGCAATGAACACCTGATCCAGGTAAAGATTTTACAGACATTCGCCGAGATGGTCGACCTGAAACCAGAGGATGTGCTGGTTGGCATCGATGGCTGTTCAGCACCAACCTTTGCGGTTCCGCTTCAAAATGCGGCCCTGGGCTTTGCCCGGCTGGCAGATCCCAGCGGCCTGCCTGAAAAGCGCGCCATAGCGCTGGACCGCATCCGGGCCGCCATGATGACCTACCCGGACATGGTCGCCGGCCCGGGGCGCTTTGACACCGTTCTGATGCAAGTTGGCGAGGGGAAAATTGTCTGCAAGGGCGGCGCCGAAGGTTATCAGGCCATCGGGCTGCTGCCTGGCGCATTGGGCCCTGGTTCACCCGGGCTGGGCATCACTTACAAGGTTATCGACGGCGATGTAACCGGGCGGGCCAGGGCAGTGATCGCAACGGCTGTCTTACGCCAGTTAGGGGCGCTGACCGAAACACAATTGGAAAAGTTGAAAAAATTCGACAGGCGTCCAATCGATAACTGGCGCGGGCTGATCGTAGGCGAAATTCGGCCTGCGTTCGGATTGAATCACAGTCCGGCTTAAGAGCATCCATGCCAGAACCTGACCCACCCTCAGAGAACCCTACCGAAAACAAGGCGCAATTGCAGGCCCGCGCGCAAGCTGTTTACTGCCGCCTGGAAGAAGCCTTCGGCCTGCCTGAATGGCGCAGCCCATATCCCCCCCTGGACGAGCTGGTTTCGACGATCCTGTCGCAGAACACCAATGACCGGAACCGAGACATCGCCTATAACAACCTGCGCGCGCACTTTCCGACCTGGGAATCGGTCCGCGACGCCGACCAGCAGCCCGTGATCGATGCGATCCGCCCGGCCGGCCTGGCAAACCAGAAAGGCCCGCGCATCCAGGCAGTACTTCGGCAGATCACCGCCGAGCGCGGGACGCTGGACCTGGAATTCCTGCGTGAGCTTACGGCAAAAGAGGCGTATACCTGGTTAAGCCGGTTCAAGGGCGTTGGCCCGAAAACAGCTTCGATTGTGCTGCAGTTCTCACTGGATAAACCGGCCTTCCCGGTCGACACCCATGTTTACCGGGTCAGCGGGCGAATTGGCCTGCGCCCAGAGCGGATGACGGTCGAACAGGCTCACGAACACCTGGCACAGTTATTTACGCCGGCCCAGTATGGGCCAGGCCATCTGAACCTGATTCGCCTGGGCCGGGAGATTTGCCACGCCCGCAGCCCAGAACACAAAACTTGCCCGGTCAAAGACCTGTGTGATTTTTACCGAAGCCAGGGCAGCGATTAGGAAAACCACACCCTATCACTTCAATGCGGAGGAAATTGTGGAAGATGTTGTGATCATCGATGCCATCCGCACCCCGGTCGGCGCGCTTGGCGGCAGCCTTGCCACGGTGAGGCCAGATGACCTGGCCGCCCTGGTGATTCGCGCGCTGATCAAACGAACCGGAATCGACCCGGCTTTGATTGAGGAGGTTTACCTGGGCTGCGCCAACCAGGCCGGCGAGGATAATCGAAACGTGGCCCGCATGGCAGCGCTGCTGTCAGGACTGCCGGTGGAAGTTGCGGGCGTGACCTTCAACCGCCTGTGCGCCTCAGGCCTGACCGCCGTGAATATGGCAGCCAGGGCCATCCGGGCCGGCGAAGGCGATATTTTTTTAGCCGGCGGCGTAGAGAGCATGTCGCGCGCGCCGTATTCCCTGCCCAAGGCCGAAAGCGGTTTTCCCTTCGGCAACCTGACTGCCTGGGATACAGCCCTGGGCTGGCGCTACCCCAACCCCCACATGGTCGAGTTGTATGGAACAGAAGCCATGGGCGAGACGGCCGAAAATATCGCCGATATGACCGGGATCTCGCGCGAAGCGCAAGATTTATTTGCGCTACGCAGCCACCAGCGCGCAATCGCGGCCATCGACGCAGGCAAATTTGCCGAAGAAATTGTGCCTGTGCCCATTCCACAAAAGAAGGGCGACCCCATCCTGGTGACGACCGACGAGCGCCCTCGCCGGGATACTTCGCTCGAATCACTGGCGCGCCTGCGGCCGGCCTTTCGGAAGAACGGCACCGTCACGGCCGGGAATTCCTCGGGCCTTAACGATGGGGCCGCCGTCATGTTATTGATGAACGCCCGCCGGGCCGAACAACTCGGCCTGCAGCCCGCAGCCCGCATCCTGACCTCCGCTGCCGCCGGCGTTCCGCCTCGCATCATGGGAATGGGGCCGGTACCGGCTGTACGAAAAGCCCTCCAACGGGCCGGTCTCCAGTTGGAACAGGTGCAGCGAGTCGAGATTAACGAAGCCTTTGCCGTTCAGGTCCTGGCTGTGATGCACGAGTTAGGCCTCAGCGATGAAAAGACCAACCTCAATGGCGGGGCAATCGCGCTGGGCCATCCATTGGGCTGTTCAGGCGCTCGGATCCTGACAACCTTGCTGCACGAGTTGAAGCGGATGGCCAGGCAGCCGGCAGCCGGTGACCAGCCCAGTTCTACGCCGCTTTATGGTCTCGCGGCGCTGTGTGTGGGCGTTGGGCAGGGAGAGGCAACCGTGGTGGAATGTCTGGGCTGAAGATTCTGGTTACCGGCTCAACCGGCTTTATCGGCTCGCATCTGTGCCGCGCGCTGGTCGAGCGTGGCCACCGGGTGAGCGCCTTTCACCGCCCAACCAGCATACTCCGGCTGCTGGAGGGGTTAGAGGTCGAGCACGTCTTAGGCGATCTTACCCGGCCAGAATCGATCCAGGCCGCCATAAACGGCGTTGAAGCTGTGTTTCATGCCGGGGCCTGGATGGGCGGCAGTGACTCGACCGGCCAGCAGTATGCAGTAACCGTGGAAGGAACTCGCAACCTTTTACAGGCGGCCCAAAAGGCTGGCGTGCATCGCATCGTGCATACCAGTTCGGTCGCTGCGCTCGGCGTCCCGGGCGCGGCGCATAAGGCTGGCAGCGGAAAAATACAGCCGGCGCTGATCGACGAGCGGCATACCTGGAACTACCGGCCGGACCACTACCCTTACGGATACGCCAAATACCTGGCCGAACAAGAAGTCCAGAAAGCGGTAGCCCAACACATGGATGTTGTGATCGTTAACCCAACTCTGGTATTTGGGGCAGGAGATGTATACCGGCAGGCCAGCTCGATCGTCACCCAGGTGGCTGAACGGCGCGTGACGGTTGCGGTAGAAGGCGGGATCAACTGCGTCTCTATCGCTGACGTTGTGGAGGGCCACCTGGCTGCGCTGGCCCATGGAAAAACCGGTGAGCGGTACATCCTGGGAGGAGAGAACCTGACCCATCTCAACCTGGTGCAGCGCATTGCAAAAATCACCGGTAGACCGGAACCGGTCGCAGTTCTACCTGCCGGTCTGGTCCGCTCCCTGGCCGGTCCGGCCCACACCCTGCGCGCATTTCTCAATCTGCCGTTATCGCCCGATCTGCTACGCCTGGCCGGATACTTCTTTTACTACGACCTTGGGAAAAGCGAAAGAGAGCTGGGCCTTACCCGGCATCGCCCGCTCGATGATGCGATCTCCGAGGCTTACGAATGGTTCCAGCAGCGAGAGAAATAACCCGGGCTCTTTCTGCGCCAACAGTGGGGTCAGCCACCAATTTCGCTCATCACCCGGTTCAAGGGGATGTTCCCTTCGGCCAGGCCGTGCCCCCATGGCTTGTGCCAGATGCCATCCAGAATCAGGCGGCGTAAATCCTCCTGCCCGGCGCCCTGGCGCATGGGGGTCAGCAAATCGACTTCTTTCTCTCGCAGCAGGCACAGGCGCAGCTTACCGTCCGCGGTCAGGCGGGCCCGGGTGCAGGAAGCGCAAAAAGGCAGCGAGACCGAGGAGATAAAGCCCAGTTCGCCGGGCGCATCTGGCAGCCGGAACAGGCGCGCTTCACCGTCCAACTTACCGCCGTTGGCAGTTTCTAATGGGCCCAGCGCTGCCTCGATCCGCGCCATCATCTCATCCGCTTTGACCACCTGGGCCTGCTGCAGCTCAGTTGCCCCGGCAAACGGCATCATTTCAATATAACGGACCTGCCAGCGGTGTTGAAGAGTCAGCGCCGCCAGATCGACAATATCTGTCTCATTGTAGCCGCGCACGACCACCACATTCAGCTTAATCGGCGTCAGCCCGGCTTGCTCAGCGGCTTCGATCCCCTCCCAGACTTGCTCGAGGGTTCCCCAACGGGTAAGCCGCTTGAACCTGGCAGGATCGAGCGTGTCGAGGCTGATATTGACCCGCTGCAGCCCAGCCTGCTTGAGAGGTTCAGCCAGCCGGCCAAGCAAGATGCCATTGGTCGTCATCGAGAGCGACCGCACGCCCGGCGTTGCGGCGATCTCCCGCACCAGGTCCACCACCCGCGCGCGGACGGTTGGCTCACCGCCGGTCAGGCGGAACTTATCAAAGCCCAGGCTGGTGAACAGGCGCACCAGCTTGAGAAGCTCATCATCCTGCATTAATTCAGCGTTGGGCCGGAAGGTCATATCTTCAGGCATGCAGTAGACACAGCGCAGGTTGCAGTGATCAGTCAAACTGATGCGCAGGTAATGAATTTTCCGGCCAAAACGGTCGAGCGCCATAATTCTCTTGCTCCCTCAACGCAAAAAGAGACAACAATTGTCATATTATAGTCAAGAATCACGGAAAAAGAAAGCGCTCCCTATTGACAGGCTGATCGAAGCACATTATACTATCTAAAGACTTGTTTGTATTACAAACTTGTTTTCGAAAAAGGAAACCGCGATGGAGCAAAAAGATTTCAAGGCAGTTGAAAAAAAGACGGAGCGTTATTGGTTCGAGGATGGCTTCTGGGAAATCGGGTTTGGCCTGGTCAATATCCTGCTGGCCGGCTTTTACCTGCTGGCCGACCGCCTCAAACCGGGCGCTGGGTGGCTGCTGCTGATCCAGATGATCGTCATCATAGGCGCTTTTCTTGGCATGGGCCGGTTGGTGAAATTCCTGAAAGAACGGATCACCTACCCCCGCACCGGTTACGTCACTTACCGGAAGCCGGCGACTTCGGCCCGCGTCAAACGCGTGATCCTGACCGGGCTGCTGGCGATAGCGATGGGAACCATCGTGGGCGCGGCCGCATCGGTGAAACTGATGCGAAACACAACTGCCCTGGTTGCCGCAATCATGCTGGCCGGCGCGCTGGTTTACTTAGGATACCGCTTTGGACTGGCCAGGTTGTACCTACTGGCAGGCCTGACAGTCCTGCTGGGATTTGTCTTCTCGCTGCTGGCGCTCCCGGACCTGTTGGTAACCTCTGGCTTCTTCGCCGGGTTCGGGCTGCTGTTGATCGTTTCGGGAGGAGCGGCGCTGTGCGTATACCTGGCTCATTCAACGCCATCCAGTGATGAAACCAACTTCGAGCAAGAATAGTAACTGCTGCCAAACGGAAGGAGAAACCTGATGAGCGAGGAACTGCGCAAGTTCACCGAGGTAGACCGGTTGATCCACGAACCGGCCCGGCTGCTCATTACGACTATCCTGGCAGCGGTGGATAAGGCTGATTTTCTCTACTTACTCCGCGAAACCGGGCTAACCAAGGGCAATCTCTCCACTCACCTCTCCAGGCTGGAAAGCGCCGGGTACATTACCATCGAGAAAACATTCCGCGGCAAAATTCCACAGACCCTGATTTCACTGACCCCGCCGGGACGTGAAGCATTTGACCTTTACCGAAAACAGCTTGAAAAAATTGTCAGCAAACTTAGCAAGGACCTGATATGAACCAACCCATTATTCACACTGAGAACTTAACCCGGGATTTTGGCAAGATCCGGGCGCTGGATCACCTGAGTCTTGAAATTACACCCGGAATCGTGTTTGGCTTTCTGGGTCCAAACGGTTCCGGCAAGACCACCACCATCCGTTTGCTGCTTGGGCTGTTGGAACCAACCCAGGGATCAGCCCGGGTGTTTGGCTTCGACACCGCCCGTGAAGCCGCAAAAATCCGCGCGCAGACCGGCGCGCTGCTCGAGCATACCGGCCTGTATGAACGGCTCACTGCAGAAGATAACCTTGATTTTTACGGGCGAGTCTATCACCTGCCCGCAGCCCAACGCCAGGCTCGCATCCACGAGTTGCTGAAGAACATGGGGTTATGGGAACGGCGCAAGGAGGTGGTTGGGAACTGGAGCCGGGGCATGAAACAGAAACTGGCCATTGCCCGCGCCCTGATGCACCAACCCAGGCTGATTTTCCTGGACGAGCCCACGGCCGGGCTGGACCCGGTGGCATCCGCCGCGCTGCGAGAGGACCTCTCCCGCCTGGCCAGCGACTCACAGGTGACCATCTTCCTGACGACTCACAATCTGACGGAAGCCGAAAAACTTTGCCAGCAGGTGGCTGTAATCCGCGCCGGAAAACTACTGGCCGTCGGCCGGCCTGAAGAACTGCACGGCAGGAACGGCTACGCACAGGTCGAGATCTATGGGCGCGGTTTCACCGCGCACCTGCTGGACCAGGTGCGCCTCGATCCACAGGTTAAGGCACTGAGCCAGCAAAACGACCACATCAAGCTTGAGATGGAAGCCCAGGCCGATACAGCGCCAATCATCCACCGCCTGGTCCTGGGCGGGGCGCAGGTTCAAGAAGTTCGCAAAAACCGGGCCACGCTGGAAGATATCTTCCTGGAACTGGTTGAAGACGAAAAATAGGAAATCAGCTCATGTTTTACGATATCTTTACCATTCTACGCAAAGACTTAAAGGAAATTCTCGTTCAACGCGGCTCGCTGCGCAGCGGACTCACGAACATCCTGATTATGCTCGCCATCATTGGCGTCCTGTTTCCAATTCAGATGGGCCCAGAATGGCTGGTCAATCCTCTCGGCCTCATTTCGGCTGCCTGGCTGCCCCTGTTCATGTCGATGGGGCTGATGGCCGATGCTATTGCCGGGGAACGCGAGCGGCATACGCTGGAAACGCTGCTGGCCAGCCGGTTGAGTGACCGGGCAATCCTGTTCGGCAAACTGGCGGCTGCCTGTATCTACGGGTTGAGCATCGCACTGGCCGGGATGCTAATGGGTGCACTGACAATCAACCTCCAGCATTCAGGGGCTGGATTTTACCCGGCAGCAAACTTCCTGGGCGCGCTAATTTTCACCTTTCTGGGCACCCTGCTGGTCAGCGGGTTAGGTGTGCTGGTCTCGCTGCACGCCAGCAGCGTCCGCCAGGCATACCAAAGGATGAGCCTGGGATTCATCATCCTTTGGCTGCCGCTCATCCTCGGCCCGCAAATCATGCCTGAGGCATGGCTGGTTGAGATCAGCCAGTGGATAAGCCAGGTCAACGTAGCGCAGGTAGCCGTCCTCGCTGTAGCAGTTCTGCTGGTCCTGGATTCAATCCTGATTGGGCTGGGGCTGGCTCGCTTCAAGCGGGCCAGACTCATCCTCGATTGATTGCCATCTCGAAAACGCCTTGACAGGTTGAGGGTGTCCCCAATTCGCTTATCCAGCGCCAATGGTTCGGACGCCCTCAACCGGTTATCACGGTTGCCTGGCAAAGACGTTGAACCGCACCACTTCCGAACTGCCCAGGTTTCCGGCCAGGTCATAAGCTTCGACCTGGAGGGTATGGCTACCCTCGACCGCCATCCAGGTCAGCACATAAGGGGGCTGGACGGATTGACCGACCTCAATCCCATCGACCCGCCATACCAGCCGGTCAACACCAATCGCATCGCCAGCATCGGCCTGGAACGTAATCGCCCGGGTATCGGGATAGCGAAACACCTGGTCAGCCAGCGGGTAAGGGATTCGCACCGTCGGAGCCGTGTTGTCCACAGTTACCTGTATCGTAGCGATATCGACCTGCTGATCTTCGCGCGCCACCAGCAGGCGAACGGCAAACAATCCTTCCTGGCCTGTCGTATCCCAGCTACCCAGCAGCCCATTCGAAACGGGCGTGGCTCCGTCCTGGCCAAGCTGCAGCCAGGTTTGTGGATTTAGTCCCTGCCCTACCAGGACCTGGTAAAACCGGAAACCCGCGCCAGCGGCTGTTCCCCTTAAATCCACCTGCCCGCGCACAAAGGAAAACTGCTGCGGGCTGGTAAGGCGCGCCGAATCGAGCGGCGTTGGAGGCTGGATCGCATCATATTGAACCGGTGGGACAGGGAAACCGGCCGCCTCCGCCCAAGCTTTGGCCTGATCAGGAGCGACCAGGTACACCTTCTCTTCGATCAGGGCAGCCGGGGTAAAAACCGTCGCCAGCCGGCCGGTTTCTCGGTTAACCTGGTACCTCCGATATAGGGTATCGACCAGAACCGGTTCGCTGCCCTGCACAAAGACCTCACTGACAACTTCAGGGCAGGCCTCGGTCGGGAGCAGGCCCGAAGGATCGCATACCTCCTGGTGAACAATCTCGGGAGGTTCTACCCACGCAGCTACCGGGAGGTTGCGGCTGGTGTACTGCATCAGGGCATGCCACATTCCGGCCACCATGCGGGGCTCCACCTGCCCGTTGCCGCCCTGCGGCAACCCCAACCAGAAAACAGACACCCGCTGTGGCGTATAGCCGGCTGTCCAAACCTGCAGGCCATCTTCTGCCCGGCCAATCTTTGCACCAGAGGGCCGGCCAATTTCCAGCGGGTTGGGATACCCAAGGCTGGGCCAACGGGCCGTCGCGTCACTCAAAACATGGTGAACGAGATAGCTCAACTGCGGGCTGACGATTGCCTGGGAATCAGACTGGCGAGTATCCAGCCAGACACTCCCATCCCGATCGTCGACATACAGTGCCATGACCGGCAGCAAATCGCTGCTGCCGGCAGCCCGCCAGCCCATGCGAGTACCTTCCATGGCAAATACAGCATACCCCTGGGCCAGTTCCAACGGCGATACGGCACCCCCCCGAAACAGTAGCTCTACGCCAGCTTCATCGACCAGGCTCGAAAGACCCAACGCGCTGGCCAGCTGCCAGGCATTGGAAGCGCCAAACTGGTCCAGGAGCCGGGCTTGCGGGACCAGGTAGTCATTTGCCAGCGCCAGGCGCAGGCGAACAGGGCCATGAAAGGTGCCATCCGGGTTGGTGAAGACCGGGTCAGCCTCAGGTAAGCTCGAAGGAATATCCCAAAGCATAGTAGCTGGCCCCATCCCCCGGGAAAAACCAGCCAGAGCCACAAATGGGGTCAGCAGCGAGCCGGGCGCGCGCGGCGAGAGAGAACCCGCCTCACTTTCCGGCGTCGAATCGCCCAGCAGCGCAATCACCTGGCCGGTCTGGGGATCTAGAACCACCGCGCTGGCCTGCAAGCCACCAGACAGGCGCTGTCCGCCTGGCGGCAAGGTGGGCAGCAGCCGCACAGACTGGCAGGCAGCGCCATCTGGCAGGCGGGGCTCGACAGGTGACTCCCCCGGCCCGGAAGTCAGCCGGGACAGCTGCGTTTGCACCAGGCAGGCGAGTTCGACCTGCAGGTTATAATCCAGGCTGGTAATCACGCGCAGCCCACCCCGCTCCAGCCGCTCCTGGCCAAACTGCCGGGCAAGCTGCTGGACCACCAGCCGGGAGAAAGCCACCGCGACGCCGGGGGCCTGTTCGGCCGGTTGGGCAATCTGCAGATCTTGCTCAACCGCACGCCGGTGCTCGACCAGGGTGATCACCCGCCGGTCAAGCAGGGTATCAAGCACTGCCCGCTGGCGCTCCAGCGCGGAATCCGGGGCGTCCAGCGGATTGAGCGCCGGAGCCTGGATGGACCCAACCAACATGGCTGCCTCAGAGAGCCTTAAACTGGTCGCCGGCTTACCAAAATAGAGGTGCGCAGCGCTGTCTGCGCCAAACGCCAGGTGACCAAAGTATGCGCTGTTAAGATACCATTCCAGCACCTGCACGTGGCCATGCCGGGCAATTAACTGGGCTGCCAGAAGGCGCATCCGCAGCGCGCGGCGCAAGCCAGGCGGTTCCTGCCAGAGCAGCAGATCGCTTACCAGCCGTTCGGCAATCGACATCGGTTGGGGATCCCCCAGGTTTTTGAGGCGAAATCCAGCGCTGCCCCAATAATTGGGGTCCAACAAGCCAATCACAGCCCGGGTCAGCTCGGGCGAGAAATGCCCGGGTTGCTCAGCGTTGAGATACAAGTAACGGCGTGGAATCCCAGGGTTTTCAAGACTGTAGAGCAGGATCTCACCGCTCCGGTCATACAAACGGGTAGGCTGCATCAACAAGCCGTCCTGGGGATCGAGCAGCTCACCCAAAAGGTCGGGCGAAGGTAAATTTCTGACCAGATCAGCGTAGGCCAGGCTGCCGAGAAGAATTCCGGCAACCAGCGCCAGCAGGCCCAGTGAGGCGCAGCCCACGCCGCTCCGAACCAGGCGGCGGCGCAGGCTCTGCGTGCTCGCCTTCTTGCGGCGTTGACGGCGATTAACCAGTGAATGCAGGTGAATGTGACGCACGGGCTGAAATCTTTATCGAACCTCTCATGAGATAACCGCGCGAGAGCGATTACCGCCTGGGGGTAGGCGTGGCGGTGCGGGTGGGCTGGCGGGTAAAGGTCGGGGAGGGGGTCAGGGTCGCTGTTTTGGGCCTTAGCGTAGGCGTCTGTGTAATCAGAACCCGCAAACGTTCCTCTGCGAAGCGCACCCACTCCTCTTTCACCTGGTCGGGCGGCAGGTCGATCAACGCCCTGTAATCGCGAATGGCAGCCTCAAGCGACCCTAAAGCGTCGAGGGACTGCCCGCGCCAGAAAATCAATTCAGCCTTCTGCAGCTCGGTTTTCGCCAGCCTGCGGGTGCGCTCGAAGCGGTCCCAGGCATCGCCAGGATACCCCAACGCCATCAGCGCCTTGCCAATCCCAAGGCCAGCTTCAAACAATTCGGGGTCAATTTGGGCAGCCGACTGGAAATCTTCCAGCGCTTTTTCATGGCTGCCCATTTCCAGGTAAATTTCTGCCCGGTTGAGATAGGCATCGGCGCGGCGGTTGTTCAGGCGCAAACCGCGATCCAAAGCACTCAGCGCTTCTCGCGAATCGCCCATAAACAGATAAGCATCCGCCAGACTGAACCAGGCCTGGGCATCATTCTGCTCGAACTGGACATATGTAGCTAGCGGTCCAATCGAGCCCTCCAGATCCCCTTCTGCCTGCAGCGCCTCCCCGATGACCCGGTAAGCAAGCAGCAGGGTCACATCCAGCGCATTGGCCCGGCGAGCGTTCAGCAGTGCATTTTGGTAATCATCCAGCTCCAGGAAAGCCTGCGCGCGATACAGGAAAACCAGGGGAGAATCGGGGAGGACTGTCAGAGCCTGGTCAAGGGTATTCATTGCATCCTGCGCCTGCCCGGAGTCAATCTGCAGCCCTGCCAGGGCAAGATAAGCTTCCCCATAATTAGGATCTTTCTCAATTGCCGCCTGGATATCCTTCGCGCCTGCCTCGACCATCGCGGAGGAGCCCTGCGCCAGGCGCAGCCGGCCCCGCCCCAGGTAACCCGGTGCGAAATCTGGCGACAGGCTAATCACCTGATTGTAAATCTCAAGCGCCTTTTCTGTATTCCCCTGCATACGGTAATTCTCACCGAGATAAAACAGGATATCGGGCGCATTGGGTTCGCTGATCGCCACCTGGGTGGCGGCCTGGCGGAAATAGGAATCGGCGTTTGACCATTCGCCCCGCTGGAGCGCTCGCAAGCCCACCCCAAAGGCTTCACTGCTCATATGCGGTGTATTGACATATAAAGGAGTGGGAGTGTAAGTGGCTTCTAACAGCGCCCACAGGGGTGTGGGGCTCCCGGAAGGGAGATCCCTGGGCGTAGTTGTTGTGGTGAGGATCGGTTCGGTTACCGCCAACCCGGTTTGGGTAGGAACCACAATCACCAGCCGGCGCTTCGGCCTGGACGCCAGTTGTTCTCCAAACAGGGCGTAACCGACCAGCCCAACAACCACCAGCAAGGCAACCGCCATCAAGGCCAGCATGTAAACCGGCGGAATGGACCTGGCCGGGCGCTCCTGCTGAGCGAGGGCAGCCTGCCAGCCTCGCTTTTGATCGCTGGCCCGCAGCACCTGCCCTTCCTGCGGCGGCAGCGCCCCGGCAATCACCAGCCCCCGCCTGGCAACCTGGTTCTGCGGGTCTACGCGCAGGGCTTCTTTCAGGCAGAATAAGCGCTCTTTTGGCGTTTCCACGACTGCGCTCATCCAGATCCAATAGTCGGCATTTTCCTGTCCCATCTTTAACAAGCGAGTCAAAAGATCGCGAGCACGGGCCCGCTCGCCGCTCCGGACAGCCGTCAGAGCCTCTCTGAACATAACTTCCTGCGGGGTTTCAGTTGGGTCGGTTGGAAGGGACATATTAAAAGTCTAGCACAGGCCGCCACCAGCGGCAAGCCTCGCCGGAGCAAGGATAGGAATCTGCAAAGTGAAAGAAAGTTATAATGGAGGCCATGTTGCCAGGACAGAATCACGTTTACCGACTCTTTTGGACCGCTGTAATCCTTGCCGCGGGGCTCTTCCCGGCAGCCTGCTCGCCCGGGGTTCTGAGCGTGCCTTCAGCCACCCCACCAATGGCGATAGAGCGAAGCGGCCGCCTGACCCCCTTCCTGACTGCCACACCCGGCCTTACTGCGCCGGTTATCACGCCAACCACGCCGCCGCAGGTCCCCACCCCAACGCCTACTCCCCGCGTCCACGAGGTACAGAAAGGGGAGGATATGTTTGGCATTTCACTCCGTTACGGGGTTACCCTGGATGACCTGCTGGCCGCTAACCCGGATGTCCAGCCTAACTTCCTCAGCATTGGCACGCTGCTCGTGATCCCCGCTGCCAGCCAGCCGGCGCCATCAGCCGCGGAAACGGGCGTCCTTCCCTCCCCCACGGCCATCCCAATTGACGGGAGCGTCGTAAATTGCAGCCGGTCAAAGGAAGGTGGCGTCTGGTGTTTCATGACCGTGCGGAATACCCAGGCCTACACGCTGGAAGGGATCACGGCGGTTTTTCGCCTGGCCGATCAGGATGCCCAGGCCATCTTGGTGCAGCGTGCAGCAACCCTGCTCGACCGGTTGGCCCCCGGAGAACGCCTGCCCCTGGCCGCATATTTTCCCCCACCGGTCCCAGATCCCTTCCTGGCCAGCGCGGCAATCGAAACAGCGTTGGCCAGCCCGGAGGATGGGCGCTATCTCCCGATCCGCCTGGATCGACAGAAAATTCTGCTGGATGACAGCGGGCTCACAGCCCGCATCGAGCTGGAATTATCCCTGGACACCAACGGATCAACCGCCCGGCGGATCTGGGTGGTCGCCGCCGCATACGATCTGCAAGGCAATGTGGTCGGGCTTCGCCGGTGGGAATATAAAAACGAAAATCCCCTGGCGAGCGGGCAATCGCTGCCGGTTCAGCTGGAAATTTACAGCGTTTCTGGCGAAATTGATCGGGTGGAGGTAATCGCTGAAGCCCGTCCGTAGGCCGTTGGGCTAAACCCGGCGCTATGGCTGTATGTTCCAGATCAGGTAGCTATCCACCGCGCAAATCGGTCTCTCAGACGGCAGGTTCAGGCAAACCTGATACGCCAGGCGCGAGCCATTTGCCAGGCCCGGCTGCGGAGGGATCGTCACCCCGGATAGCCCATCAGGCCCTGTAGGTGGAAGGAAATATCGACTCGGCGGCTGGTCCTGGGGCTTGAGAATGACAGTCGCCTCTACCCGTTCAATAGGTTGGCCGGTATCACTCTGCCGGACCAGCATCCGAATCACCTGGTCTTCATCGCTATTAATGTTAGGCTTATCAGCGGCGATGATCAAAGAGATGCGCTCTGGTGAAAACATGTTGCGGATCTGCGCTTCTTCAGGCGGCTGGTAGCGGTTGACATACTCTTTTCCAAGCGGCGCCATCCGGACTCGCATACTCGCCGAAGCATCTGGATCATACAGCAGGCAGTAATTCTCAAAACACTGCCGGTAGATGTTCTCATCCTCCAAATAGATTACTTCGGAGATCGGCTGTCCAGAGAGGTCACGGCCCCCGTGTAGCGCAATAAAGTTATCAAACGGCCTGGGAACATTGTGCCCCAACCCGTTTTCAATCTCATAAAAGACCAGCTGTTCATGGCTTTTCATCTCCACCGCGGGCCGCACCTCGTAGCCCAAAATCAGAGGCAACGGGCGGAGACGAACCAGGCCCGGATTATCCAGCGAGGCATAGAAAATAGCATTATCATAAACCTGCTGCAGGTTTCCATCTTCCGCAATCTGGGGCTTTAACAACAGCGAGCCAAAAACAGCCGGGCCGCCAAGGCGGGTCATGCTGGGCGCAAAAGGCTGGTCAGTCAGGCTCGATTTCACGATCGACCAGTATTCATTCAGCCGGTAGGAGCATTCACCGCCGCATAAATAAGCGCCATACGGGATCAGGTGAACAGCGCTGTTGGGATCGTCCAGGTTCTGATAAAAACCCACATTCTCAAAAAATTGTTCGACTCGATTCAGGTCGCCATTGATGCGCAGTTCAGTCAACGGGCGGCCTACGTACTGCGCCCCATATAGCTGGTCGTAGAGGGGAAGGAATTTCTCATAGATGACAAAGCCATCTACCACCCTGGCGCTCGAAGGAGCTGTCATGCCGCTCAGATTCAAGTCTTCCTGGAGACCCAGTTCTCGCCCTAAAGGATACAAAGTAAAGCGGCCCGCATCGGTTGCCGATGGGTTAAAGCACAGCAAAGCATTTTCGGTGAACTGGCACTGGAGGCTCTCGCGGCGCTCGAGCGCACTAATCGCCGGCCCCAGAACATCGTTTCCGCCCAGGGTCTGATAAAACTCTTTAAACGTGGTATCGACCGAATATGAAAGAGACCCCCTTCCGGCAGGAGGCGTTGAGGCCATTTCCCCTGCACAGGCCATAGAAAACAGGGGTACAGCCAGCAAAAATACCAAAATGACGATCCGACGATAATTCCATCCAGGAATCATGGATTTCTCCGCGAAGAAACGCTGCTGGCAAGCGAACCGGTGCAGCCAGGCAGGCTCTGCAATTTATTTTTAAGCCTTTCGAAGATATGATTTATGAATGAACCATCCCAGATCACACCGACCGCTAACCGCAATTGCGCAATCACACCCGATCGATATCTCTCCAAATCAGGTGAGATCTGGGGTAATTATATACCCATATTGGCCTGTTAGTGGAAATAACAGGCTGATATTTTTGTTCACGGACAGGCCGACCTCACAAAAATAAATCGAAGCATAAAACGCCCATATAGAATATCACTTACTGGACAAAGTCACAATATACATTAATCTAGTGGTCTGTCAAACGTGAATCTCAGGGTAGAGGTGTTTTAACTTGAT
>CAZBDC010000130.1:0-15705 GCA_964490575.1 uncultured Anaerolineaceae bacterium | reverse complement strand
CAAAAAAGGAAGATCGGACAAATCTGGTATAATTAGCGTTCGGAATTATTAAAATATAATCGGATTTCCAAACAGGAATTTTTATCGCTATGGGTATTGGCACAATTCAGTCGGTCGATATCGACGAGCAAATGCGAACTGCTTATCTCGATTACGCGATGAGCGTAATCGTGGCGCGGGCGCTGCCCGACGCGCGAGATGGGCTGAAACCCGTCCACCGGCGGATCCTGTATGCCATGCAGGACCTGGGCATCCGGGCAAACACAGCTTACAAAAAGTCGGCCCGCATCGTGGGCGAAGTACTGGGAAAGTACCACCCGCATGGCGACTCAGCCGTCTATGAGGCCATGGCGCGCATGGCGCAAGACTTTTCAATGCGTTACCCACTGGTCGATGGCCAGGGCAACTTTGGCTCGATTGACGGCGACGCGCCGGCGGCGATGCGCTACACTGAAGCCCGCCTTAACCGCCTGTCAGAAGCCATGCTGGCGGATATCGATAAAAACACGGTCGACTTTGCGGACAATTTCGACGGCACGCTGCAAGAGCCGCTGGTGCTGCCTGCCAGGCTGCCCAACCTGCTGCTGAACGGCTCATCGGGCATAGCGGTCGGCATGGCTACCAATATTCCGCCACACAACCTGCGCGAGCTGGCAGCCGCGATTGATCACCTGATCGAGCATTACGACAACTTAGACGAGGTGACCGCCGATGAGCTGATGAACCTGGTGCAGGGTCCTGATTTCCCCACCGGGGGAATTATCATCGGGCGGGAAGGGATCCGCCAGGCTTACAGCACCGGGCGAGGTAAACTGACCGTCCGCGGCGTGGCGAATATTGAGGAAGTCAAAGGCGGGCGCTATACCATTCTGATCACCGAGATCCCCTACCAGGTAAACAAGGCCGGGCTGATCGAACGCATCGCCGACCTGGTGCGCGAGGGACGCA
This sequence comes from uncultured Anaerolineaceae bacterium, assembly GCA_964490575.1. Lineage (GTDB taxonomy): Bacteria > Chloroflexota > Anaerolineae > Anaerolineales > Anaerolineaceae > DSYU01. The sequence continues at coordinate 14,757 of CAZBDC010000130.1, read as the reverse complement.
TCGATGCGATCAGCGACCTGCGCGATGAATCGGACCAGCGTGGGATGAGAATCGTCATCGAGCTGAAGCGTAGTGCGCAGCCACGCAAGGTGCTTAACCAGCTCTACAAATATACCCCGCTTCAGTCGACCTTCAGCGTGCACCTGCTGGCCCTGGTGGATACTGAGCCACGGCTGCTCCCGCTCAAGCGGGCGCTGCAGATCTTTATCGAGCACCGCCAGGAAGTGGTTTCCCGCCGGGCCCAGTTCGACCTGGCCCGCGCTCAGCACCGCGTGCACGTTCTGGACGGGCTGTTGATCGCCCTGGCTAACCTGGACGAGGTGATCCGCACCATCCGCCAGGCCGCAGATGCAGATGAGGCGCGCGAGCAGTTGATTGAGCGCTTTCGCCTGACCGAGATCCAGGCCCAGGCGATCCTCGATATGCAGCTGCGCCGGCTGGCGGCCCTCGAGCGGCAGAAGATTGAGGATGAGCACCGCGAAGTGCGCGAGCGAATCGCTTATCTGGAAGACCTGCTGGCAAATCCGCGCAAGATCCTGCGGGTTATCCAGGAAGACTTAAAAGAAATCGTCGAGGCGCACGGTGACGAGCGGCGCACCCAGGTTTCGATGGACAACCTTGAGGATCTGAGTGAAGAAGACCTGGTGGCTGACGAACCGGTCCTGATAACCCTGACGGCCCGTGGCTACATCAAGCGGGTCAGCACAAAACAATACCGCACGCAGAACCGCGGCGGGCGGGGCGTAACCGGGCAAGGGATGCGCGAGGAAGACGAGATCGCGCTGATTATCCCGGCCCATACCCTGCACACGGTGCTGTTTTTCTCTGACCGGGGCAAGGTATACTCCGAAAAAGCCTTCCAGATTCCAGAAGCCGGGCGGGCCGACCGGGGCGTCCCGGCTATCAATGTGCTGGCGCTGAACGCCAACGAGCGCATCACCGCGGCCGTTGCTGTACCCGATTTTAACGAAGCCCGCTTCTGCACCATGGGCACGCTGCACGGCAAGGTGAAACGCCTTGCGCTCAGCGAGTTTGCCAGCGTGCGGCCCTCCGGTTTGATCGCGATTAACCTGGATGACGATGACGGGCTGTATTGGGCGCGCCTGACCGGTGGTCAGGACGATATTCTGCTGGTGACTGCGCAAGGGCGGGCAGTGCGTTTTTCCGAAAAAGCAGTCCGCCCTACCGGGCGGCAAGCCGGCGGAGTGAACGGCATTCTGCTGCGCCCGGGTGACCGGGTCGCCTCGATGGAAGTAGCAGAGCCGGGCGGCAGCCTGCTGGTCGTCACCCAGGGTGGATATGGGAAACGCACCGCTCTGGAAGCGTATCCCGCCAAGGGCCGCGCCACCGCAGGCGTGACCACCATCGACCAGCACAGCCTGCATAAAATCGGGCCGATTGCTACTGCGCGGGTGGTGCAGGATAACGATGAGCTGACCCTCATTACCAGCGGCGGGCAGGCGTTGCGGCTGCGCGTCAGCCAGATTGCCAGCACCGGACGGGCCACGCGCGGCGTGCGGCTGATTGACCTGAACGGGGACGACCTGGTGGCTTCTGTTGCGCGAATTGCAGCGGCCGACCTGACCAATGGAGACACACCCGGGAATGGCAATTCAAACGGTAAAAACAACGGCAAAGGCGGGTAAAGTTCTCCCGCCAGCTGCTGTTTTTCAAGCCAGGGCAGCTTCAACCGGCGAACAATAGACGCTCCAGGACCGGCGCCAGGTCAGCCAGGCTGGCCCGAGACCGGCCTCCAGTTGCCATCCGGTCAGCCACAAGCCCTTCAACCACCGTGCGCAGGGCGCTGCGCTGTTTGCCTGAAACGCCGAGCCAGCCAAGCGAAGCTACTGCCAAGGAGTCGTCAGGATGAAGCCCGCCGTGGACGCCGGTTGTTGGCCCACCAAAGTAAAAACCGCCTGCATAATTGGAGACAAGCAGCAAATCCCCCGCCGACGGGCCGGCCAACTGGCGCAGGCGGGCCGGGGCGTCGACGGTCTTAATCTCAGGATGTTCGGCCAGAAAATCCTCGACCGGTAGCAGGCGTCCATCCGGGGCAAGCGCCTGGTAAGCAGCCTGCCAGCCATCTCGCTCGGTGCTGCGAACCAGGACCATGGCCAGTGCGCCGGTCAAGTCGGGCGCATAGCGACCGGTAGCATGGGCGTCCCAAAATGCCCGGGCGACGGTCAGCACATCTTCGTCAAAGCGAGGCGCGTCCTCCCAGTTCTCATACCGGTGGCGGAGATAAACGTGCGCCAGGCCACCGTTAGAGGCCACCACCGCATCCGTATCCGGCCCTTCGCGGGGCTTATCATGCACATCCAGACCAAGCGCATCGAACAGGTATCCCATTTCGCGGTCAAACGGAAAACTGAGGCGCAGCGAATGGCGATCATCCGGGATGACTTCGATCTGGCCATGATCCGAAACAATCGCCGTGAGCAGATTGTTCAACAGGCCCAGCGAAGCGAGCTGCTCCACCAGCCGGCCGACCTGGGTATCAACCACCCGTGAAAGGTAATCCATCTGAGCGGCAGGGCCATCATGGTGTGAAACATGATCGAGACCCATAAAATAGACGGTCAAGATTCGCGGGCGGGCGCCAGCGCGCAGGTGGTCAAGCACCCGGTCGAGCATTTCGCGATCGTAGGCCTCAGCGCTCATTCCCAACAGACCGCCTCCCCGGGTCAGGCGGGCAATATCTACCAGGCCCGGACGGATCCAGCACCCGGCTCCGCGGCTGAGCATATGATAGGCCACCGTCGAATCCCAACCCATCTGGCCAGCGCTTTCATAAAGGGTGGGCACACACGGGTCAAGCGTCTGTCCTAACAGCCCGGTCTGGCCGCTGAATGTCAGGACCGCATCATCATAAGCCAGGGCATCCCCCACGTCGAAGGCATAGAAGCGGGGTATTCCACCTGTCCGGCGCCCAAAACGATCAAAAAACTGGTTGCCGGGTATACCATGCTCACACGGCTCGCGCCCGGTGAAGATCGTGCTCTGGGCGCAAAAAGTGATCGAAGGGGCCGGGCTGACCGGGTCGATATGACAGCCAAACCCAGCCTCAGCACCGCCGATCAGGCTGGCCAGGTTTGGAATCATCTGAGCGCCCAATGCCTGGTGAAAGACATCCTGGCGCAGTCCATCGATATCGATCACCAGCAGCCGGGTGGGAGAAAAGGACAGGCTCACAGGGATCCTCCAGCGAGAAATAATCAGTATATTGTTAAGGGTTGGTAAAAATCTTGTTATTTCAGCTTGCAGGAAATTTAAATCCTTGCTATAATTATTTTACTAAAAGTCCAGGCATGATATTCAATTGAACTGATCTGGCTTTACCTGTCAAATAACATCAGCAAGAGGGCAGGGGGCCCTGGTTTATCCCATTAGATTTTTAAATAATTATGGATAAAGTACAAACCGTCTTTCGCGGTTTTTGTGACACGCTATATTCTTACTAGCGGAGATTCCATCGAGATCCCAACATGAATATTCTAGAACTTGAAAACGAACCCTTGGCAACTTTGCGTCAAATGGGCAAAGAGCTTAACGTGCCCAACGCGATGCGCCTGAAAAAAGAGCTGTTAATCCTGCGTATTCGCCAGGTTGAAGCAGAGCGCGAGGGATTAGAAGTCCGCGGTGGGATCCTGGAAATCATGAACGAAGGGGTAGGATTCCTGCGTTCGGATTACCGGATCGGGCCTGAAGATGTGTACGTTTCTCAAGCCCAACTGCGGCGTTACGACCTGCGGAACGGCGATATGGTAATTGGGCACGTTCGCCCTCCACGCGAGTCGGAGCGTCATTACGGGTTGATCAAGGTCGAATCGATCAATGGCCTGCAGCCCGAAGAAGCCCGCCGCCGGAAGAACTTTGAGGATCTGACCCCGATCTTCCCAGATAAACGGTTCGACCTGGAAACCGACCGCTCGGTTCTCTCCACCCGGCTGATCAACCTGATCGCGCCGATCGGGCGGGGGCAGCGGGGAATGATTGTCTCGCCTCCAAAAGCCGGTAAGACGACCATCCTGAAGCAAATTGCCAATTCGATCTCTCAAAACTACCCCGACGTACACCTGATCATTGCCCTGATCGGCGAACGGCCTGAGGAAGTAACGGACATGGATCGCTCGGTAGATGGCGAAGTAGTGGCTTCAACCTTTGATGAGCCGGTTACCGCGCACGTCCGGACATCGGAAATCACCCTCGAGCGCGCCAAGCGCCTGGTGGAAATCGGCCGGGACGTGGTTATCCTGCTGGATTCGCTCACCCGCCTTGCCCGCGCCTACAACCTGGTGGTCAACCCATCCGGGCGCACGCTGTCCGGCGGTATGGATCCCTCGGCGCTGTACCCACCCAAGCGTTTCTTTGGTGCGGCGCGCAACATTGAAGAGGGCGGCTCGTTGACGATCATCGCCACGGCCCTGATCGACACCGGTTCACGCCTGGACGACGTGGTCTTTGAAGAGTTCAAAGGCACCGGCAATATGGAACTGCACCTCTCGCGCCGCCTGCAAGAACGGCGCATCTTCCCGGCGCTCGACATTGAACGTTCTTCGACCCGGCGGGAAGAGCTGCTGCTGGGGCCGGATATCTTACAACGCGTGTGGCTGATGCGCCGCATGTACCTGCAAATGACCGGTAGTCCCCCGCAGGGGGCAGGGATGGACCCGGCGGTAGCGACCGAGGCCATTCTGCAGCGCCTGGTGCGCACGCGCAACAACCAGGAAATGCTGGAAAACTTGATGGAGGATATGTGAGTTCACAAACCAGCTTGAGTAAGGAAGACCGGTCAGGGTCAGCCCCGGCCTCAGGTTTCCTCATCTCGGGTCTTCTGTGGTTCGTCATTATCATACTGGTCGCCATGTTGTTGTGGGTTGGGTGGCAGCGCGTAGGAGCGACGGCTACCTCTGCGGTTGAGCCGCTGCTGCATGAGGGTGGGCTTTTGGCCGCGAATACCCCCGGCGAGGCCAGTGTGCCCGAATTTAAACTGCCGGATGAGATCTATTCGATCGCGCGCCAATCCGATGTGCACACCGTCATCCCTGACCGCCAACGCGCCACGATGATGACCTATGAAGTGGAACCAGGAGATTCGGTCTTTACCATCGCAAGACAGTTCGATATTAAACCCGAGACTGTCTTGTGGGCCAATGAAGACATCCTGGACGATAACCCCAACATGCTTTCGGTCGGTCAGCGCCTCAAGATCCCGGCTGAAGATGGGGTAATTTACAAATGGCGCAGCACGGACACTATCGAAGGGGTAGCCAGGAAATTCAACGCCGACCCGAACGCCATCTTAACCTGGCCCGACAACAACCTGGACCTGTCCAATCCAAAGATCGCCAGCGGAACGATGGTGATGATCCCAGGGGGATCGCGCGAGTTAAAAACCTGGGTGGTTCCTACCATGTGGCGCGCCAATGCCGGCGCAACCCGCAATATCGCCACCGGCTGCGATACCAGCGGCGGTACGGCCTACGGGACGGGTACCTTTATCTGGCCAACGGTCAACCGCTCTATTTCCGGTAACGATTACTGGTCCGGGCACCTGGGTATCGATATTGCTGCGGCGACCGGAGCGCCGGTCTATGCCGCTGACAGCGGAGTTGTCGTATACGCCGCCAGCATCTCAGGCGGGTACGGGCTGATGGTCATGATCGACCACGGCAATGGCTTCCATACCTTATACGCGCACCTCAGCCAGTTCGTTGCCCGCTGCGGGCAAAACGTGGTCCAGGGCCAGACAATTGCCTACTCCGGCAGCACAGGCAACTCCACCGGGCCACATCTGCACTTCGAAATCCGCTACGGAGGCGCATTCGTCAACCCGTGGGATTATCTCAGATAGATTAAAAAGATGTAAACTGGGCTGTCTGAAAAAGAATTCAGACAGCCCTATGATAAACTGGGGGCAGCTTATTGCGCGCCTATCGCAGCCAGTAAGACATTTCGTCCAGCTGAATGCGCAGTCGGTCCATGTTTCCCGGGCCAATGAACAGGCCAAAATACCCCGTTGAGAAGTAGGCCCCCCTGGCCTGCTTGACCTTCACATCGGTCAGTTTGGTGCCGTTGACATACAGAGTGAAGGTGTCGTTGATCGCGTCGATCCGCAGGCGGTTGACCTGGTTGACCCCCTTGTTAATGGCTGCACTTTCAACCCAGGAACCTTCAAAGAAGTATTTGGTATTGTGGATCACATCCCACATTTCGCCCTTCGGCTCGACCTCGCCATCCCAGCGGCGCAGCGAGTAACGCCCATCGCAGGTAACGCCGAAAAGATAACCCTGGTCAGGCTTGCGCACGGCCGGAGCGCGCAACATCACCCCGTAATGGGCGTTGCCGGAGCACTCAGAGCCGGTTTTAAAGACAGCCTCCAGCGTGACGTTGGAAAAACCGTAACCCGCAGAGGGTGGGCTGGCCAGCCGCCAGCCATCCTTCTCATCAAGAGTCACAATTTCCTGGGTGCCATTGGCAAAAGTGGCCTGCGTATACCGATCCCTGCCAATCGGCCAGTTCCAGGTTAAGGCACTGTCCATGTGGTCTACTGCAGTCGCAGCGCCGAGATCACTGGCAGGCCCTGCAGCTTGCCGGGTGGGCGTGGGGCTTGGCACCAGGGTAGCAGCAGGCGCTGCAGTCGCCTCAACGGGCGCAGTCGTAGCGGTTGGCTCTTTCGCTGGCGCAGCGTTGGTCGGCTCCACAGTCGGTTCTTCTGGGGCCGGGTAGCCTGCATCCGTCGCCGTGACCACCACCACAGTCGGCAGTCCAGGCGTCGGCGAGGCCTCGCTGACCGGCTCCTCGACGCCAGTTGTGGGCATCAGGGTCAGCAGAGCGCTGATCTGGGTCTGCATTTGCTCAGGCGACAGGGTAGCGGTTGATCCGACCACCGGTGGTTCGCCGCCGCCCATGGCAGGCAAGTTGCATGAAACCAACAGGATCATGACGAAAAGGCTCAACCAGGGAAGTACTTTCTTCATAGTCCGCTCCTCATGAAATTACGTTTCAGGTACGATAAGATGCAAGATTGGGGCCAAAATCCGCATCGCTTCAGGCTTTATAACCAATCTGGCGCAAGAAGCCTTTTCGCCACGAAATTTCCCCTTCATCCTCAATACCCTTGGGTTTGAACCCATCGATGACGCCAAGAATCCCGCGGCCCGGCCCATGATCGGCAACAATCACACTGGTTGGATTGGCCGTAGCGCAGAAGATATGGCAGACCTCCGCGACATTTTTCACCGTGTTGAGAATATTGAGAGGATAAAAACCCTCCGCCAGAAAGATCAAGAAACTGTGCCCTGCGCCAATCCGCAGCGCATTGGCCTTTGCAAGTTCGATCATTTGGGGATCAGTCCCGGACCAACGAACCAGGCACTTGCCAGATGCTTCACAAAATGCCAGGCCGAAGCGAATCCCCGGAACGGTGTTGACCATGGCTTCATGCAGATCTTCAACCGTCTTAATGAAATGCGACTGGCCTAAAATGAAGTTGATATTCTCCGGCTTCTCAATATCCACCGTAACGAATTCCATTTGCCCTCCTTCACCCAATTACCGCTCAACTGCCGCGCCGGCAAATCCGGACCACATCATCTGAAGCGCGAAAAGCGGATTATGCGATTATCCTATATTGTATAACCAGGATAGGCAAACATGCAAATCTAAGTTTGTCTTTTTTTAACGATTGCGATATCATACACTTATGAGGAATGCAGAATATCCTTACCTGGCCGATTTGTTTGTCGTATCGTTGCGCTGGCTGGTGCTATTTGGGTTGGTGCTCTCGATGGCCATTGGCAGTGGGCTGAATTTGGAAGGAGCAGTTGACCTGGTCAGGGTCGCCAACCTGGGCTTGATCGTCCTCTGGAACGGTTTTATGTCGGCGCTGGCTATGTTTAACCGCCGCCTTAGCTGGCACCGGCACATCAACCTGTTGATCGATTTTATATTTGCGACCCTGATGTTCGTATTCAGCGGTGGCCTACGCAGTGAAGTAGCCTGGGTCACAATCCTTCCACTCATCACTGGCGCGGTTTACTTCGGGGCATGGGGCTCGCTTCCACTGGCCCTTGTCACATTGTTCGTACAGGCCATTTACACCTACCTGGTAACCAACGAGCTGTTTCAACCCCGCGTGTTTGCGATGCTGGCCGGGTTTAACCTGACAGCCGGTGTGCTGGTGGCGCTGCTCAGCGCCCCGCTGATTGGCAGCCTGCGCCGATCTTACCAAAAGACAGTTTTCCAGCGTAAAGAGGGCGAGCGAAAGGCACAGCGCGTGGAGCGCGAGCGGATGAAGGCCCTGTTTGAAATGGTTGAGACGTTCAGCGCAACGCTCAACTACCAAAAAGTACTGAGTTACGCCCTCGATACGGCGATCAGCGCAGCGGGCAATCACTCCGGCAGAGATGGGATGGTGGGTGTTGTGCTGTTGTTTAGCGAACGCAACGAACTGGAAATCCGCGCCACCCGGGGTTTTGTGGCGCGTGATACCAGCATCCTCCTGGCAGGCGAAGAGGGCATCTTGCACGAGGTGCTCAAATCTGGGGAAACGATGCTGATCCAGCTGCCCAAAAATGATCCCGAGCTTAGCAAGCTGCTTACCCTGCACGATTACGCTGTCGCGGTATGCCTGCCGCTCATTCGCGGGATGACTGCCTTTGGAGTCATGTTGTTCGCACACAACGACCCGAATTTTTTCACCACTGAACGGATTGAAACCCTGCAAATGCTGACCAACCAGGCGGTCATCTCGCTGCAAAATGCACGCCTGTACCAGGATCTGGCCAGGGAAAAAGAACGAATTATCCAGAGCCAGGAAGAAGCGCAGAGAAAGCTTTCCCGCGACTTACACGACGGACCAACGCAGTCGATTTCGGCAATTGCCATGCGGGTCAGCATTGCTCGCAAGATCCTAAAGAAATCTCCCCTGGAGGCTGACGAAGAGTTGGCGCGGATCGAAGAAATCGCCCGGCGAACCACCCAGGAAATCCGGCATATGCTGTTCACGCTGCGCCCGCTTGTGCTGGAATCCGAAGGCCTGACCGCCGCACTGCAAACCATGGCTGATGAAGTGAACAAACTTTACCAGCAAAAAGTCTCGCTCGACACAGATGAAGATGCCGTCCAGCAGCTTGACCCCTCTCGCCGGACTGTCGTCTTCGCCCTGGCCGAAGAAGGGGTCAATAATGCCCGTAAACACGCCCAGGCGACCGAGATTTGGGTGCGGTTGAAGTATTTGCCCAAAGATAAAGATATCATCCTCCTGGAGATCATTGACAATGGGGTCGGCTTTGACCTCAAATCCGTGATGAAATCTTACGACAGGCGCGGGAGCCTGGGAATGATCCACATGCAAGAGCGAACCGACCTGATTAATGGGCAGATGAAAATTGACTCGGTCCAGGGCAAAGGCACCCGCATCCAGATCTTCATCCCGCTCAATGAGATGGCAGCTGACCGCCTGTACCACCAACGATAGAACACAAGTTTTATATACTTTTTTCCCCATTTCCGTTACAATATAAAACATCAGGAAACTATGCCAACCGCAGCCGGAATATATTACGCACAGTTTGATGAGGGTAATAAAGACCAGCCCCCCGTTATTTTGATTCACGGGGCAGGCAGCAATCACTCCATCTGGCCGGCCGAGATTCGCCGGATGGCAGGGCAGCGCGTAATGGCTGTAGATCTTCCCGGGCATGGCAAAACCAGCGGCGCAGGAATGCAATCAATCCGGGCTTATGCAAACCAGATGGTCGACTTCCTGACCGAGTTGGGGATGTACCAGGCTGTGTTCATCGGGCATTCGATGGGCGGCGCAATCGCCGTCGAACTGGCGGTAAACCATCCGGCGCATGTGGCCGGCCTGGGCCTGATCGCCACCGGCGCTTATTTGGGCGTCGACCCCCTTTTCCTGGAAAACCTGTCCAACCCGGTTACCGCATCCACTGCGCTCAGCTTGCTGCGCCAGCGTGCCTTTGGGCGGCAGGCGCCGCCAGCTTTGATCGAGCGCTGTATGAAATCGATCCAGGAAACACGCGCCAGCGTGCTGTATGGGGATTGGCGCGCCTGCGCCGAATTTGACTTGCGCGAGCAAATTTCGCAAGCCGAAGCGCCGGCCTGGATCATTGCCGGCAGTGAGGACCAGCTTATCCCAATCGCCTACGCCCATTTCCTGGCCGGGCGGCTCCCTGCCTCGCGCTTGCAGATCATTCCAGGAGCCGGGCACATGGTTCTGCTGGAAGAACCCGCCCAGATAGCCCAGGGCCTGCAGCAGTTTCTCTCTGCCCTGGTTGCTGCCCGCTTCACGGCAGCCCGGGTAAACCTGCCTGCGCCCGCGCCTGTCAGCGTTTACCAGCGCAGAACTGCCTGATCCCTGCCATCCAAACAAAACCAGTTGGGATCAAGCTGCCGGGTCGCGCCGGACATTTTGCGTTGGGTAGTGCAGTTGAGATGGCCCAGGCAGCGCCAGAATACTCATAAATTTTATGATAAAAATTAACTAAACTTGACTTGCCGAATCGGCTGTGCTATAATTTGCGTGTATTATTACTAACGTCGAAAAGTAGCAAACGTGAACCTTCCAAGATTTCCTTTGCGTTTTAATGTTGGTTTTTTATTCAATCAGCCGGTTGGTTATAGTCGAGACATCCACTTTGAGTATTCAGAGATCTTTTTAAAGCCTGATTTGACCCTATCCAACTTCTCAGGGACCGCAAGAGTAGGCCGAACCCCACAGGGAATCCTGGTTCAGGCCGAGTTTAAAGGCGAAACGCATGCTGAGTGTGTCCGCTGCCTGGCTGCTTTCGGGCAACCACTACACGCAACCTTCAGTGAATTATATGCTTTTGATCAACGTTCAACCACCGAGTCCGAATTGATTTTGCCTGAAGATGCCAACATTGATCTGGAACCGTTGGTTCGCGAGTATCTATTGATTGAATTACCCATTAGCCCGGTATGTTCACCAGACTGCAAGGGCCTATGCCCCATTTGCGGCGTCAACCTAAATGAAGAACCGCACGAGCACCATGACGAGGATGCAGAAGACAGCCGTGACAGGAGTTACAGCATAAACTGACGCATGCTTGCGAAATCTTTCCACCCACTTTCACCATGAGGGTTTCTCAAGACATCACGGCCACCTCATAAACCCGGGAAGCAATCCAGGAACCTTTTCTCCGGAAGCGCGAACTCAGGAGGGTGTGTGTGACAAATCCAGGTCGACATAAACGGAATACTGAGATCTTGAGCATGTTGCTTGAAAAAGCAGATGTACAAGGATATCTGACCACCGAAGATCTGATGGAGCTTTATCCTCAGGTGAGCGAAGACGCAGACCGTCTGGAAGCTATTGTGCTCGCCTTACGCCGCAGGGGGGTCGATATTCTGGATCAGGATGAAGCGGAAGCTCCGTTTGAAGAAGGCGATGACAATCTTAATGAGATCGATTCAGAAGCGTTCGTTGACCTGACCCGCATCTCCAGCGACGACACAGTAGGACTGTATTTGAAAGAAATGTCGCGAGTACCGCTCCTGAACGTCGAAGAGGAATTGGACCTGGCAAAACGGATCGAACGCGGGCGGTTTGCCAGGCGCGACCTGACCCGTTTGAACGGCGGCGCAACCGGTAATCGGCGGATCGAACTGGAATGCCAGGTGAGCGACGGACAGCTGGCGCGCGAGCACCTGATCAAAGCCAACACCCGGCTGGTGGTCAGCATCGCCAAACGTTACATCGGGCGCGGAGTGCCTTTCCTCGACCTGATCCAGGAAGGCAACCTGGGGCTGATGAAAGCCGTCGAGAAATATGAATACCAGCGCGGTTTCCGCTTTTCAACCTACGCCACCTGGTGGATCCGCCAGACAATCACCCGCGCAATCGCCGACCAGGGACGCACGATTCGCGTGCCGGTCCACATGGTCGACCGCATCCGCCAGTTATACCGTACGACCCACGAGATGGAACAGCGGCTGGGACGCATCCCCACCACTGATGAGTTGGCAGAAGAAATCGGCGTGAACACCAATAAGGTCGAGTGGATGATGCGGGTCTCCTGGCTGCCGCTCTCGCTGGAAAGCCCAATTAACGATGACGAAGAAGATTCTGAGCTGGGCATGTTTATCGAGGACCAGATGACACCCACCCCAATCCAGAGCACCTACGCCAATTTGCTGCGCGAAAAGGTGCAGCAAGTTCTGGACACCCTGCCCCCGCGCGAGGCGCGTATCCTGCGGCTGCGCTTTGGGCTGGAAAATGGGCGCGCTTACACCCTGGAAGAAGTCGGGCAAAAGTTTGGCCTGACCCGTGAACGGATTCGCCAGATTGAGAGCAAGGCGCTACGCCGGCTGCGCCATCCGCGCCGGGCGCGGCAACTCAAGGATTATCTCTAACATGACTCAGGCCGAATGGTTTTTCCTGGCGTGCGCCATCATTGGCGGCGTCGTCTTTTTGGTCCGCATGGTGCTGATGTTTGTCGGCATGGGCGGCGATGGAGACCTGGACAGCTTCGCCGGCCCCGACTCGCCCGAAACAGACCATGCCAGCGACGAAAGTTTCCGCTTCTTGTCCATCCAGAGCATGTCTTCGTTCTTCCTGATGTTCGGCCTGGTTGGGTTGACCATCCTGCGCAGCGGCGGCGCGGTCTGGCTGGCTTTTGCCGGGGCGATCGGGTCCGGGGGAATTACCGTATGGCTGGTCAGCCTGCTGTTCAAAGGCATGCGGCGGCTTCAGTCAGATGGCACGCTGCGGATTAATAATGCCATTGGCCAGGAGGGAACCGTTTACCTGACCATCCCAGCCAATGGCAGCGGGCAGGTACAGGTAGCCGTGCAGGGCGCGATGCGCATTTTTGAAGCCCGTTCAGCCAGGAACGTTGAGATCCACACCGGCGAGCGAGTCAGAGTGGTGGAGATTGCGGCCGGCAGCACGCTGATGGTCGAGCAGGTAAACCAGGAACCCGCTCGCGAATAATTTAAATCTCTTTTCATTTACCCCAAAGAAGGGAGGGAAACATGAATGCTTCCTTAGGCGCGCTGGCGATTGGCGCGTTCGTTCTGATTATTTTGACAACCCTGTTATATCTTTCGAGCCGATTTAAGCGCTGCCCGTCCGATAAAATCCTGGTCATCTACGGCAAAGTCGAAGAGGGGCGTTCCAGCCGGTGTATGCACGGCGGCGGCGCGTTAGTCTGGCCCCTGATCCAGGGCTACCAGTACCTCAGCCTGACGCCAATCACAATCAGCATCCCCCTGCAGGGGGCGCTTTCGCTGCAGAATATCCGCGTCAATGTGCCCAGTACCTTCACGGTCGGTATCAGCACGGACCCAAACATCATGACGAACGCTGCCGAGCGCCTGCTAGGGCTCAGGCAGGAAGATATCGAGAACATGGCCAAAGAAATCATCTTCGGCCAGCTGCGCCTGACCGTCGCATCACTGACCATCGAGCAGATTAACCAGGACCGGGAAAGTTTCCTCGAGGCGGTCCGCAAAAACGTCGAGCCCGAGCTGAATAAAATCGGCCTGTACCTGATCAATGTCAATATCACCGACATCACCGACGAGTCGGGGTACATCGACAGCATCGGCAAGAAAGCCGCCTCAGAGGCGATCAACAAGGCCCGGGTAGACGTGGCCGAGCAGGAAAAATTGGGCGCCATCGGCGAAGCCGAAGCGAACCGCGAACGCGAGATCCGCGTATCAGAAAGCCTGGCGGCAGCCGAAAAAGGTCGCAAAAAGGCCCAGGCCGACCAGCGCATCTACGTCCAGCAGCGCGAAGCGGAAGCCATCGGTGGTGAGAATACCGCCAAAGCCGCCATGGCCGACTCGAACGCTGCCCTGGCGGTCAAGCAGGCCGAAGCCCAACAGCTTTCTCAGGTCGCGGAACGCAAGGCCCAGGTCGAGATCCAGAAAGCCCAATACCTGGCCGAGCAAGAACGCCTGAACGCTGAGGAAGTAGTCAAACAAGAGATCAACAAGCGCAAGGTCGAAATTGACGCCGAAGCCATGGCCGAACGCACGCGGCGCGAAGCCAAAGGCGAAGCTGATGGCATCCTGCTGCGCTACCAGGCCGAAGCCGAGGGCGTTCGCCGGCTGCTGGAAAGCAAGGCGGAAGGGTACGCCCGGCTGGTGGAGAGCGTTGGCGGGGATGCCCGCGCGGCAGCCACCTTCCTGATGGTCGAAAAGATCGAAGAACTGGTCGCAAAACAGGTCGAGGCAATCAGCAAGCTAAAGATTGACAAGATCACCGTGTGGGACTCGGGCGGCGCGGACAGTTCAACCACATCCAACTTCGTGTCAAACCTGGTAAAAAGCCTGCCTCCGCTCCAGGAACTCTCAGCAATGGCCGGCGTTGAGTTGCCCGAGTACCTGGGCAAGGTAAAAACTGACCAGCCGACCGGCGGCGAACCACCTGCCACCAGCGCAGCTTCATAGTACGGGCAAAAAATACCGGAGCCTTTTCAAACCCACGTGTGTTTGCCGGGAACGGTTGCGAATACGTTCCTGGCAAACACACACTTTTTTTATCGAACAGTACGCGGATGTGATAAAATTCCGCTCGATTGTTTGATTTTCGTCCAAAGTCTGACTTACTGAGGTGTTTTATGACCGAGGCTGTCCTGGTAGCCGTTGCCTGGCCTTACGCGAACGCGGAAATTCACGTTGGTAATCTGACCGGTTCTTACCTGCCGGCGGATATTTTTGCTCGCTACAACCGTTTGCGTGGCCGGAAGGTGCTGATGGTTTCAG
>CAZBDC010000129.1:0-15740 GCA_964490575.1 uncultured Anaerolineaceae bacterium | reverse complement strand
CTCCTGGATCACCCCCAGGACAGAATTCAGAATCACGATCAGGAGAATCGCCCCGGCCTCAATGTAATCGCCCAAAACGGCAGATACCACCGAAGCGACAATGAGAAGAATAACAACGAAGTTATTTAACTGGTCGATCACCATTTTTAAAAAGGTCGGCCGGGGTTTTTCTTTCAACTCATTCCGGCCATACCTCTCCAGACGGAGGGCAGCCTCTTCGGACGTAAGCCCCAAGCGCTGGCGGGTGCCCAGTTTTTGCACCACCTCATCGGCGCTCATCGAGTGCCACTTAATCGTAACATCCTGTTTGTCCAGATCCGATTGACTGATGGTCATATCAAACTCCGCGGTCCATGTAAACTACAATGAAAACTTCAGGGGCAGGCGACCACTTCTGGACCCGCTCACCCCGGGCCTGCGTGGGTTGTTGGATTTTTACCTAAACCGTTTCCGGGCTGATCACGGTTCCCGAGGGAAGGATCGTGTTCTTTGGAATGACCACGATGCCATCCTGCACCGCCCAATCGTCGTTTTCGATCTCCGTCCCGCGCGGGAAGGGTTTGATCACCACGTTATCGCCCACACAGGCGTTTTTGTCGATGATAGCCCCTTCAATATCACAGTTCTTACCGATGCCAATCGGCGGGCTGCCAGGGACCACCACGTCCAGCTCGAACTCGGTCCGCTCGTAATAGTCCGCGCCCATCAGAATCGTGTCGATGATGCGGGTGCCGCTGTGGATCTGGCTGCGCACACCAATGATCGAATGGCGAATTTCCGAATCCTCAATACAGCAGCCCTCTGCGATCAGTACCCGCTCAAGGACGCTGTTGGCAATCACCGAACCGGGCAGGAAACGAGAGTGGCTGTAGATTGGACGCCTGGAATCGTACAGGTCAAAAGGCGGGTTGGGCTCGGTCAGTCGCAGGTTGGTTTCATAGAAAGAACGGATGGTTCCAATATCTTCCCAATATCCATCAAAATCAAAACCAAACACATTATGAATATCGATGGCATATGGGATCACCTGCCCGCCAAAATCATCAAAATTCTTGCTCTCCAGGATGTCGATCAAAACCTTGGTGCGGAACAGATAAATCCCCATCGAGCCAAGGTAAGGCCGCTCCGGGTCATCGCGGGTCACCATTTCATGCAGCGTGGCAGGATCTTTGGGTTTCTCGGCAAAGCGCGTGATCCGGCAGTCCCGATCGCGCTTGAGCAATCCCAGGCGGGGCGCCTCTGCGGCATATACCGGCTGGACGGCAACAGTGATGTCGGCATTATTGGCCCAGTGAAAACGGGCCATCTCAGCATAATCCATGCGGTACAGGTGGTCGCCCGCCAGGATCAATACGTAAGATGCCCGGGCCGATTTGATTTCAAAAAGCTGCTTGCGGACGGCATCGGCAGTTCCCTGGTACCAGTCCATATTTTGCATGGTTTGTTCAGCCGCCCAGATCTGCACCCACCCGGTATGATATACGTCAAAGTTATAGGTCTGGGTGATATGGCGGTGTAGCGACACAGAATTGAACTGGGTCAGCACAGCGATGCGGTAAATGCCCGAATTGATGCAGTTAGAGATTGGGATGTCGATTAGCCGGTACTTTCCGGCCATTGGGACAGCCGGCTTAGACCGGAGCTTCGTTAAAGGAAACAGGCGGCTGCCCCGGCCTCCTCCAAGAATGACTGCCAGAATATTATCCAGCGAAGGCATATCCTGCTCCTTTCTACCCTGAACCCAATATAATGTGTCTATATTATACTGAGGATCATTTTTGGGACACGAAAAATACGTGGACCAGTTGAATTCTGGCCTGGGGCAAGGTCGCCGCTGCCATGCGCCCCACCTGTGAACCTGTGATACAATAACGGCGATTCTTCGGAACCATCTGCAGCGGCAGAGACAAAAAATCTCCTTCAACCCTGGCTGAAGCCAGTGTGCAAGGAGATTGGTGAATGGACCACCTGCAACTTGGTGCCGAAGGTGGGAATCGAACCCACACTCCTTACGGAACACGATTTTGAGTCGTGCGCGTCTGCCTGTTCCGCCACTTCGGCGCGCTGTTAGTATATCTGAAATCTTAAGAAGGGTCAAGGTTTGACAAATCTCCTATGCGCCTCGGTATCATTGGTCTCCCCCAGTCCGGCAAAACCACGCTTTTTAACGCCCTGACCCGCGGCAGCCAGCCGACCGGCACTGCTTCCGGCAAGATCGAAGTCCACACAGCCGTGGTCGATGTCCCTGATCCGCGAGTCGATCGTCTTTCGGCCATGTTCAAGCCGAAAAAGACAATCTACGCAAAAGTCACCTACGCCGATATCGCCGGGCTGGATGGTTCAGCCGGCAAGAGCGGCATCTCCGGGGCGCTGCTCAACCAGCTGACCCAGATGGACGGCTTTATCCACGTCATCCGTGTTTTTGAAGATGAAAACGTGGCCCACCCCTCCGGCAGCATCGACCCCCGCCGCGATATCGACATCATGGACAGCGAGTTCATCCTCAACGACCAGATCGCCGTCGAACGCAAGCTGGAGCGCCTGACTGATGAACGCCGTAAAGGCGGCGGGCGTGACAAAGCCATGATCGAACGCGAGATTGTCCTGTTCGAGCGCCTGCGCGATGTGCTGGCAGACGAAACACCCCTGCGCGATGTGGAAATTTCGGCCGAGGAAGATAAGGCGCTTTCCGGATTTGGTTTTCTCAGCCGGAAACCTGTTTTAATTGTCCTCAACCTTTCCGAGGGGCAGGCCGCGCCAGAAATCGAGTACCCGCACCAACACAGCCAGGTTGTGGCTCTGCAGGGAAAATTGGAAATGGACATCGCCCAGCTCCCTCCTGAAGAGATGGACCTCTTCCTGAGCGAGTACGGGATTGAAGAGCCAAGCCTCAACCGCATGATCCGCCTGTCTTACGACCTGCTGGGGCTGCAGTCCTTCTTTACCGTCGGTCCAGATGAGTGCCGGGCCTGGACGGTCCACCGCGGCGCGACCGCCCCTGAGGCAGCCGGCGAAATCCACACCGACCTGCAGAAGGGCTTTATCCGGGCCGAAGTCGTCCATTATGATGACCTGGTCAGCCTGGGATCCATGAACGAAGCAAAAACGCATGGCAAAGTGCGCCTGGAAGGCAAAGAATACATCGTCAAGGACGGCGATATCCTGAACATTCGTTTTGCGGTTTGATCCACCTTATGGAATATGAAGCTGTTATTGGTTTAGAAGTTCACGCGGAATTGTTAACCCGCTCCAAGATGTTTTGTTCCTGCCCGGTGGTCGATGCGACCCGGGCAGCCCCAAACGTGGCGGTCTGCCCGGTCTGCACCGGGATGCCGGGTGTGCTTCCGGTGGTCAACCAGCAGGCGGTCGAATATGGGATCAGAGTGGCCCTGGCGCTCGGGTGCGAAGTCGCGCATACCAGCATTTTCGCCCGCAAAAATTATTTTTATCCGGACCTGCCCAAGGGGTACCAGATTTCCCAATATGAAGAGCCGCTGGCCCAGCACGGAAAACTGCACATTCAAACAGTCCATGGGGAACGCGACATCCGCATCCGGCGCGTCCATCTGGAAGAGGATACCGGAAAACTGACCCACGTGAAACAGCCGGGCGAGAGTTATTCGCTGGTCGATCTTAACCGGGCCGGCGTGCCGCTGCTCGAGATCGTATCCGAGCCGGACATGCATACGATCGAAGAAGTTCGGGCATACGCCGAAGGGCTGCGCGCGGTGCTGCGTTGCCTGGGTGTAAACACAGGCGATATGGAAAAAGGCGTCATCCGCTTTGAAGCTAACGTTTCCGTCCGCCCGTCTGGCAGCCAGATCCTGGGCACGCGGGTGGAAATCAAGAACCTCAACAGCTTCCGCGCGATGGAACGGGCCACCTCTTACCAGATCGAGCAGCAGGTTCGCCAGATCGAGGCCGGTCAGTCTGTCCGCCAGGAGACCCTCGGGTGGGATGAGACGCGCGGAGAGACCTATTCGCAACGCAGCAAAGAGGAAGCACACGATTACCGCTACTTCCCCGAACCAGACCTTCCGCCCCTGGTGATCGAACCGGAATGGATCGAACAGATCGCCGCCGGGCTGCCCGAACTACCGGAAGCAAAGGCCAGGCGATTCCAGCAGGAATACGGGCTTCCGGCGGCCGAAGCGCGCCAGCTGGCCAACGACCACAGCGTGGCGGAATATTTCGAAGCCGTTGTACAGGCCTCCGCCAGCACAAGCGTCCAACCGCGCATGATTAGCAACTGGATCACAGGGGAAATTTACGGCTGGATAAACCAGACCGGCAGATCCTTCCAGGAAGTGCGGATACCCGCAGCCGGCCTGGCTGAACTGTTGAAAATGGCCGGGAATGAGATCAATCTTAACACCGCCAAGGCCGTGCTGGCCGAAATGTTGGAAACCGGCCGGGGCGCAGCACAGATTGTTGGGGAGCGCGGGTTGGGGCAGGTCTCCGACTCTGGCACGATCGCCGGTTTGGTTCGCAAGACCCTGCAGAGCCACCCCCAGGAACTGGCCAGCTACCTGGCTGGCAAGGAAACCCTGGCCAACTGGTTCTTTGGCCAGGTAATGCGGGCTGCCGGCGGGCAGGCCAATCCCCAGGTGCTGCGCGCCGAACTCGAGCGCCAGCTGAAACAGATGAAAACCTGATCCGCGCGGCAGTTGTCTAACATTTAGGGATAGTCATCACAGTAGAAGAGCGACCTTCATCATATTGACGCTGCTTCCAGTTTAGGCTACTCTTAATAAGGCAAATGACTTTTTCCGGATGGCGGGTGAAGAATCCAGTGGATAACCGGCTCGACATAAACACGGAAACAGGCGGGCACTCACCGTAGTGCCTGCTTTTATTTTGCCAGGCCAACCAAACCACACACATGTTGATCAGGAGTACCAATGGCTGTATCTACGAATGCTTTTGAAATGGCTCAGCGCCAGTTCGACCACGTGGCTGAGCTGCTGAGGCTCGACCCCCAGGTGGCCGAAATTCTCCGCTGGCCGATGCGGGAATACCACTTTCGCATCCCGGTTCGCATGGACGATGGCACAATCCGCGTTTTCGAAGGATTCCGGGTCCAACATAATGATGCCCGCGGGCCAAACAAGGGTGGGATTCGCTTCCACCCAAACGAAAGTTTTGACACAGTGCGCGCGCTGGCCATGTGGATGACCTGGAAATGCGCCGTAGCCGATATTCCGCTGGGCGGCGGAAAGGGCGGCGTAATTCTGGATCCGGCCACGCTGTCGAATAGCGAAAAAGAACGCCTGGTGCGGGGTTATATCGACAAAATCTGGCGGAACATCGGCCCGCGCCAGGATGTGCCCGCTCCAGATGTCGGCACAACTCCCCAGATGATGGGCTGGATGATGGACGAATATTCGCGGCTGGTTGGGCAGTACACCCCGGGCGTAATCACCGGGAAACCCCTCGGCAGCGGTGGATCGCTGGGCCGCACCCAGGCCACCGGTTATGGCGTGATCTACACCGTCCGCGAAGCGATGAAGCACCTGGGCATGGATTCCACCCAGTCCGTAGCCGCCATCCAGGGCTTCGGCAACGTCGCCCAGTACGCCGCGATTGGCTTTACCGAGCTGCTGGGCGGCAAGGTGATCTGCGTTTCTTACTGGGACCGCGACGATCGCAAATCCTACACCGTCAGCAAACCCGATGGCGTCGATCCGCACTTCCTGATGTCGATCACCGACCAGTACGGCAGCATCGATAAGCGCAAGGCCAGTGAAGCCGGCTATGCCATCGAGGACGGCGGCGAGTGGATCAAGAAAGAGGCTGACCTGTTGATCCCCGCCGCGCTGGAGGGGCAGATCAACGCTGAGACGGTTGAACTGGTCCACCCGCGCGTGCGCATGGTCGCCGAAGGCGCCAACGGCCCAACCACCCCCGAAGCGGATGAAGTGCTGAAGAAGCGCGGAATCTTTGTGATTCCAGACTTCTTATGCAATGCCGGTGGGGTGATCACTTCTTATTTCGAAAGCGTCCAGAACGACATGAATTTTTACTGGACAAAAGAAGAGGTCCTGGAAAAACTGGACAACCGCATCACCGTCGCATTTCACAGCGTATTAGATATGGCGCTGGCAGAAGACGTGAACATGCGCGATGCAGCTTATATGGTCGCCATCGACCGCGTCGTCAAAGCCATGCAGCTGCGCGGCTGGATCTAAACAAACCGCTCTTAAGAGTACATGCGGCTGCCCAGGAGAGGGTTTGGACGGTCGCATGCCAGTAAATTGAGGTTTTTGTGGTTCAACCGCCACGTGTGGCGGTTGAACCACAAATAAGTACTTTTCGGACAATTCCTTGTGGTCGTGGTTGGACGCACTGTTGTCGCCTTACCCCGGGCGTGGTAGAATCGAAGCGTGGGTAAGATGAGTGTACGTTCGTTTGCATGGCATGATATCATCACTTTCTACCGGTACCGCCAGCAAGTTGTGTGTACCGATAGTGAAATGGGACTCACCCAGGGAAACCCGGCCGGCCCGCTTGCTTTTCTTGCCAGTTTGAACCCATCCGTAGGAAGCTATACCGGCGTTTACCCCGCGGAAAGCGGCCAGACTCCACTGATTGGTCACATCCAATACCCGGAAGGTGAACGCTCCGCCCGCATTCTGTTCCTGATGCCCGAGCAGGGGCTCGACCAGCCGGCATTGCCTGTCCTGCTGGAGCATCTGGCTGGGCAGGCCGGTAGTTGGGGGGCTTTCCACCTGCTCGCCGAGGTAGAAGAGAGCAGCGGTGCGCTCGAAGGTCTGCGCCGTTCGGGTTTCTCCGTTTATGCCTGGCAGCGAATCTGGAAATACCTCCCCAAAGGCGATACCGCCTCAGGAAATGGCGCTGCCAATGAATCGGTAAAGAACGGGAGTTCACCCTGGCGCCCGGTGACCAGCCTCGATGAAATCAGCATCCGCAACCTGTACCAGGCGCTTGTCCCGCCCCTGGTCCAGTCTGCTGAGCCGCTCACCATGAGCCGGCTGACCGGGTGGGTGTATCGCCAGGAAGGTGAGATCATGGCCTACGTGGAAGGGGCGAATGGTCCTCATGGGATCTATCTGCAACCCTTAATCCATCCAGCGGTTGAGAATGTCAACCATGTGCTGTCCAGCCTGCTGCAGCGCCAGCCAACACTTTTGGGGCGGCCGGTTTTCCTGGCCATCCGTTCCTACCAGGCCTGGTTAGAAACCATTATGCGCGATCAGGAAGTCCAGGTCGGTCCCCGCCAGGCATTGTTGGTGAAGCACCTGGTCCTGCACCAACGCGCTGCCCAACCCGCCCGCCATTCTGTTCTGGAGAAATATACTGCAGAGCCCACTGCCCCCATTGTGCAAAACTCTACCGTAACGAACGACTGAAACTGTATGACCCAAAAACGAATCACCGACGATTTACACGCTCTGATCAGTGTCATCCCGCCCAATATCACCGCGGCGGCAAATAAAGCCAACAACAGCGACAACCTGATTGAGATTGTCATGGACCTGGGACGTCGCCCGATGGCGCGTTTTACCGATGGCGAGAAAGAACTGACCGGCGAAGAAGTTACCCGCGCGGATATTGACTACGTGGTCACCCGCATCGGCGACTTTGATGCCGACAACCGGGCCGGGCTGGAGCGCACGCTTCACCGAATTTCGGGTATCCGCAACCGGCGCGGAAATATTGTTGGCCTGACGCTGCGCGTAGGTCGCGCAGTGTATGGAACGATCGACATCATCCAGGATCTGATTGAGTCAGGCAAGAGCATCCTCATCCTGGGCCGTCCGGGAATCGGGAAGACGACTTTACTGCGCGAAGCGGCGCGCATCCTTTCCGAGCGCAACCGCGTCATCATTGTCGATACATCCAATGAAATCGGCGGTGACGGCGATGTTCCGCACCCGGCGGTCGGGCGCGCGCGCCGCATGCAGGTCGCCACGCCCTCCCTCCAGCATGAGGTCATGATCGAGGCGGTTGAGAATCACAACCCCGAAGTGATCGTCATCGACGAGATCGGGCGCGAGCTGGAAGCGCTGGCAGCCCGCACCATTGCTGAGCGCGGCGTGCAGCTGATCGGCACCGCTCACGGGCGCACGCTGGAAAACCTGCTGCTCAACCCGACCCTGTCGGACCTGGTCGGCGGGATCGAAGCCGTCACCCTCTCCGATGAAGAAGCCCGCCGGCGCGGGACGCAGAAGACCGTCCTGGAACGCCGCGCGCCACCGACCTTTGACGTGCTGGTGGAAATGCAAGACCGCGACCGCGTGGCCATCCAGGCCGATGTGTCCGCGGCTGTCGACGCGCTGGTCCGCGGCAACCCGCTGCCGCCCGAGATCCGCTACCGGGATGAAACCGGCAAAATTAGCGTCGAAAAACCTCCCGTACCCGCGATTGTCAACCGCCAGCCGGCCCAGCAGCAGAGCGGCTTCCGCCGCTCAGGCACCGGGCTGAGCGCCCCGGCCAGCGCCCCGGTGTCACAGCATGAGGCTTTTAACCGGACTTCTAACCAGCCCGAACCGCTGCCGGTCGAATTTTCCACTGAAGTGGCCCGCAGCCAGCGGATGGCCTCCATGCAGCCGATCCGGATTTACCCCTATGGGGTCGCCCGCAACCGGCTGATGCAGAGCGCTAAACGGATGGGTGTCCCCGCGGTGGTAGTAAAGGATCTGACCGAAGCCGATGTACTGGTTACCCTGCGAGCTTATTACCGCAGCCGGCAGCAGACCATCCTGGAAGCCGAGCAGCGCGGTATGCCCATTTATGTGCTGCGTGCGAACACGAACAACCAGATCGAACAGCTCCTGGCAGATATCTTCAACCTCTCATTAAGCTCCACCAGCCCGGATAACTGGGAAGATTACACAACCCAGACCCAAATGGCCATTCAGGCGGTATTGAACGGCGAGCGTTACGTCGATCTCGAGCCAGCTTCGGCGCCAGTGCGGCGAATGCAGCATGAGATGGCCCGCCAGGCCCGCCTGGTATCGCACTCTTATGGCAAAGAGCCAAACCGCCGCGTGCGGATCTACCGCGAATAATCGCCAGGCACCCAAAGGCAGGGACACATCGTTATGTTTATCACCCTGGAAGGCCCCGAAGGCAGCGGCAAGACATCCCACATTCAGCCGCTTGCTGAGTTTCTGCGTGGTCTTGGCCACGAAGTGATCACCACGCGCGAACCAGGCGGGACAGAAATTGGCGACCAGGTGCGGGCTGTGCTCACCCGTCTCGACAACACTAACATGCACCCCCGGACGGAGACCCTCCTGTTCCTGGCCGCCCGCGCCCAACTGGTCGAGCAGTGCATCCGGCCCCAGCTTTCCCAGGGGAAAATTGTTATTTCCGACCGGTACGCCGACTCGACCCTGGCCTACCAGGGGTATGGGCACGGCAATGACCGCGATCTGCTGCGCCACCTGCTCGATTTCGCTACTGGCAACCTGTGGCCTGACCTGACTCTGCTGCTGGATGTGGACCCAGAACTGGGATTGCAACGCAAGCGCAGCGAGGGGGAATGGAACCGGCTGGATGCTTATCATCTGCCGTTTCACCAGCGCGTCCGGCAGGGATACCTGGAACTGGCGCAGAAAAACCCGGGACGGTGGATCGTCATCAGCGCAAGCCCGCCTTTTGCGCAAGTGCAAGAACAGATCCGGCAGGCAGTCGCCCGGCGTCTGCAGGAAAGCCGGGCTTGAATGTTGCCCGATCAATTTTGTTGGTAATTAAGGAAATTATGCCAAAACCCTGGATTTTATTCGTTCTCGTTTTATCAATCGCCCTGTCTGCCTGCGGCCCATCCTCCGCTGATGGCGAGCAGGCTTCCGTAAGCACCCCGGCATCGACCCCCACTGTGGATCTCAGCCTCCCCAAAATGGAGTGCCAGGTGGTCAGCATCTCGCCAACCCCCGGACCGACGGAAGCATCCATGTTTCCAACTCCCCAGGCGGAGGATTGGGTATTGGGCAGCGAAGACGCTGTCCTGACCATCACCGAATACAGCGACTTTCAATGTCCCTACTGCGCGATGCTGGCAGCCGACTTAAGGCAGCTCTATGCAAAACATCCGGACGAGGTTCAGGTGGTGTTCCGCCATTTTCCGCTCCCGAGCCATCCCCTGGCAATGACGGCGGCTTTAGCCACCGAGGCAGCCGGGCTGCAGGGCCGCTTCTGGGAAATGCATGACTTGATTTTCTCCCAACAGCAGGCTTTTGCCAGCCTGGGCGAAGAGCAGTTCAAAAGCTGGCTGGTCGAGCAGGCCGCCGGGCTGGGGCTGGATGAAAGCCAGTTTGTGGCAGCAATGGATAGCCAGGCATTGGTCGAGAAAGTCGAACAGGCTCAGCAGCATGGCCTGACCATTGGCATCCCCGGGACGCCTTTCGTGCTGATCAACGGCCTGCCCTATCAGGGGCCGCGCGATCTGGCCAGCCTCGAATCAATCCTGAACCTGGTCAAGATGGAAGACAACCAGTTCACCTTCTGCCCACCCATGATCATCGAACCAGGCAAGGAATATACCGCCACGATTAAAACGGAAAAGGGTGACGTGCTGGTTCAGCTTTACCCGGACAAGGCGCCGCTGACCGTGAACAGCTTCGTCTTCCTGGCGCGCGAGGGCTGGTTTAACAACGTCACCTTCCACCGCGTTCTGCCCGGTTTTGTTGCCCAAACCGGCGATCCAAGCGGGACCGGCATGGGCAGCCCCGGCTATTACTTCAAAAACGAGATCAGCGATCTTAAGTTTGATAAGCCGGGCATGGTGGGCATGGCAAATTCCGGTCCGGATACAAACGGCAGCCAGTTCTTCTTTACGTTCCAGGCCGCGCCCAACCTGGACGGCAGCTATACCATCTTTGGCGAGGTGATCGACGGCCTGGACGTGCTGGAAAGCCTGACTTCTCGCGACCCGGCCCAAACGATGGATCTCCCACCGGGCGATAAGATCCTGTCCATCGAGATTAAGGAAAAGTAATGCAGCAGAACCAGCAGGGCCGCCCGGGCAGCAGCGCGCTTACCATTGCCCAATTGATCGTCAGCAGCTTCGGCCTGATTTCTGCCGTGCTGGGGGCCGGGCTGCTGCTGATCCTGGGGCTCTCCGCTCTGTTCAGTGAGGTAATCGACCTGGCCAGCGCAACGTCGATCTTCAACATGGCCTGGGTGAGCGGTCTGCTGGCCGCCCTGGCCCTGCCTTCACTCGTTTACAGCCTTCGACGGATGCAGGGAGAGGCACCCCGCTTCCCTCCGCCCGGCCGGCTTCGCTGGGCCAGCCTGCTGCTGATGGTATGGCCATTGGCGCTGGCCGTGGGGAACCAGGTCGCCGTCCAGAGCAGCCTGGCCTGGCTGCTCCTGCCGCCGCTGTATCTGCTGGCCGTGGGCCTGCCAATCTGGTGGCTGGTGGAACTGGCCCGCCAGCAACTGCCGGGCGGTTCCCGCCAGCGCAAGTGGGGCGTGCTCAACTTCAGCCTGCTGGTGACCACGCCGGTTGTCATTGTGGTTGAAATCGCCATCCTGGGGGGGCTGCTGATCCTCTTTGCGGCCTGGTTGAGCAGCAGGCCCGATCTGGTGACCCAGCTGGAAATCCTGGCCCAACGGATGCTCACCTCGCAGCCTAACCCAGAATCGATTCTGCAGCTTGCCCGCCCGTACCTGCAGAACCCGCTGGTTATTTTTGGCATCCTGGCAGTGCTGGCCGGGCTGGTCCCGCTGATCGAAGAACTGCTCAAACCGCTGGCCCTGTGGGCGCTGGCCGGGCGCCGTCTGACCCCGGCGGAAGGGTTTGCTGCGGGAGCGCTGTGTGGCGGGGCATTCGCGTTACTGGAAAGCCTGCTCTCTTTGGCCGGCCCCTTGCAGGACAGTTGGGCGGCCCTGGCGGTAGCCCGGGCCGGAACCGGCCTGCTGCATATAACAACGACGGCCCTGGTCGGCTGGGCGCTGGCCGCTGCCTGGCAGTCCGGTTCATACCTGCGCCTGGGGCTGGCCTATCTGCTGGCCGTCGGCCTGCATGGGCTGTGGAACGCTCTCAGCGTTTTATCCGCGGTAGGAACCCTATTCTTAGAGACGCCGCCCGACAACCTGCGCTTTTTAACCGGCTTCAGCCAGTCTGCTTCGTTCAGCATCCTTTTCCTGGGCCTGCTGCTGTTCCTGTTGCTGGCAGGCGGAAACCGCCTGCTACGCAAAACCCTGCCGCCCACCAGGCCGGCCTCGCCAGCCCTGGAAAATAACGACATTCTCGAAACTCAATAACGGAGTTCATTATAAATGGATATGATTCTTGACCTGATTCGCTGGTTCATTGACTTCGTCCTGCACATGGACGAGCACCTGCCGCTGATCGTCAATAGTATTGGCGGATGGACCTACCTGGCCTTATTTGTGGTTATCTTTATCGAAACCGGCCTGGTCGTGATGCCCTTCCTGCCCGGCGACTCACTACTCTTCGCCGCCGGGGCAGTCGCGGCCCTTCCGGACACCAACCTGAACACCCTGCTGTTGAACGTGCTCCTGGCCGGGGCAGCCATCCTGGGCGACACGGCCAACTATTGGATTGGCCATTTCGTCGGGCCGAAAGTCTTCACCACCGGCTCGCGCTGGTTCAAAAAAGAGCACCTGGACCGGACCCATGCCTTCTACCAGAAGCATGGCGGCAAAACCATCTTCCTGGCCCGCTTTGTCCCCATCATCCGCACATTCGCCCCGTTTGTGGCCGGGATTGGGCAGATGAACTACGGTTACTTCATCAGCTACAACGTATTTGGTGGGATCGTCTGGACCAGCCTGTTCCTGTGGGCCGGGCACTTCTTTGGCAACCTGCCAATCGTACGGGAAAATTTCTCGCTGGTCATCATCGCCATTATCCTCATTTCGCTGATCCCGGCCGTGGTTGAATACCTCAAAGGCCGCAGCGCAAAGCCCAGCGCCGAACTCGGATAAAACCGGTTTCGATCGATTCACAGCCACAGCCAACATTTGCAGGTGCACCCATGAAACGAAAAACGCTCCAGTCCATCATGAAAACGCTCCTGACCGGGTTAGCCAGAGTCGAGTATTCTGGAACAGAACACCTGCCCCAAGAGGGCGGGGTGATTGTCGCCACCAACCACATGAGCCGGATGGACACGCTCTACCTGTTCATCAACCCGGCCCGCACTGATATCACCGCCCTGGTCGCGGATAAATACAAGAAGTACCCGGTCTTCAACTGGATCCTGGACGTCGGCCAGGTCATCTGGCTCGACCGCGACAAGGCCGATTTCGGCGCGTTCCGGGTGGCGGCCGAGTGGCTTAAGAAAGGAGTGGCATTAGGCATTGCCCTGGAAGGCACACGCAGCCAGACGGGCAGCCTGCAAGAAGGTAAACCCGGCACAGTCCTTTTGGCCCAAAGAACCGGGGTGCCTATCGTCCCGGTAGGCATCGCCGGGACAGAAACCTACTTCCACGATCTGCTGCGCCTGCGCCGGCCCCGCCTGCGACTGATCTTTGGCCCGGCGGTTTACGTACCGCCGCTCGACCGGGACAAGCGCGATGAGCAGTTGAAGTACTGGACCGATGAAATCATGGCCCGCATCGCGGCGCTGCTGCCGCCTAAGTATTGGGGCTTTTATAAAGATCACCCACGGGTGAAGGAACTGGTCGGAAATTGACAAAATGACGGCGCGGCGCCGGTTTGATCGGCCGGGAGAAGCCAACCCGTCCCAACCCTGGCCGGCCCGGCCGGCCGGTGAGCAGGTCGCCGCTGGCGCGAGCATTGCCCATGCCAGGCGTCAGGCCGGCATTTCAACCAGCAGTTCATCCATCGCCTGCACGACCTGGCGCACACACTCAGCGCTGAACGCATCCAGAATACCGGCCATGTCCGCCGGATTTTGCCCGCCAGCTTCCACCGCGCGTCTCATTACTCCAGGGACCTGTTCGGTAAAGGCCTGTTCCAACGCGTCGAACCGGGCGCGCACGATCGGGTTCCGTTCCGCGTAACAACCGGGCAGGCTGGATGCCGAAGCGCCCTTCACCCGCTCATTCAGCCGGTGAAACAGCCACCAGTAGGAATCGGGGCTGAAAGAGTCCGCCCCGGCCCTGTCAGCCGGGAGCACCTGTTTGCCCAGCCGGCCTACCGTTGAAACCACCGCCGGCAGCTGGCTGCCATGTGCGAAGAACGGCGCATAACAGCCGTTGCAAGGCGGGCCGGGCGTCCACCAGAAAACCGGCAGCTCGCCCGCAGCGATGGGCAGGACGGCCACGCACGAGCTGGCCGTGTTCCCCCAGGTGAAATCGGCCGGCGAAACGTGCATGCACAGGGAAAGAAAATCGGGGTTGGCCGCGTCAAAGTAAGGGCCCCGCAGGAAAGTGTCTTCGTAATGATCGCGCGCAATTCGCTTCATCCATTCGGGCGTGATCTGCCCGCTCTGCTCGGCCAGCAGCTGGCGCGAGCGCATCATGCGGATGTGCGACACCTGGCGCGAAACCTGTGGGTCGATGTAAGCCTGGGCAAAATCAAACGGCAGCGGCGCATCGGCCCGCCACCAGCCGGCCTGCTGCGCATTTGCCACCAGGTCCGGGCTGCCCAGGTCCCACTCTGTGCGGATGCTCGGCTGGTTTGAGATGGAGGTATAGCCCTGCTGGAAGCGCCGCGCAGCCCAGCGCCGCCCGGCCGTCTCGACCACCCAGGCCTCGGTTGGATCGGCAATGATAAAGGCATTGTCATAACTGCCCTCATCGTGTGGCTTGCCCGGGCTGCCCGAGCCAAACTGCCCGTACGTCTCCACCAGCCTGCCCACCAGCTCAACCGCCTCGCGCGAGGTTTTGCACCGTTCCAGGGCCAGGCGGATGATATCCATTCCCAGCAAACCGGGTTCAACCGGCCGGTCCTGTTTAAGATCGGTTACCTGCTGCCGGTAAGGCCGGGTGTAGATGGCTTCGTTGCCAATCGCCACCCCCCACTCGTTCATCCCCTCCTCGTATCCCC
Organism: uncultured Anaerolineaceae bacterium; assembly: GCA_964490575.1. Lineage (GTDB taxonomy): Bacteria > Chloroflexota > Anaerolineae > Anaerolineales > Anaerolineaceae > DSYU01. Next base: position 790 of record CAZBDC010000129.1, on the reverse strand, counting down.
AGCACCAGTAGGGACTCGAGCCCAGGTGAGCATAGGTAACCTCCGCCTGAGGAAGCTCGACGTATTCGGCCTGGATGCGGCTGCCGGCTGGCCAGCGCCGGCGCGGCTGCAGCAGCAGGGGCTGGCAGTCGAAGACCGGCCGGTCGCTGTTTTTCGCAAAAATCACCCGGCCTTCCGCCGTGGCGTCCTTCAATGCGACCCAGGTATCACACACGGGGACCTCCTTTCTTGCCCTGTTCGAGCATCTCAATCACTCGAGCGACCCGGGAATGGCGGGTCTCAGCGCGCTTTGCTTCTTCAATCCAGCCGACATACTCTTTCTGGTGGGAATACGAAAGCCGATTGAAAAACGTCCCTGCTTCAGGATGGCCATCAAAAGCCTGCCTCAAATCCTGAGGGACGGCTACCTCGCGCGGCTCCGTGTCTTCTTCGAGGACGATCTCAATCTCATCCCCATAGGTCCTGCCAATTTTCTCGCGAATATCCTTGCGAATCCCCAGGATATGGCAGGGCCCGCCCATCCGCACCAGCGACCCGCGGTACAGTTCGCCTTCGATCAGGGCCTGAACTTTAACCCGCTTTTTGCCAAAAACCTGTTCTACATCGAACGGGATGGTCACAAAAGCGCCCCCATCCCCGGCATCCTCGATCGCAGCGCGAAAGGTATGCTTTTCACTCACCCGGTTTATCTCCTCTCCCACTGGGTAACAGAAAGTGGTTATGTATAATAAAGGGATAACAATACCTTCGCCAAAAATGGCTTAAGCAGATAGGGCTTTTGTAGTAAAGT
>CAZBDC010000128.1:0-15833 GCA_964490575.1 uncultured Anaerolineaceae bacterium | reverse complement strand
TGTGCTCGATCACCGGCAGGAACTGGCGAATGGTTTCTCGCCCCTGGTGGAGTCTGGCAGCCCATTGCGGGTCTGGTGTAAGGCCCTTCTCGCGCAGCGGAACCACATCCTGCAGTTCGGACAGGGCCAGGAGGTAATCCTTGCAGTCTTTCCATTGTGGGCCAAAGGAGGCCTGGAAGTACTCGTCCAGCAGATCTTCGAAATCAAGCTGATCATCCCACAGCGTGCGGCCCATCGTATACATTGCCAACCCGGTGGGGAAGAAGATGCGCTGGAGCTGGCAACTGACCATCCCATTGAGTTTCAGCAGGCGCAGGTTTCGGATATCGCTATGGAGGAGGCGGGCCAGGAAGATGGCGTCGGGGTCGCCTGTGTAGGAGCCTGAAAGCATTAAGTGGTAATCGAAAATGAAGCTGTCCCCCTCGAATATCTCCTGCCACGCGCGGAGAAAGGCCAGTTGTTCGTCGTTGTTGCTGGAGAAGACCAGCCGGTTGCGCTCAAAGGGGGGCTCAGGGTAATTAAGATCTTGTGGGAAGAGCGGCTTGCGGTAAGAACGGGTGATCGGTGCAAACATAAAGATGAAACGATCTGGATTATTGATCCGTTCGCATTCGGGCGCCCACAGCATATCCGCGTACGAGAGGAAAACAACTTTACCGGGCAGGCCTCTGGCGGTCAGCGTCTCATCTAACTCATTCAACAAGCGTACATAGAAGTCGGATGGGCGCATCTGGCGGCAGTCGGGGCACTCGCATTTATTGTTGAAGCCGTCATCCAGCCAGAAATGGAGTGCCTGGATGTTGGGGTGGGCTTCCAGGTAATCAACGGCGCAGTCTACCACGCGCTTGCGGACCACCGGCTGCGAAAAGCACAAGCTGGTGATCAGGGGAATATCATGCCACATGGCCCGCTGCCCGCCGACTTCTGCGAGGCTGGCAAGGACCTCCTGCGGCCAATCCTGGACGACCGGGTCCCAGCCCAACCCGGGGATTCCGAATGCCTCGCAGGTCCAGCCGTGCCCAATGGCGTGGTATACCATTCCGCGCCTGGCGAGTTCGGCCTCGATCTGGTGGGTAAAGACCCGGGCCTGTTCGACCGAAAATTCCTCTGGCGTTTTGAGCGGGTTGTTTGTATGGGCATACCAGCGGTCGAAAAAGGTATGGCCTTCGCGGAACTGCATAAAATAGCCCGAAAAACCGTTTTTTGCCGACCAGTCAATTATGTCAATGACATTTTCGAGGCTGACGGCGCCTTCGATGCAGATGGCGCGGTGCCGGTAAGCAGGCTGCTCGTCCAGGTGGGCTTCCAACTTGGATAGGTTACGCTGGGGGATAACTTCTCCATCGGCGGTGGGCCGCACCCAACGGCAGCCGGCTGCGTTGAGAAAGCGGTAGACTGCCAGTAGCACGCTGCGGTTGTTGGCGCCAGCGATAACTCCCCGCCCGCCGGCGATATCGATCATTACCCGATCATCCAGCTCGGACACAAACTGGTTGCCAGCTTCTCCACTCAAGTCACCGATCCTGCCCAGCCAGATTCCATCCTGCCGGGCAGGATCATAAACAGGTTGTGGTAGTAACGGCGCTTCGACCGCTGTGATGCGCCGTAAGTATTTTTGAAGCTCCTGGGCCGCAAAGGCTACCACTGAATCGGTGCCGAGCTGGTAAATACACGTTGCGGGTTTGTCAGGTGCAGGCATTTGCCCTCCAGAGTCGGAAAGTGATCGGTAAGGGTATTGTATTGGTTCCAGGACGGAGGGTCAAATAAAACAGGCGGCAGAGTTCCGGGTTTAGGCGGGCTGCAAGGGTGTGGAGCGGTCAGAGGATACCTGTCCTCTCGAGTCACTGCACAGGGGAAGAAAACTGGCTTACTTGGCGGCGGTGGAACTACCGCTGGTCGTTTGCAAGCGTTCCAGGACATCAGCCAGGACGCGGATGCTGGCCAGATATTCCTCCAGGACGATGTGCTCATTGGGGGTGTGGTCGAGGTTTGAGTCGCCGGGGCCGTAGGCCAGGATGGGGATCTCCCAGGCCGGGCCGACGATGTTCATGTCGGATGTGCCGGTCTTGACGACGAAAGCCGGCTGCCCACCCTGCGCGCGGATGGCGGTCAGGAAGGCTCGCACCAGGGGCGAATTCCTGTCGGCCCGGTAGCATTCCAGGCCATCTAACAGCCTCAGTTCTCCGTCGCCTGCTTCAGCAGATAGCAAATCAACTGCCTGCGCCACCGGCAGGCCGGGTGGAAGGCGCAGGTTGATGGTCAGCCAGGCTGTTCCGGCGAAACCATCCTGGGCGGAATGCATCGCTCGCAGCGAAGTGGTGATTTGGTCGAAAGCACGCGCGCGCCCGGTGTTGAACTCACCCGCCCGGGCCTGGACGGCGTTCCAGAAACGCACAGCTGCATCGCATGCGCTCACGGACTGGCCGGCTGTGTGGGCCAGAGGCCGGCGCACGGTGTATTCGAGCCAGGCCGAGCCTTTATAGGCCAGGGTGATCCGATCCCAGCCACTCGGCTCGCCAATGATGCAGAGATCGGGCTGGCGGCGGTCGCGGATGCGGCGGTCGCGGATGCACTTTGCACCACGCGAATCGCCTTCCTCGCCGGTCGCGCCGGTAACGGTCAGCCGCCAGCCTGGCCGTGCCCCACACAGGGCTGCGGCGGCGGTGAAGCAAGCCAGCGGGCCTTTGGCATCCACCGCGCCGCGCCCATACAGGCGGTTTTCCTCCAGGTGGACGGGAATCTGGCCTGGGACGGTGTCGATATGCCCCAGCAGGAGGATCTCGCGTGGCCCATCGCCCAGAACGCCGGCCAGGCTGCCCGATTCATCGACTTCGACGGTGAAACCAAGCTGTTGCATCCGGGCCGCCAGGTAATTGACTGCCGGGGTTTCTTCCAGGGTCGGGCTGTAGGCCATCAACAGGCCTTGAAGGAGTTGGATCTGGTCGCTGGGATTCATCAGGCTTTTATGCTCTCAATACCTCGGTCACCTCTGCCACTACTTTTTCTAGATCTGTTTTCTGGATCACAAGCGGAGGGAGAAAGCGCATGACGGTCAGGCCGGCAGGCAGCGCAAGCACACCCCGGCGCATTAACGCCTGCAAATAGGGGGTGACTTTCTGGCGAAGCTCGATGCCGGCCATGAGCCCCAGGCCACGTACCTCACGGATCAGCGGAGACTGGATTTCGCGTAGCGCCTCGATAAACCATGCCCCTAACTCTGCTGCCCGCTCGGGAAGATGGTTTGATTCGATGAAATCGATGGCCGCCAACGCCGCGGCGCATGACAGCGGGTTTCCGCCAAAGGTCGAGCCGTGTGCAGAGGGCGGGAGCTTGCCAATTGACTCGCCGACAAGAGTGGCCCCCATCGGCACTCCCCCGGAGATTGATTTGGCCAGGCATAGCAGATCGGGCTGGAGCCCGTGGTGCTGGAAAGCGAACATGCGCCCGGTGCGGCCAAAACCAGTCTGCACTTCGTCGACAATCAGCAGCGCACCGCGCTCGCGGCAGATGGCCTGGGCGCCGAGCAGGTAATCGGCCCGCCCGGGTGTCACTCCGCCTTCTCCCTGGACAACTTCGACGATCAGGGCGGCGGTGGATTCGTCAACTGCATTTTCCAGCGCCGTAAGGTTGTTATAAGCGACGTGAGTAAAGCCTGGGACAAGCGGTTCAAACGGCTCGCGGTATTTCTTTTCCCAGGTGGCGGAGAGCGCGCCCATTGTGCGGCCGTGGAATCCGCGCATGGTGGCGACAAACCCCGTACGGCCGGTGACCAGCCGAGCAAATTTTAACGCCGCTTCAACTGCCTCGGTCCCCGAATTGCATAGAAATACACGTGGAAAGCCTGCCAGCCGGCACAAGCGCTCTTCCAGCAGGGCGCGTTTATCGTTATAGAACATCTCGGGACAGGAGATCAGCGTGGCGGCCTGTTCGGCGACCGCGTGCGCCACCTGCGGGTTAGCATGCCCGACGTTGGCAGCGCCCTGCCCGCCGGCGCAGTCGATGTATTCATTGTGATCCGCGTCCCACAGCCGGGCGCCTTCGCCGCGCACGATCACCAGCGGCCGCTTGGTGTAGAGCCCGGAGGTATATTGATCTTCGAGTTCCTGATAATTAAAGGTTATCTGGGTCATTCCTGTTCCTGTCATGATAGGATCGTTCCCTGGCCAGCAAGCGCGCCAAGCAGCGGGTGCTCGACGCGTCCATCGGCGAAGATGACCTTCTTGACCCCCAACTGGATGGCTTCGACGGCACCCAGCACTTTCTTCTTCATTCGCCCTTCGGCCAGTTCCAGGGCCGAATCGATCTCGGCGCGGGCGACGTGGGGAATGAGGGTGCTCTCATCGGGGTAACTGCGCAGCAGCCCAGGGACGTTGGTGAGCAGGATAAGCTGGTCCGCGCCCAGCGCCCCGGCGACCACGGCAGCGGCCCGGTCTGCGTCGACGTTGAGCGAATCACCGGTTTCTGAGATGGCCAGGGGCTGGATGACCGGCGTCAGCCCGGCGGCCAGCAGGATGCGCAGCAACCCGGCGTTGACCTGCTCGATCTTGCCTGTGTAGTCGTCGCGGATGACCATGCGGCGCCCGTTCTCGACGATCTTGATTGCCTCGTTGCGCCTGGCTGAGAGCAGCCGTCCATCGGCGCCCGATAGGCCAATTGCGTTTACACCGGCTTTTTGAAGCTGCTCGACCAGGACCATGTTGATTCTGGCGGTAGCCATGGCGAAAATTTCCAGCGTTCGGCGGTCGGTGTACCGGCTGGTGAAACCGCTGGCAGTGGTGATAAAGCGTGGTGAACAGCCCAGCTTTTCTGACAGTTCGTTGGTCTCATTTGACCCACCGTGGACAAAGACCACTTCCTCTCCCTGGTGAATCAACCCGGCTACATCCTGGCATACGGCATCGAGGTTGACACCCTGGGCGCCGCCCATTTTCACAACAATCATTTCATCTCCTTGTTTAGATTGGGTGCAGCCCTGAAAACTCCAGTCCGGCAGTCTCGGGGAAGCCGCACATCAGGTTCATCGCCTGGACTGCCGAACCGGCGGCGCCTTTCATCAGGTTGTCAATCGCTGCCAGGCAGACCACGCGCCCGCTCTCGGGGTCCAGCTCGAAGCCTACGTCAACGTAGTTCGTTCCGGCCAGGATTTTCGGCTCAGGCACACGGTAGATGCCGCGCCTGTCCTTGACAACACGTACGAAGGGTTCAACCTCGGCCCAACCTCGATACGCCCGCCAGAGTTCTTTCTCGCTAATCCCTGGCTTTATGAAGGCGTGGGCGGCTGCCAGCGCGCCGCGCACCAGGTCGACTGAAGTCATGGTGAGGTGAACGTTGTCCAGGTCCAGTTCTTGTTTAACCTCGGCGGTATGGCGATGACCGTAAGCCGAAAAGGTGCGCACGACGCTCGAGCGCTCAGGGTGGTGGGAGCCAGGGTTCGGACTCTGCCCGGCTTCGGACGATCCAACTTTGATGTCGACAATGGTGGGTTTATCCAGGTCAATCAGGCCGGCTTTGAGGGGTGGAAGAAGGGCCAGGATGGCAGCCGTGGCGTTGCAGCCCACCCCGCTGATGAAGCTGGCTGATGCCATTTCCTGGCGATGCAACTCGGGCAGACCATAGACGAAGCGTGCCAGCCAGTCCGGGGCCAGGTGATCCTCTCCGTAATACTTTTTATAAACCGTGGCGTCGCGCAGGCGGAAATCGGCAGCGCAGTCGACGATTTTCCCGGCCAGGCTGGCGTATTTCTGGATGTGTTTCTGGGAGTCGCCATGGGGCAGGCCGAGGAACAGCACATCGCAGGGCGCGAGCGTCTCACGCGAGGTGAACTTCATGGCAGTGCGCTTGCGCAGGTTGGGATGCTGCTGATAGACGAATTCACCCAGGTGGCTCTCAGAGGTGGCCTGGGCAACCTCGACGTATGGGTGGTCGAGCAGAAGGCGCAGCAGCTCGCCGCCAGCGTAACCAGACGCGCCGACGATGGAAACTTTAATCACTGCCCCGCTCATGCAGGTACTCTTTCTGATTTGGGCATGACGGGCAGACCGGCGCTGAAGGGGGCCGGGTAACCCAGAACTCCCTGCGGCAGGCCTGGAGTGACCATGATCGGGAGTTGGGGGGTAATTTTTCCAGCCGCGATCGCCAGGGTGTAATCGACCATAATTCCAGGCACGTCGACGCCGGTCATGGGGGCGAGGGTATGGAATTCCATGGTGTGGTTCACTTCGTTGACGAGGAAGCCCCGCTGGGGGTCTTCGAGCACGTCGATTGCCAGCACACCGCCACCCACCGCGCGTGCAGCATTGACGCACAACTCGTTTAACTCAGGCGTAACCGGGCAAACTTCGCCCTGCCCGCCCCGGGCGGTGTTGGTTATCCAGTGCGAAGCGGAACGGTAAATGGCGCACACGGTTTGGTCGCCGACCACCATGGCGCGGATGTCGCGCCCAGGCTTGTGGATGTATTCCTGGATATAATAGACCGAGTGTTGGTAAGAGCCCAGGGTCTCTTTATGCTCCAGCACGGCTTCAGCGGCGTCACGGTCGTTAATCTTGGCCAACAGCCGGCCCCACGAACCGACGGTTGGCTTGAGCACGACCGGGTATCCGAGCGCTTCGATAGCTTCCAGGGCGGCCTCAGGAGTGAAGGCTACTTTGGTGCGCGGCTGAGGGATGCCAGCCCGCGCCAGGGCGGCAGAGGCAGCCAGTTTGTCGCCGCAGGTGGCAGCCACATGCGACATGTTGACGGTGGGAATGCCCCAGGCATTGAGGATCTGGGTGGCGGACAGCCCACGGACATAGCTAAGGCTGCGCTCGAGGATGGCGTTAAATTCCAGCCAGTGAGCCGGGTCATTTACATCGAAGCTGGCTTCGCGGTCGTCGATGCGCTCGTAGATTACACCGCGCTTTTCCAGGGCTTCGAGAAGCCATTTTTCTTCAACTCTTACCCGTGACAGCAGGATGCCGATTTTCATAACAGATCCTCCAGTTCGAAAATAACGATCATCATAAACCGGTAAAATTATTCGCCCCAGTCTTCCTGTTCCATTGGGGCCAGTTCAAGGGCAGGCGGATCGAGGCTAATCACTTCCAGGTCAACGCCACATTCGGGACAGACGATAATTTCGCCCTGGACAACATCTTCGAGGACGATTTCGGCGTCGCATTCGGGACAGTTAGCGGTAATTGGTGCAGGCATCTGGTTTCTCCTTTAACGATTACTGATTTTTGAAAACAAAAAGGCCCTCCAGGATGGAGGGCCTCATTTGACAGGGGTTATGCTATGGTCTGGCGTTTCTACCGAAGCACAAAAGAGCCGCATCCTGGTCGGTGAGGCATTCCGGGTCGTCGCTTGGGCAGAAAAGACAGATTCAGGTGCATATCTTGAAACATTATAGCCGATTCAATCTGGATGTCAATATGGAAAATAATTTTTTAAACCATGCGCGCCCTCAATTTGAGCCGGGCGGACTGGATTTCCACTGACTTAACCCCGCGCGCACCTCCCGCACCCAACGCAGCTCATTTTCATAAGCTGTGACGACGTTGCGCGAGATCATCTCCCACAGGTAGGCTTCGCGGCGACTACGGGCAGGCGATGGATCTTGCCTTCGGGCCTGTTCCTGCCGCATGAGCACCTGCACCCGAACTTCTTCTTCGTAGGCCGCCAGGAGCGCGTCCAGTTCGGCGTCGTTGAGTAAATCTGCCCAGGCGAGCTGAACCAGGAACGTGCTGCGGAACTCTGGCAGCCCGGGTGTCGTCAGCAGCCACTGCCGGAGAGTTGCCAGGCCTTTAGCGGTGATGGTGTAGATCTTTCTGGCCGGGAGACTCTCCTGGTACTGGGTCTCGTGGGTTACCAGGCCTTCAGATTGAAGCTGCAGCAGAGTCCGGTAGATCTGGTTGTTATTCCCCGACCAGTAGAAGGCAGCCGAATCAGCGAAGACCTTCTTCAGGTCATATCCCGATGAGGGACGCCAGGACAGGAGACCGAGAATTGCATATTGGATGGTCATTTTGTCTGAATGGATCCTATTGAACTGTGATAAACGGGTTGGCTGCAAAGAGCAATGGTATATATGGCTTAACTTATGTTAAGTATAACATATTTGGCTGACTCAATCATCAGGCCCTAAAGCCAGGCACTGTGGGATGGTCCTGTTGCTTGAGACTGCGCTATAATCCACCTGGAGCATCCGTGCTTTAAACAGAGAGCCGCAGATCTTCCTGGAGCGCCTATGGACTGGCACAAATTGACCCTGACTATCCAGACCCATGGAAAAGGGTTATATCCTTTCACAGATTCGGTCACTCGTCTGCTGCGCAAGTGGGGCGTGCGAGAGGGGATGTGCTATCTTTTTGTCCAGCATACCAGCGCATCATTGTTGATCAGCGAGAGCTATGATCCGACTGCCAGGATTGACCTGGAGACATTCATGGAAAAGCTGGCTCCCGAAAACCAGGCCTGGTACCGGCATACCCTGGAGGGGCCAGATGACTCGCCTTCCCACCTGCGGGCGATGCTGACCCCGGTTTCTCTTGCTGTACCAGTTGACGGTGGCGAACTGAGCCTGGGAACCTGGCAGGGGTTGTACCTTTTTGAGCATCGCGCTCAGCCGCAGCGTCGGCAGGTGCTGGTGCGAGTGTTTCGTATTGAAGGAGTCTGAAAGATGAAAATTACTCGCGTTCGTATTTATCGCCCACGGCAGGCGAATCCGCACTTCAACCAGAGCGACATGTTCGTGACGGTCGAGACCGACGAAGGGCTGACCGGCATCGGCGAAGGCGGCTCGCGCGATACGCTTACCCAGTGCGCCGCCATGTTGATAGGGCAGGATCCATCTCGGGTCCAGCATCTCTGGCAGATGATGTACCGCGGTTACTTTTACCCGGCAGGGCGCGAGAAATTACACGCTCTGGGTGCCCTTGACCTGGCGCTGTGGGATCTGCTGGGTAAGCGGCTGAATGCGCCGCTCTATGCGCTGCTGGGCGGGCTGGCGCGGGAGTACGTCGAGTGTTATTCGACAGCTTTCCCCTGGCAGGGTTCGTTCGGCGAGACGGCCCAGGCCTGCCTGGCAGCCGGTTTTCGCGCTTTTCGCACCTCGGTTGGTGATGTAAAGGATGGGTTGTTCGAGGCGCGCAAGCAGGTCGAGCGGACTGAGGCCAACTGCCGCCAGATCCGTGAGGCGATTGGCCCCGAGGGCGACTGGTCCATCGATTTTCACACTCGCCTTGACCTGGCTGATGCCGTGCGCTTGTGCGCGCTGATCGAGCCTTATAACCCGCTGCTGGTTGAAGATCCACTGCGCTCGGAGAACCCGGGTGTGTTGGCTGCATTGCGCAACCAGGCCCGCCTGCCGCTGGCAGTTGGCGAGCAGTTCGGCGACCGCTGGGATATTAACGAACTGATCGAGCGCCATTTGATCGATTATGCGCGCGTGACCCTGCCAAATGTGGGCGGCATCACCGAGTTTGTCAAGATTGCTGCGCTATGCGAGACACACTATGTTGGGATGGTCCCGCATTTCACCGGCCCGATCTCGCTGGCGGCGCTTGGACACGTCCTGGCAGCGCTGCCTGTGCCGGTGCTGATGGAGGTGGTGGGTACGGGGCCGAAACAGGCGCCGCATATCCTGCAGGGGGCCGTCTTCCAAGATGGAAAACTGTGGCCGCAGTCTCGACCGGGGCTGGGAGTTGAGATTGACCCGGATGAGGCCGAACTGGTGGGCGAGGTGACCGAACCCTACGCGCCGATCCCGGTATACCGCCGGGCGGATGGCTCCTATACAAATTGGTGAAGTAGACAGGCGGAGGCAACTTCCCCCGCAGGAAAGCTGGGAGAAAAGAGCAATGAACGCCACGCTTGAGAACGGGACGATTCTTGACCGGCGCTATGAAATCCTGGGTATTCTCGGCCAGGGCAGTTTTGGCACGGTTTACGAGGCACGCGACCGCCATGTGGAAGAACTGGTTGGGGGGACGTATTCCACCGCGGTGCGGGTTGCCATCAAGCAGATGCCGGCTCAAAGCATCATCGACTGCGAGCGCCAGGCTGACGTGCGCGCTTTGCTCCAGCATCCTGCCATTCCCCGCATCCTTGGCTACTTCATGGAAGATGGAAATGCTTATCTCGTCCAGGAGCGGGTAGCCGGTTGGGATCTGGAGACGGTCCTGGTTCATCAACGCGGTTTCCTTTCGGAAAAGACGGTGGTAGGGTGGGCCATCCAGCTGTGCCAACTTTTGCACTACCTGCACACGCACCCTTACTACCCGATGATCTTCCGCGATATGAAGCCCAACAATGTGATGGTGGACCGGGCAGACCTTCTGCATGTGGTCGACTTTGGCCTGGGGCGAATTTTCCCTCCGGGTTTTTTCCAGGACCCTCAACCGCCTTTTGAGCATTTCTGGCGAGGGCTGGCGATTGGGACACACGGTTACTCGCCGCCAGAGCAGTATGAAGGCTACATTTGCCCACAGAGCGATCTCTATGCCTTGGGGGCCACGCTCCACCATCTTCTTACGCACCATGATCCGCGCGGAGACCCACCGGCTTCGTTTGAGAAGACCCCGGTGCGTTTGTTCAACCCGCGCATATCCAGGGAGATGGAATCGATTGTGATGAAGGCCCTCGATCTGGATATCGCGAAACGCTTTCCCTCGGCCAGGGCGATGCAGGAAGCATTGGAGAAATTATGAGCGACATCCATATGACAGGACATTCCAAGTCTCAAACGGAACGTCCCAACCAGAGAAACGATTCGCGTCCGTTGCTGGCAATCACAATGGGTGACCCGGCCGGCGTGGGAGCGGAAATTGTGCTCAAGGCGCTGCAGCGCCCGGAGGTGTTCGCGGTTTGCCGCCCGCTGGTCATCGGCGATGCGCGTATCCTCGAGCGAGCATCCCGTTGGCTGGGCTGCGGGTCGCTGCGTTTCGAGCGGGTAAAGGTGGCAGCGGCGGCAGAGCTGCCGGGGGCGGAAGAGCTGCCTCGAGAACTGCCGGAGGCGGGGCGCTACGAACCAGGCAGCATAACACTGCTGGACCTCAACAACGCAGACCCGGCAGACTGCCCGGTTGGCAAAGTCGGCGCTGCAGCTGGGCGGGCGGCGGTTGAATATGTCTTCCGGGCCTGTGACCTGGCCATGGCCGGGCTAGTGGCTGGGGTGGTGACTGCGCCGCTCAATAAGGCAGCCATGAACCTGGCCGGGTTTCATTTCGCCGGGCATACCGAGCTGCTGGCCGAACGGACCGGGGCCGGCCAGGTCAGCATGCTGCTGGTGGGACCGAAGCTGCGGGTTGTCCACGTCAGCACGCATGTGTCGCTGGCAGAAGCGATTGCCCGGGTGACCCGTGCGCGGGTTGAGCAGGTCATTGACCTGGCCGACACATCGGCCCGCGCGCTGGGCATCGCCTATCCACGCATCGCTGTGGCCGGGCTTAACCCGCACGCCGGCGAAGGCGGCCTGTTTGGTGACCAGGAAGCACGCGAGATCCTGCCGGCCGTGCAGGCGGCCAGGCGGCGGGGATTGGATGTCTCTGACCCTCAGCCGCCCGACACAGTATTTCTGCGGGCAGTGAGCGGGTTTTATGATATTGTGGTGGCGATGTATCATGACCAGGGCCACATCCCGATGAAACTGCTGGCCTTTGACGAGGGAGTTAACGTCAGCATTGGGCTGCCGATTATCCGCACGTCGGTCGACCACGGTACGGCCTTCGACATTGCCGGGACGGGGCAGGCGCGCGAAACCAGCCTGCTGGCTGCTATTGACGTAGCGGTGCGCATGGCCCATGCCCGAGCGGGCGAATCACCCAGGGAGTGAGCGAATGAAGACCATCACGATCCACCAGCCGGTGGCGGTGAACCTGCCGTATGGAGAAGAATTCCTGCGTTTTGAGATCCCGGCAGCCAACCTGCTGGCGATTGGAACTCCGCGCCCGGTCAGGCCCCGCCCAGGCCTGGCAGCGGAACTAACCAGGGAACCGGTGGATGAAATCCGGCGAGCGCTGGCAAACCCGATTGGCGCGCCGCGCTTGTGTGAGGCGGTGCTGGGGGCAGGCAGTGCTGTCATCCTGGCCGACGATATGACGCGCCTGACCCCGGTCGAACTGCTTATTCCGGCGCTGCTGGATGAACTCGATCTGGGCGGCCTGCGAGACGACCAGGTCACGGTTGTCATTGCGCTGGGCACCCACCGGCCTATGACTGATGAAGAGATCACGGCTCACTTTGGTCGGGAGGTGGTAGAGCGAGTGCGGGTGATCAACAATCCCTGGCAGGAGCCAGCCGAAATGGTCGACCTGGGTGTCACGAGACAGGGAACGCCGGTGTCAGTCAGCCGGGTTGTTATGGAAGCTGGTTTCCTGATCGGCGTGGGTAGCATCGTTCCACACCACATCCCGGGTTATTCGGGCGGTGCCAAAATTGTCCAGCCGGGAGTAACCGGCGCCGCCACGACCGGAGCGACTCACTACCTGAGCACACGATCTGCGCGTTCATACCTGGGGCAGGTCGAAAACCCGGTGCGGGCCGAGATTGAAGATATCGCCGTGCGTGTCGGGTTGAAGGCGATTCTTAACGGTGTGCTCGACACATCTGGGCGGCTGGTGCAGGCTTTCTACGGTGACTTTATCCAGGCCCACCGGGCGGGCGTGGCGGTTGCTCGCCGGGTGTATGGCGTGCCGCTGCCCGGGCCGGCGGACATCGTGGTGGCGGGCTCGCATCCATGTGATATTGAATTCTGGCAGGCCCATAAAGCGCTTTATCCGGCCGAAATGGCGCTCAAGCCAGGCGGCACGATCATCGTGGTAACGCCCTGCCCGGAAGGAGTTTCGGTGATGCACCCGGACATCCTGGCGGTGACCGGGCTGGACGCTGATCAGATTGAGGGGCTAATCGAAGCCGGCGAGATCGAGGACATGGTCTCCGGCGCGCTGGCGCTGGCCTGGGCCAGGGTGCGGAGCAACGCGGCAATCAGCCTGGTCAGCGGTGGGATCCAGGCGGAGGAAGCGCGCGCGTTGGGTTTTACCCCATACGGGACGGTCCAAGCGGCGCTGGATGCGGCCTTCCGGCGGCATGGTCCCGATGCAAGCGTTACGGTCCTGACCCATGCTCCGGACAGCCTGCCCATTCTCCCCGGGCTGGTGTAGGGATGGCGGTCTGGAACATCATTGCCGATGACTTGACAGGTGCATGCGACACAGGCGCTGTGTTTGCCCAGGCCGGGTTAAAGACATTGGTGCTGTTGGATTCATCCGCCAGGGAAGAAATGGGCTGCCCTGTTGAGGTGGTGGCGGTGACAACTGAAAGCCGGCACCTGCCCGCTTCTGAAGCGGCAGAGCGGGTCCAGCGGGCAGTGGAGGGTCTGGCGATCGAGCCGGGCAGCCGGGTCTATAAAAAAATTGACTCGACTCTGCGCGGGCAGCCGGGCGCGGAGTTGGCGGCGCTGATGGGTGGCCTGGGATTATCGCGGGCGCTGGTCGCGCCAGCTTTTCCCGGGCAGGGCCGCTTAGTGTGCGGTGGGCAGTTGTGGGTAAACGGCGCGCGTTTTGAGGATACCGTCTTTGCGGGTGAGGCTGTTTCAGGTGAGTTAGGCGTCGTTTTCGCGGAACTGCCGGTGCGCTTGTTGGGCCTGGAAGAAGTCCGGCGCGGGCTGTCGTGGCTGGCAGAGCGCATATCTGGAACGGGGGTTTGGCTGGCTGACGCTGAAACGGACGGTGACTTGCAGTTGCTGGCTGCGGCGGCTCGCCAGGGCGGCATCCATCTGCTGTGTGGCTCAGCCGGGTTGGCCAGGGCGGCAGTGGCGGTGGATAGAGCGCCTGCCGCCAGCCAAGAACAGGCCGGCCCTCGCGGCGGCCCGGTGTTGGTGGTGGTGGGTAGCCGCCACCCGGCCACATTGCGGCAGGTGACGGCCGCAGAGCGAACCGGGATGCGGGTGTTCCGCCCGGCCTGGGATGATTTGCGCATAGCTAAAAAAACTGAAGCATTCACCGGCTCACTGGTTCGAGAACTAATGGAAAAACACAGCCTTGTGCTCTCCGCAGAAGGGATGGCTGATAAGGCCGGTGCGGAAGCGGAGGTGGCGGATGGATTGGCCGGGCTGGCCTGCACGGTTTTACGCAGTGTAGAGGAAATTGGCGGGCTGGCGCTGACCGGCGGCGATACCGCCGCCGCCGTGTGCCGGGCGCTCGGGTGCCGGGTGATCGCGGTGGACGGCGAAATCCTCCCAGGGCTTGGATGGGGACACCTGCTGGGCGGGTCGCGCCCAAACCTGCTGGTGGCGACGAAAGCCGGTGGGTTTGGGGCGGATATGGCGCTGGTGGAAGCAGTCAATTTTCTGCTGGGACCTGAGCAGGGGTAATGCTCCCAGAGGGTCTCTCCGCAAAAATCCGTTTTACCGGAAAAACTGCGGCAGCCAGCGGTGGTTTGTCTCCAGCAAGTCCTCGAGCACAGCCCCGACCCGGTTGGCTTGCGGCCCAAGCGGGTGGCACAGGAGAGCCTGGTAGGCGGCCTGGCGGTCGCCGTGGACGGCGGCCTCGACGGTCAGAATCTCATAAGCCTTCACCTGGGCGATCAAACCAAAGCACACCGGAGGGAGCGGATCGGCCGGCAGCGGGTGAACCCCGGCTGCATCGACCCGGCTGGGCAACTCGAGAACCCAGTCGGCCGGCCAGCCAGCTACCGCACCATTGTGGCGGGTATTGACCACGTGTTCCTCGCCCAGGTCGTTATAATGGGCGTTGAGCAGTTGGGTTGCGACTGTGGAGTAATAGGCCCCGCCGCGCTTCATCAGGTCGGAGGGGGGGTCGGTGCGGTCTGGCTCGGCATACTCCCGCAGCAATCCCTCCTCGATCGCCTGGACCTGCTCGGCCCGTGAGGGCGGCCATTTCTCCTGATCGGCGATTTTCTGATCTGTGTAGTAGTAATATGCGAGGTAATAGTTGGGAATCATGCGCAGGGCTTCGATGGTAGCCGGATCCCATTCGGGGTGGTCAGTTGTGCGCAGGTGCTCGATGTATTGGGTGAGAATACGGGGGAAGACCTCCTCTCCGTCGATCGTGAAGCCATAATGCCAGGTCAGGTGGTTAAGGCCCAGCGTCTTTAAGCTGGCCCGCTCGGGTTCGATCTTTTGTCCGGTTGTTTCGGCCCAGTTTTCGAGAATCCGCATTTTGGTCCCAATGGCGGCGTTGCAAACGCCAACGGCGGGCACATCTGGGGCATAGCGGGTGAGAGCCTCCGTCACCAGGCCAGCGGGGTTGGTGAAATTGGCCAGCAGCGCACCCGGCGCGCCTACCTCGCGCAGGTCACGGGCTACATTCAGAATGACCGGGATTGTCCGCATCGCCTTGGCCATCCCGCCCACGCCGGTCGTCTCCTGCCCGATCAACCCGTGCCGTTTTCCCAGGTACTCATCGCCACGGCGGGCCGGCATCATGCCCACCCGCAGCTGGGTGATGGCGTAATGCGCGCCGCGCAGCGCCTCACGCTGGTCTGTGGTCAGGAGAACTTTGAATGGCTCGCCGTGGGCTGCCACGATGCGTTGGGCAAAACCCCCGACGACTGCCAGGCGCTCGGGAGAAATATCCATCAGCCACAGCTCATTTACCGGGAGTGTATCCAAACGGTCCAGAAAACCTTTGATTAGCTCGGGAGTGTAGGTTGAGCCTCCTCCGATCACGGCAACTTTTAGCATCATGAATTCTCCTGAAGAATAGACCTTGTTTTTTTCTCGACGAACAGAAATAAAATATCGCTGGCCTGGATGAGGGGGGCATCCAGGCCAGCGACAATCATAATATACCATACTCTTCATAAAACGACAAGAATTTTTACGGAAAAGTTAC
>CAZBDC010000127.1:0-15848 GCA_964490575.1 uncultured Anaerolineaceae bacterium | reverse complement strand
CCCCCCAACACCCTCTCCTACACTCTTTCCCTACACGACGCTCTTCCGATCTAATGTCGCTTTGCATGGCCCGCTGCTTACCAGCGCCAGGCTGGTGCGGCTGCCGGTCGAATAAATGGCCTGGTCATTTGCCGCCGGGCCAAAGTTCCAGCCATCGCCGATGTCGGCGCAGTCCTCGAAGGTCAGCAAGCGGCGGTACATTTGCATGCTGCGCTTGTCGGTCACAGTCAGGGTCCCATCCGGCTCGATCTGCACCGCCAGGAATTCATTCTCCAGCGTGCGCTCCGAGGTGGCCAGGCCCGCCCCACCCGGGAAGCGGGTTGGCGCAGCCTTCTTTTGCCCGGCGCGCAGCGTGAGGCTGGTATAACCCAGGGCCGGGATGCGCAGCGGCAGGCTGACGGACACCACGTTGACTTCATAGCCCTGCGGGAAAACCCAATCCGAGGTGCGGAAGCGCGCGCGGTCCAGCGCCTGGGCCGTGCGCTGGTAGGAAAGCGGCTGGCCCTGGCTGTCAAGAATCTGGAAAGCGGGCAGGCCCTCGAAGTTCCCCATCGTCTCGTGGAACTTCGGCCAGGCGGTGGGAATCTCCAGGTCCAGGTCGGCCACGCCGTCAAAGGGCCGCGGGAGCGGATTGAACACCACCACGCGCAGCTCGTCGTCCGCCAGGCCGCCCTCCACGCTGGCAGCCAGGCGGCGGGCCGCCTCGACTGTCAGCCGGCTGGCAATCTGCTCGCACTGGTGGAAGCGGTAGACCATGTCCTCGTGAACCACGTCGATGCTGCAGCCGCAGATCGAGTCGTGCGGGTGGTTCATCAGCAGCCAGCGCCAGGCCACATCGAGGTAACCCTGCGGGTAAGGCAGGTCGAGCGCGGCAGAGGCGAAGGCGCTGACCGGCTCAGCCCACTGGCACAGCAGGCTCTGGCAGTGCGCGTTGGCCAGCTTGATGCCCACCCGGCTGGAGGTGACCCCTGGGATCAGCCACTGGGCATCCACTTCGTCCGGGTACAGCCCCGGCTCGCGCAGCTCGCCTTCGATGACCGGTCCAATCCGGCCGGCGGCGGCCTCCAGCTCGTCCAGGTAAGCGTCCAGCGAAGAGTGCACGATCTCAAACGGCCCATCCGCCCGGCCCAGGTGAGCAGACAGGGCCGCGTAAGACAGCGGGTCCCATTCCATGTGGTCGCCGCCGTCGAAGAGCAGCAGCGGGCCCACCTTCGTTTTTTCATCCTCCTCCGCCAGGAAGGCCTGCAGGCGCTCTTCAACCTCAGCCGCGGTTGGGCGCGGTTGGCTGGGGTTGGCTGCCCGCACCTGCACGGCGTAGCTGCAGTAGCCGATCTTGCCGAAGCGGTAGCAGGGCAGCTCGGTTCCATCCGCGCCCCGCCAACGGAAGAGATGCTCATCGACCAGGTTAATCCCGCGCCAGACAAAGCCGCCGCGGATCCCAAACCCGGCCAGGATCTGCGGCATCTGGCTGTTGTGCCCAAACATGTCGCACAGGAACCCGGCGCTGGAGGGCTGCCCGCCGAACTGGCGCGCCACCCGGCGGCCCAGCTCCAGGTTGCGAATCAGCGACTCGCCCGACACGAGGAACTCATCCGGTAAAACATACCACGGGCCGACCACGAAGCGGCCCTCCTGCACCAGCCGGCGAACCTGTTCGGCCCGCTCAGGGCGCACTTCCAGGTAATCTTCCAGTACAATCGCCTGGCCATCCGTCTGAAACGGCCCGCACAGGTCTTCCCGCTGCCAGCCTTCCAAAACACGGTCGAGTAGTTGAACCAGGCGGTAGCGGTAATCCTGAAATGGCTGGTACCACTCCCTGTCCCAATGGGTACTGAGCACGTAATGAGCTTTACGAGGCATAATTCAATCCCTGTTTTTGGCAATGATTTGTTTGGGCTGCGCCGATTTCCGGAGGCGGCTGAGCCCATATGAAACAGCACAAACGCTAACCGCGAGACCGGATACAGAATTATTATATGCATAACGCCAACCCATGGGGCGCGCGCCGGGCAAAACGATTCGCCCAAAATCGAGCCTGAGCGGCATCTCCTTGGTAAAATAAAGGAAGTAATGAGGAGGCAAAATGCGGCTGGAGCCGGTAGAATCCAGTATGGCGGCGGCCATTGGTTACGACGCAGACCTGAGAGCCCTGGTGGTTTTATTCAACAGCGGTAAGGCATACCAGTTCCTGGACGTCCCCCCCGAAATCTACCAGGGGCTGGCCGGAGCGCGTTCAATCGGCCGCTATTTACTCGATCACGTCATTGACTATTATCCGCACGCCCTTTTTACGGGATGGAAAAACCTGAGAAGGTAGACCACAGTCTCAGCCGGTAAATCAGGAATTTGACAGGGCCCGCGCTTTGTAGGCCGCCGCGGGCAAGCATACCCAGGAGATCATCCATGGCAAAGACCGCACTATCCCAAGACGAACGCCAGTTAATCAAACTGGTCGAAAAGCTGCATCTCTCCGCGGAAGAGAAGAGCGGCTGGACCGAACGCATCCGCAGCGGAGACATGAGCGAAGAGCTGGCGGAGGAAATCCGTCAAAAACTGACCGAGCCGGCGGATGCTGCCGTAGAGAACGCCGAGCAGCACGCCGCAATGCGGACCCGCCACCTGGCCGAGCTGGCCATGCTGGTGAAGCGCTGGCGGTTTAGCAACCAATCGCGCAATTTTAGCCGCCGGTAAGTCGATCCAATCCAGATGTTTTGGTTGGCGCTGCGCACGCGCCGGGCAGGCAGCGCAGCGCCAACCAGCCCGAAAACCTGCTCTTCTGCGGGTATAATTCATCGGTAGAATGGGGGAATGAACCGGATGAGTCAATCAGCGCAAAGAAAATCTCTCTGGCGCCGCTCAAGAAGCCTGTTTGCCTGGCTGTCAAACCTGTGGAGCGATTATTACCGGCCAATCCTGCTGGCGCTGGTCGCTGTGGTACTGGGCAGTTTCCTGACCACCCTGGCGGCTGAAACGCGCCGGTCTTTTTTAGACGCGCTGCTGGCCCAGCGCAGGCTGATCCTGCTGCCAGCAGTCTTCAGCCTGCTGACGCTCTCGCTGCTCTGGTCAGCCGGGCAGCGGCTCGACGCCCGGGTCTTTACGCTTCTTAATCTGCGCGGGCGCCACCCTGGCTGGCTGGACCGGGTCATGTGGGCGCTGACCCAAATCGGCAACGGGGCCGTGGGGATTTTGCTGGGAATTCATTTTTACTTCACCGGTCACCGGCGGTTTGCATTTGAGATGCTGCTGGGTATCCTGACGCTCTCGCTGGCGGTTGAGCTGATTAAAACGCTGGTTCAACGGGCACGGCCCTTCCATGCCCTGGAAAACACCCGCGTGATCGGGTGGCGAGCACGCGGAAAATCCTTCCCCAGCGGGCACACCGCCCAGGCTTTTTTCATGATGACGCTGTTCACCCAGGCCTTTCGCCCCAATCCGCTGATCGGCGGAATCCTGTTCGCGACCGCGGCGGTGGTCGGGGTGACCCGCATCTATGTCGGCGCCCACTACCCCCGCGACGTAATCGCGGGCGCCATCCTGGGCAGCGTCTGGGGCATCTTCAGCAGCCTGGTCGAAGCCTACCTGGCGACCGGCCAGATCTAGGCCAGAAAGCCAGCCGGGGGAAGACATCCCTACAGGATGAACACCCGGACCTGGTCCCCGTCCTCGTCATCGACATCCACGAAAATTGGCTCGTGAGAGCGGCCCAGTTCATCCAGGATCACCGGCAGCACGTCCAGGTGTTTTTCTTTCAGGGCGGGGATGCGCGGCCCCAAGAACCGCAGTACCCAGCCGGCGAAACGGGCCGGGAGCGGTGCGCTGACCGAGATGCGCGTTCCGTCCGAGGAGCGAATGCGCACGTGCGCCCAGCGCGCCTGCCGGCTCCAAACCCCTAACATGAGCACGAACAGGCCCAGCAGCAGCGGCAGCCAGGAGCAGTAAAACCAGAACAGGCGTTCGTTCATATACCCCCAGGACAGCAGCCAGGCGCTCAAGGTGATAATCGCCACCCCAATTCCCAGCGGGATCAACCAGGCGTGCTGCCACCAGCCCAGGTCAGGCAGTCCAGCCTCGCCAGCCGGCCCCGCCGCCGGCAGTTCTCCCGCCGCCGGCAGTTCTCCAGAAGGGGGTGTGGCGGGCAGTCCCGGGCCGGCGCTCGCTTCCAGATCCTCCATCCGTCTGGCCGCTTCCTCGACCGAAAGCTCCCCATTTTTCACCTTATTGATAAGCTCTAACCACTCGGTGTTTGCCATCCTGCTCGCTCCTTACGGGCTTTTTACGCCCATTGATCCTGCCAGGAAAACCACCTGCCTGTGCAGGCAGCAATCCGGTTTTATTTTATCCGAAAATGCATGCCTCCGCTGATCACAATCAAATTCAGCGGAGGCATTTGCCAAAGGAGGAGACAGCGATGAAGATTTTGGAGGTATCTCCGTCTCACCAGGGATCTTACCGCAAATCAGGCCGCGCGCCACTGAGCAAAGTCACCGGTTGTGAGGATGTTTTACCTGTTTGAGCCGGACCGGCGCCGTGACAGAATCGGTGGTACCGTCTGCCCGGGCAGAACCCGACTGGCATAAAAATTGCAACAGGATCTCGATAGCCACAAGACGATCACGCAGGTTTATCCCAAATTGAGATATAGATGGAAACAACCAATTTGCTTGACGCTTTCTTAAGGTTATGCTACTATCACATTAGAAAGTAGTAAACTAACCGTTGTATTTGGTCTATCTTAACGCAATAAAGGCAGTTACCCCATCCAGAAAGTAAGCCGTGCCTTTCGTCTTGCCAGCCTGCCCAGGCTTTACAAAACGATCAAGGTTAAACACAGAAGTACCTGACCAAGGAGAAGCGGGAGATGAAACGTTTTCCAAAGATGGTTTTGCTGGTTTTATTTGCCCTCTTACTGGCATTGACAGCGTGCCAGCGCCCGGCATCCCGGGCGCCCATTGCTTCACCGACCCCCAACGGTGAAGCTCCGTTCCCCTTCGAAACGCCCGACCAAATCGCCATCATCCGAACCCAAACGGCCATCGCCCAGAACCCGGCCGGTCAGCCCACCAACACCCCTGAAACGCAGCAGGCCACTTCAGCGCCCGAGCAGACCGGCGGGGATACAAGCGATGCGGCGCCCGAAGCCGCGCCCGAGACAGCCACCCCAGAGGCCTCACAGGCCGGTGGGGGCATCGAAGAAGTGGTCGAAATCCCTGGGATTGTCCGCCCGGAGACCTATACGCTGCAGCATGGAGAGTTCCCCTACTGCATTGCCCGGCGCTTCGACGTGGACATCACCTCGCTTCTGGCCTTGAACGGGCTTAACTTGTATTCGCAAGTAGCCACCGGCACAGTTCTGCGAATCCCCGGCACCGGCAATTGGAACCCCAACCACGGTTCCCGCTCCTTGCGGAGTCATCCAGACACCATTACGGTTGGCAGCGGTGACACCATTTATTCCATCGCCTGCCGCTACGGAGATGTGTCTCCAGAACAAATCCTGGCTGCCAACAAACTCTCGAGCCCCAGCGATGTCCGCGCGGGAATGTCGCTAAAAATTCCGTAAGCCTGATTGGCCGCGGATTGGCCTGTCTTCATGGCGGGGGCTTTCCCCCCGCCTTGTTTGTTAAGCAAAGCCACTGCGCTTTCCGTAATTCCTGGCCTTGCGCAGACTACATTTTATTCCCCAAATAAGGAAATTCTCGATGGGTCACGAAATTTTGCACGAGATATTGAATGAAGCGCCCATATACCATGGCCGGGTTTTCGACCTGGTCAGCACGCGGGTGCGGCTTCCGGATGGCAAAGATCACACCTACGACCTGATCAAACACAACGGGGCAGTGGTGATCGTCCCCATCGACCAGCAGGGAAACATCTTGTTTGTCCGCCAATTTCGGGTAGGCGCCGAAAAAGCGCTGCTCGAGCTGCCCGCCGGCTTGTTGGAGAAAGGCGAAACGCCAGAAGGCTCGGCAGCTCGTGAAGTTCGCGAGGAGACAGGCATGGCCGCATCTCAACTGGTGCACATTGGCCAGTTCTACATGGTGCCGGGGTATTCAACCGAAAAAATGCACGCCTTCCTGGCCACCGGGCTGTATGAGTCCGGGCTGCCTGCCGACTCCGACGAATTTCTCGAACAGGTCCCCATCCCAATCGAGCAGGCCTACGAGATGGCCTCGCGGGGCGAAATTGAGGACGGAAAAACACTGGCTGTGCTGCTCCTGGCCCGCTCGCACATACGCTAAACAGAACAAGAACCTCTGCAAAGACTGGACACCAACAGTGAAGGTGCTATAAAATCAATTAACAAAAGCCTTTGGAGAATTACGGTATGCTGTATTCGATCTTCCTTACGCTCCACTCGATTTTGCGCTGGCTGGTGATCCTGCTGGCGCTGCTGGCAATCATCCGGGCAGTCAATGGCCTGTCTTTCAAACGCGGCTGGACGGGGATGGACAACCGGGTCGGGATGTTGTTTACCACCCTGATGGATACCCAACTCCTGGTTGGGATCATTCTCTATTTCTTCCTCAGCCCAATCACAATGACCGCCCTGCAAAATTTTGGCGGGGTGATGGGAAATGCCTCAATCCGCTTCTTCGCCATGGAGCACTCGGTGGTCATGCTCCTGGCGGTCATCGTAGCCCATGTGGGCCGGTCCATGGTCCGCCGGGCCAGTAGCGCCACCGCCAAGCACCGCCGGACGGCCATCTGGATCGGCGTGGCCATTTTACTGGTGCTG
Source organism: uncultured Anaerolineaceae bacterium (assembly GCA_964490575.1). GTDB lineage: Bacteria > Chloroflexota > Anaerolineae > Anaerolineales > Anaerolineaceae > DSYU01. Next base: position 9,112 of record CAZBDC010000127.1, on the reverse strand, counting down.
CTTGCTGTTCCCTGGCCTTTTATGGAGTTCGGCCGGCCGCTACTCCGATTTGGGTAAAAACTAATTCGGGTCAACCCCCAGCAGGTTATCCACCTGCTCCCACAATTCTCGGATATTAATGGGCTTGGCCAGGTATGCATCACAGCCGGCAGCCATGGCTTTTTGCGCGTCACCGCCGAACGCATTGGCTGTGATCGCCAGGATCGGAACATGCAGCAGGTGCTCACTGCTGCTCGATCGCATCCGCCTGGCGACCTCATACCCGTCAATATCTGGCAGGTTGATATCCAGAAGGATCAGGTCAGGTTTCAATTCTTCGGCTCTCTTCAGCCCCTCTAAACCATTAGGCGCGCCAAGAAACTGGTACCCAAGCGATTCGATTACCCGCCTGACCAGGGTCATGTTATCCGGGTTATCTTCGATATACAGGATCACTGCGCTCATAAACCAATGCCTCGCCGGTGTTGGGGAACGCTCTTCATTGTAGCACCGGCAGCTTTCCGGAGACTATACAAAAAAGAAGATTCGAATATTTTCGCTTCGCAAGCGCCCAAACCAGGCGACCTGCCTTTCAACCGGCCAGGAGCACTTCAGCCAGCGCAGCCGTGCCAGGCAGAATCAGGTCAGCGCCGGCCCGGCTCAGTTCAGGCTCCTGGCCAAAGCCGCATAATACCCCCACCGTCTGGGCGCCGGCGCTCTTTCCGGCCCGAATATCCACAGTGGTGTCGCCAACCATCAGGCAGTTCGCCGGCGCGACCCCCATCTGTTCAGCCGCCCAAAAGACCGGGTCCGGAAAAGGCTTTGTGCGCCGGCAGGTCAGCGCGGTCGCAACCGCGGTGAAAAGGCTATCCAGCTCAAACTGGCGCAAAAAAGCCTGCGTCCCGGCCGCGTCGCGCGCGCTCACCACCGCCAGGGGGTAATGCCTGCCCAGCGTGCGCAGCATCTCGTCCACGCCCTCGATCATCCAGAAGCGATGCGGGCGGCGGTGAATACCGCGCTGGCTGATGAAGCTGTAGAATCGCCCGACCTCATCGTCGAGATTCGCCCGATCGAGCAGGTGATAGACCAGGTTGCTCGGCGTTTCGGCGCTCATGATCGCCCAACGGGCAAACGAGCGCACTTCACCATCGGGAAAAAGGCGCCGGAAAGCCCGCAAGCGCCGCTCCAGGGCAGACACCCATAAATCATCGGTGTCGCTTAACGTGCCGTCAACATCAAAACAGATTGCTTGAACGCGAGCAAGATCCAGCGCCATCGTGATTCCTGAATAATTTAGAAGAAAACGAGAAGCAATGCACCCGCCATTGCGATCAGGCTCAGGCCAAGACAAAACGAGACCAGCAAAGCCAGGATAGAAAGCCAAATTTTTTGCATGATTTCACTCCCCGCCAGGATCAGTTATTGCGCACAAATTCGAGCCCATAGATTGCGTCCGAGTAATCCGGCCTGGCTTCCAGCGCATCCATAAACAGGCGAATGGCCTCTGCTTTATCGCCTTTGCGATAGAAAGCCCACCCGCGCCACAACATGGCTTCTTCAGAATTCGGAGTTCGGGCAAGCGCATAGTCGGTCAGCGCCATCAAATCATCCGTCCGCCCGGTATGAAAATAGGCGAAGAACGGTCCAAACTGGTAGCGCAGCATCCGTTGGGGCAGCCCGATGTTGCGCGCCTGATCGTATGCAATTGCCGCCTGAGAATACTTCTCAAAATATACCAGGTTTGTCCCCAGGTTAAACCAGGCAAACGCATCCCGTGGGTCGAGTTCAGTTTCTCTTTGCGCCATCTCCAGGGCATGCTGGCGGTTCGCATTGACTCCCCATTGGTCAGCCAGGATCGATTGGACTTCAGGCCGCCGGTAAATGGGATAAACCACCACATAAACGCGGTTGAAAGCCTTCCACCTCTTATCCAGATCTTGATAAGAAACCCGGATGTTCGGCCCAACGTAAGAATCATGCGCGCTGAACAATCGGGTTTCGTCATCATACCCGGTCAGCAGAAGATAATGGCCGGCCCAGCGGTCATCATTGAGCCAGTAGCTCTCGGCCATGTTGAACGCTTCCTCAACCGTGACCGGAAAACCAGCCGCAATTAACTTCTTCAGGATTTCGATGTCCCCGCCCACCCGGTACTGGACTTCCAGGCCCTCTACCCGAGTATTGATGTAAGTGACCAGTTCTTCGACATTGACATTCCGATCCCCAGGGATGGGCTTCAATAGGGCAGCGATCGATTTTTGGTCACCTGCCCAGCCAAAATAACGCAGGTGCATGGCAATCGTCGCCGGGCCGCAGTTATTGATGTCCTGTTTTTCATACGCAGGCGGGTCAAGCTGAACGCTGCCGGGAATTGCCGTAGGCTCCAGCGTGGGGGTAGGAGAAAGCGTCGGGACAGGCGTGTCCACAACAGCGGGTGTCATTGCCACGGCCGCTTCTGCGGTCGGTGTGGCAAAAGCTGTCTCCGTTGCTGCGACGGCCACCTGCGCGACCTGTAGATCCGCCCCAGTCACTGCGGCCGTCGGCATCGGCCGAACCGGGTCAATCACCCCGCGTAAAAAGGTCATGGCAAAGTCAATCCGCCAGGAAAGCTGGTCGCGCACCGCGGGGATCTGGGCCAAAAAGACTGCCATGACGATCGTGCCAATGAAGATGCCCGATAGAAAAGCAAAGATCTTTTCCTTCAGCGTAATAGAACCGTGCATGCCAGATATTTTACCAGAAACAAAGCGCGCGCTTCTGCAATTCGGAGTGAACAGGTCTATTACAGGCTTTCCTGTTATAATACGCCGTTATGAAATATCACATCTGGACTGAAGGCTGTCAAATGAATGTGTCCGACTCGCAGCGGGTGGCCTCAGCCCTGGAGCGCCTGGGCTATCATGTCACCCCCGCTGCTGAAGAGGCCGATGTTATTGTGCTAAATACCTGTGTGGTCCGCCAGAGCGCGGAAGACAAGGCCTACGGCCGCTTAAGTTCCTTGAGACCCCTGAAAGAAAAACGCCCTGGCCTGGTGATCAACCTGATGGGCTGCCTGGTGGGCGTCCGGAACACGGAGAGCCTGCAGAAACGCTTCCCTTACGTGGATGTGTTTTCGCCGCCTTCTGACCCTGGCCCACTGGTGGCTTTTCTAACCCAGGGCGAAGTGCGCGAAATGGAAGAAAAGGTAACCCAGCAACGCTTTGCTTACATGGACGGCGATCTGATCCTGCCAGAGGCGGAGCGCAATTTCCTTGTCGCCGGGTACATCCCGGTAGTCTATGGCTGCTCGCACGCCTGCACTTTTTGCATCATTCCCTACCGGCGCGGCGTGGAGCGAAGCCGCCCGCCGGAGCAAATCCTGGCTGAGGCGCGCGCGATGGTCGCCCAGGGCGTCAAAGAGATCACCCTGCTGGGACAGATCGTTGACCGCTATGGGAAAGATCAACCAGAATACCCTGGCCTGGCCGGCCTGCTGGCCCGGCTGCACGCCATCGAAAGACTGCAACGCATCCGCTTTCTTACCTCCCATCCAAACTGGATGACGGATGAACTGCTGGACAGTGTCGCTTCGCTGCCAAAAGTCTGCCCGCACATCGAGGTCCCGGTACAGGCTGGCGACGACGAGGTTTTAGCCAACATGCGGCGCGGCTACACCGCCGGGCAATATCGCCAGCTGGTCGGGCGGATTCGCGAGCGCATCTCAGGCGTGTCGATTGCGACCGACATCATCGTCGGCTTCCCGGGAGAAAGCGAGGCACAGTTCCAGCACACGTATGACTTGCTGGCGGAATTGAAACTTGACGTGGCCCACCTGGCGCGCTACTCCGTCCGCCCAGGAACCGTGGCCACCCGCCGGATGACCGATGATGTGCCAGAAGAGGAAAAGATGCGCCGCTTCCGCCTGTTGGAGGCGCTGCAAGAGCAGGTGGTCGGTGAGATCAATGCCCGCTATCTCCACCAGACCTGCGAAGTTTTGTTCGAGGAAAAAGTTAAGCGGCGCTGGAAAGGCCGGACTCCGACCAACAAACTGGTCTTCGTGGAGTCGGACGAAGAACTGCGCGGACAGACCCGCCCGGTGACGATTGACTGGACCGGGCCATGGTCAATGATCGGGCGGCTTGCTTCCTCATCTGCGCCGGCTGGGGAGGTCGCTCCAGGCGCGCCATAAAAACCATTACTGCGGCACCCGGCGAGCGCCTCCTGCGGCACCGCCGCCGGCATTCGATAAGGTTCGGGCAATATGGCCGGCATCGTCAAATTTCTTCTCTGGATCCTGATCATCACCCTGCTGATTGCCGGGCTGGCAGCGTGGCTTTTGCCAGCCGGCGGCGTAGACACCCGCTCACGCGACGTCAGGGTAATTGAGTGGATCCGGAACGCGGAGGCCCATCCCGATTGGGCCGTGAAGGCCGGCCTGCGCTGCGCTGGGGCGCCCTTCATTGTCCCAACAGATGGCTACATTGGCTACCTGTGGGACGATTCGTTTCGGCCAGGCCACCGGCACCAGGGCATCGATATTTTTAGCGGCGGCCCGGCCGGGGAAACGCCGGTATATGCCGCGGCGGATGGCTACCTGACCCGCCAGGCAGACTGGAAATCGAGCCTGATCATCCGCCTGCCAGATGACCCGCTCCAGCCTGGGCGCCAGATCTGGCTCTATTACACCCACCTGGCCGACGCCCAGGGAAACTCACTGATTGCAGACAGCTTTCCACCTGGCGCGCAGGAAGTTTTTGTGCAGGCCGGCGCCTTATTGGGCTACCAGGGCAATTATTCCGGCACCCCCGGACGGCCAGTCGGCGTTCACCTGCACTTTTCAATTGTCCTGGACGATGGCCAGGGCCGTTATCGGAATGAACTGGAGATCGAGAACACCCTCGACCCTTCTCCTTACCTGGGTTTGAACCTGAATGCACACCAAAACCAGGCAGAAATTCCGCTTTGCTCGTTGGATAGCCAGGGAGGGCAACCGTGACTGCAGAAACGTTGTGCAACCAGGTAATCTTGATCACCGGAGCCGGCAGATGGCCCGGACCGGCGCTGGCGCTGGCCTTTGCGCGCGCAGGAGCGACGGTAATCGCCAATGATCTATCGCCGGTTCTGCTTGATCCATTGGCAGAGGCTGCGCAGGCGCTCCCCGGGCAGATTCAGCCCTACGTTGCCGATGCCACCCGCGGGATGCCGTTGCGCGCCATGCTCGAGGAAATAAGCGCCGACCAGGGACAGATCAACGTTTTGGTCAACAACCCGCGGATCATGCCTGAGACATTTTTACTGGAGATGGACGAGTGGGACTGGCAGCGGACTCTCGAAATGAACCTGAACGGCCCTTTCCTCATCTCCAAACTGGTGGCTGGGCAGATGCGCGAGCTGGGACAGGGAACGATCCTCAACCTGGTCGATACGAACCCACAGGCATTAACAGCGCCAGGGCGGTCTGCCTATGCGGCCAGCCAGGCCGGATTCCTGGCATTCTCTCAGGCAGCCGCCCGGGAATTAATCGCGTATAATATTCGAGTATTTACGCTCTGCCCGGAATTCGAAGTGCTGTATCCAACCAATCTCAACGAAATGACCAGGCCTGCCGCAGGGATTCCGCTTCTTCAAAGCGAAGCGTTGACCCAACTGGCGGTATTTCTCAGCGGTCCGGCTGCCAGCCACCTGCCAGGGCAAATGTTTCGGGTGGGCTGCCAGCGATTCACCCCTCAGCCGGCCCAGCAGAAGGAGCCGGGATGATCTCGTACCGCGAAATCACCAATTCACTTCGCATGTTGGGCTTGAACAGCAGCCAGCCAGTCATTGTTCATGCCTCGCTCGCGTCGATTGGCGAAATCCGAGGAGGAGGGGAAACCCTGGTCGGCGCGCTGGCGTCAATCGCCCGGGGCGTCATGGCGCCCACCTTCACCTATAAGACCATGGTAGTCCCCGAAACCGGCCCAGCAGATAACGCCATAATTTATGGCACAGGCAAAGACCGGAACCGGCTGGCGGAATTTTTCTACCCTGATCTGCCGGCCGATCCAATGATGGGCACCCTGCCTGAGATCATCCGCAGGCTGCCCGAAGCCAGGCGTTCCAGCCACCCGATTCTCTCTTTTGCCGGGATCCAGGTCGACGAGGCACTCCAATCACAGACCCTGGAGGAGCCACTATCGCCAATCGGCAAGCTGGTTGAACAAAATGGGGTGGTGCTGTTAATCGGCGTGAACCATACGGTAAACACCAGCATCCACTATTTCGAGCGGCTGGCCGGCCGAAAGCAGTTCATTCGCTGGGCTTTGACACCCCAGGGGGTACGCCAGTGCCCGGGCTTCCCAGGCTGTTCAGAAGGGTTCGAACAGGCTGCGGCCCATCTCGAGCCCATTACCCGCACGGCCAGACTGGGCAGCGCCACCCTGCGCGCGGTTCCATTAGAGGGCATGTCTCACATCCTGGTGAACCTGATCCAGGAGCAACCGCAGGCCTTGCTGTGCAGTAAGAATGATGACCGCTGCGCGACCATCCGGCGATTGCTTCAAACGCAGTACAATTAGGAGCAGGGACCGAATTTCGTATGATCGACTACACAAGAGCGTCGCTAGAACTTCTTTTCAATATCAGCCGAGAATTAAATTCGGCGCTCGACCTGCACACAGTGATCACCCGGGTGCTCTTTCTTTCCACCAACAGCGTCCAGGCAGAACGGGGCAGCATCATCGTTGTGGATGAAAATAAACAACCCGTCGACGCCGCGATCATTTACGAAGGCCGGCTTACCGCAAATACGGTGGATCAGATGAAATGGTCCCTGGAACAGGGGCTGGCAGGCTGGGTTTTTAGCCAGCGCCAGGCGGCCCTGGTAGCCAATACCAACCAGGATATGCGCTGGCTGCGCAGGCCAGACGATGAAGATAGCCGTACGGGACCTAAATCGGCCATCTGCGCGCCGATCACCGTGCGTGATAAGCTGATTGGTGTGCTCACCCTGGTGCACGCTCGCCCGAACTTTTTTGACCAGGATCACCTGGCGCTGCTTCAGTCGATCGCAGACCAGGCTGGCATCGCGATTCACAATGCCCGGCTGTATGAATCCCTCCAGGCAGCCCACCAGCGCTACCTCGAGCTTTTCGAAAACAGCATCGATCCTATCCTGGTCACGAACCCGGATGGGAAAATCCAGCAGGCCAATCGCCAGGCGGTAGTGGTCAGTGGGCGGTCGCTCGAATCGCTGCAAGGCTCCTCGATGTGGGAGTTATTCCAGGGTGGAATCGATTGGCTGGACGAAAAGATGCCGGCCATCCGGTCCGGAGAGACGGTCTGCTGTGAATCACAGCTTCACCCGCTTAACCGGCCGGCCCTGCCTGTTGAATTTTACGTTCATAAAATCAACTTCGGCGATGGAGATTTACTGCAGTGGGTGATCCGTGACATCACCGAGCGTAAACAACTGGATACGCTTCAAGATGACCTGAGCGCGATGATTTATCACGACCTGCGTTCTCCCCTGGCAAATATCATCTCCAGCCTGGATATGCTCAACGCAATGATCCCTGACTCGTTTCGGGAAGAACAGAGCCCGGCGTTCACCCAAATCATGTCCATCGCCATCCGCTCTTCTGAACGAATGCAACGCCTGATCAATTCTTTGCTGGATATCAATCGCCTTGAGGCCGGACAATCGATCCTCAACCAAAGGGCAATCGAAATTCCTTCCCTCGTGCGCGAATCTTTGGACGCAGTTCAGCCTGTCACCAGCGCAAAGCGGCAGAAAGTTGTCGTAACCATAGGGGATCACCTGCCCAGGATGTGGGTCGACGAGGACATGATCCGGCGCGTCCTGATTAACCTGCTCGAAAATGCGACCAAATTCACCCCATTTGAGGGCAGCGTTGAGGTTGGGTCACGAGTCGAACAAGACTGGGTGACCATTTGGGTCAAAGACACTGGCCCAGGAATATCTGCCGAAGCTCAAGATGGCATCTTCGATAAATTTTCTCGCATCCAGATCGAACGGATGCAGGGAGAACACCTTCCGCGCGGCCTGGGCTTAGGGCTGGCTTTTTGTAAAATGGCCGTCCAGGCGCACGGAGGTAAAATCGGCGTCGAAAGCGAGCCTGGCGCCGGAAGCACCTTTTATTTCACCGTCCCGGTTGCCAGAATTGAATAAATTGAGCGCACTTCGCATTGCCGCGAGCGAGCAGCCGGCAAATCCCACAGGATATCTCGCAGCATAATAAAAAATAAGGGTTTTTATGCAAGAACTTGCTGATCACATCTACATTGAAACTGCTTACGCTGGCGTTACCCTGGGCGCAATCAACTGGTCGCACGGCCTGATCTTAATCGACGCACCCTTCCGGATCGAAGACGCGCGCTCCTGGCGGTCAGCGCTGTTGAACCTGGGCGGCGGTGTAGACCGGATCCTGGTCAACCTGGATTCCCACTACGACCGCACGCTGGGTGCCCGCGCGATGGATTGCACCATCGTAGGACACGAAAAGATCGCCGAGGCATTTCGCAACCGGCCGATCACCTTTAAAACAACCGGGGCCGAGACCGGAGGCGAATGGGAGCTCCACAATAACCTGGGTAGCATCCGCTGGGTTCCACCCGAAATAACATTCACCGAAAAGCTGATGATCCATTGGAACGAAAGCCCATTGATCCTCGAGCACCGGCCTGGGCCATCCGTCGGAGCCATCTGGGCCATCCTGCCGGACCAGCATGTGGCCTTTATCGGTGACGCGCTCGCGCCAGACCAGCCGCCCTTCCTGGCTGACGCCGATCTCCCCACATGGATTGAAACCCTGCGCCCGCTCACCCAGGCTGAGTACCAGAATTTTCTGCTGGTCAGCGGCCGCGGCGGCCTGGTAGCGCACCAGCAAGTCCGCCAGCAGATTCACCAACTTGAAAAAATTCATCAACAGCTCGAAATCCTGGCTACGCAAAAGGCGCCGGTGACGGAAACCAGGCAACTGGTGCCAGGCCTGCTGGCCAGCTTTGAGATCCCCACCGAGCGGGAGCCCCTGTTCCGCCAGCGCCTGATCTATGGGCTTTCTCAATATTACATCCACCACTACCACCCCGCTCAAGACGAGATGCTCGATTAAGCCAATGAACAACCTGTCGCTTTCCCCCCTTGTAGAATTAACCC